>JAZDMN010000050.1:0-14394 GCA_043800955.1 Microcaldota archaeon
CTGGGTGTTGTTGTAGGCAGTGTTGCTGGTGAGATTGTTGTTGGAGCTGGAGGAGAGATAGAAGCCGTAGAAGGAATTGTTGTAGGCGGTATTGTTGGTGAAGTTGTTGCTGGAGCTGGAGTAGAGGGTGAAACCGTATGAGTTGCGGTAGGCGGAGTTATTGGTGAAGTTGTTGCTGGAGCTGGAGTCGAGGCGGAAGCCGTACTGGGTGTTGCTGTAGGCGGTATTGTTGGTGAAGTTGTTGCTGAAGCTGGAGGAGAGGTAGAAACCGCGATTGGAGTTGTTGTATGCGGAGTTGTTGGTGAGATTGTTGTTGGAGCTGGAGTAGAGGTAGACGCCGTACGAGTTGTTGAAGGCGATGTTGTTGGTGAGGGTGTTGTTGGAGCTGGAGTAGAGGTAGAAGCCGTATAAGGAATTGTTGTAGGCGGTATTGTTGGTGAAAACGGTGTTGTTGGATTGGTATACGTATATGCCGTAGAGGTAATTTGAGATACGGGGGCAGTTCTTCACCGTGACGTTAGTCAGCGAGCCGTTGAGGGCGATGCCCATGGTCGTCCCAGTGGTCCCGTCGTTGGTGATGTTGAAGCCGTCGCAGTCGAAGATGACGTCCGATGACGCTATCTTTATGCACGCAAGAGCCCCGGGAGATATCTCCGAAACGTCGTTCGATGCGCCGAAGTACGATTGATTGAGTTGATACGAACCCGGGGAGGTGTAGACGGGGCATGGAACTGCGATGTTCTCCAGTATCGCATAGACGCTGGCGGGATTGAGATTTGCCAGGGACAGGGTGTTGGAAGCGGTATCGGGAGTGGTGTTTTGCGCCGACCAGACGCCGCTGCCGCTGTATTTGTAGAGGGCGAATCTCGATTCGTTGTTGCTGATGTTAAGCTCGGAATCCTGCCAGTGCCAGTATACGCTGTCCAGCGTGTTCGTGCCTGACCTTGAGATGTTCAGATATTTGTCGGCAAACGAATCCCGCAAGACGGGCAAGGCGGCCGGCTGGGCCGACCAATTGAATGTATAGATGGAGGCTACGGTGGATGTGTCGTTTATGGAGATGTTGGTGTAGTTGGTGAAGTTGCCAAGGGGGCTGTCGAAAATTACGGCTGAAAGGTTGTAGATGCGCAACGGGGCGGTCGAGTTCATGCGGAGGTCGACGATGTTGTTGTAGAAATGGTCGCCGGTGAGGAATGTCCTGTTCGCACCCATCACGTTGACGCCGGTCCTGGAGTTGTTGAATATCGTGTTGTTGGTGAAGTTGTTGCCAGAGTCTATTGTGCCTATTAGGCCCCAGAGATTCAATAGGAAGCCATCCTGTGAATTGTTGTATACTGTGTTGCCTATGAAGAAGTTGTTGTCCGAGTTCAAATCAAGCTTGAAGCCGTTCGTGTTGTTGCGCGCAGTGTTGTTGATGAACTGGTTCCCGGAAGCGTCCTGGAGGTAGAAACCCCCGGTGAATACGGAGACGCTGCCGAAAACGGTGTTGTTTGCCAGGAGATTGTTATCTGCGCTGCCCAGCCTGAAGCCTTCGGAATTGTTGTAAGCGGTATTGTTCGTGAGATTATTGCCTCTGGACCCGGAGAGGTAGAATCCGCCCCATCCGGTTGCAAGGCCTGCCGTGTTGTTGAAGAGCGAATTGTTCCCGCCGCCTCCGACTGAGAAGCCTGCGTAATCATCGAAGGCTACGCTGCCGGAGACGCTATTGTTTGATGAGGATAGAAGATAAATGCCATAATAATTACCTGATGAGTTCGAATCAGTAATCGTCGTGTTTTCTACCCTCAGCAATTGCAGGTAATTATTTCGAATGGTATCAGAACCGCGGACCGTGATGTTCGAAAGCGTGGAGTTGTCCGCGTTGCATAGTATAAGTTCGGAAACATCAAGGCCGCTCCAGCTTACCGTCGCGTTGGTGTAGTTTATCGGCCGGCCGCCGGAGCCGGTCATGTTATCGAACGTGTTGTTGCAATCAATATCTGAGGATACGATGACGTTCAAATCCTGTTGGGCATTCTCCTGGGCGCTGTTGTTGGTGAGTTGGTTGTCGGAGCTTGATTCGATACGGAAGCCGACGTAGTTGCCGTAGGCGCTGTTGTTAGAGAGATTGTTGCCGGTCGTACCTGATAGGTAAAACCCGATCGAGTCGTCGCCGACAACCGAGTTGTTGAAGGCCGTGTTATTGGTGAGTGTGTTATTGCTGGTCGATGAGAGAAGATGGAAACCCACTGAGTTGTTCCATGCAACGTTGCCGCTGAGGTTGTTGCGCGAACCGCCGTAAAACCGAAACCCGTCAAAGTTATTGAAGACAGTGTTGTTAATGAACTGGCTGCGGTTGGACTGATAGGAGTAGATGCCGGCATAATCATTGTCACCATAAGTGTAGTTTGAGATGCCCGGGCAGTTCTTTACGATTACGTTCGCCACTCGTGTCAGCACGATACCGTAGCGGTCTGAGGCTCCGCTGATATTGTTGGTGATATTGTAACCGTTGCAGTCGAAAACGACATTCGAGTAGTTTAACTTTATGCACCCGAAACCGGTGGCCGGCGTCGCCGAGATGTTCGCCCCAACCACGTTGTTCACAAGGATGTAGGACGTATCGGTTGCATTATTGAGGGCCTGGCAGCCGGTGACATTTGTCGTTGAGAATGCCAGCCCCCCGAGCATCAAGATGGCAACAAGCTGCAGGACAACTTTACGCATGAAAGGGATTCTCTCGTATGGTTTATATAAGTTTTCAAGAAACCCGGGAGCGCCCGAGACGAGAACAATTTAAAACCATGAGAAAAGAGAGAACAGCATGGAAGGGATAGCGAAGTATATCTTTGAGGCAGGCATGCTTAAGCGCGTGAAAAGAAGCGGGTGGTGGGCCGAGAAGGTGGATAAGCCCGAGAGCGTGGCGGACCATTCCTTCCGGACGGCGGTCGTGGCGTTCATACTCGCGAAGATGGAGGGACTGGGGGATGAGGAGGCGAACCGGCTCTGCACGGCAGCCGTGTTCCATGACATGCACGAGGCGCGCCTCGGGGACATGAACAAGATAACCGCACGCTATATAGAGGTGAAGAGGGAACTTACGCGGAAAGTCGAAAAAGAGCAGACCGCCGCCATGCCGGTTGCGCTCCAGAACCCGATACTCGGAACGCTGGACCTTTCAGATAAGGAGCGCATGATTCTGAAAGACGCCGATTACCTCGAATGCGCCTTCCAGGCAAAGGAGTACCTGGACATCGGATACAAGGGCGCGCAGACGTGGATGGACAATATCGGCAAGCGCCTTAAGACGAAAAGCGCGAAACGGCTCCACGCAAAACTCAAGACGCTCGACTCGAACTGCTGGTGGAAGGGGCTCAAGAAGCTGGATTGACAATATTTCAAAAACACACCGCAACATCAAGTAGCTGAAGAAAATGGGACTCCAGGAGAAGCTGAAAGAGCTCGAGGACGAGCTTGCGCGCACGCAGAAGAACAAGGCTACGGAGTACCATATCGGAATCGTCAAGTCGAAGATAGCGCAGATACGCCGCGAATTGCTTGCGCCAAGGAAGCACGGGGCGAGCGCGGGCGGCTTCGACATCAAAAAAAGCGGCGACGCCACGGTGGCAATCATAGGCCTTCCGAGCGTGGGAAAGTCCACTCTCCTAAACAAGCTTACCAATGCGGAATCCAAGACTGCAGCGTATGCGTTCACGACGCTAAAATGCATCCCGGGCACCATGGACTACCGCAACACCAAGATACAGATACTTGATTTGCCAGGGATAATAGAGGGCGCGAAAGACGGCAAGGGAAGGGGGAGAGAGGTCATCGCTGTCGCTAGGAACGCGGACCTGATTCTCATCATGATAGAGGCCAACCACCCGGACCAGCGCCGCATAATCGAAACCGAGCTATATGGATTTGGCATACGGGTGAACGCCAATCGGCCCCGGGTCTCAATCGGAAAGGCCATGAAAGGCGGCATAACAATCAACCATACGGTTCCAATCACCAAGATAAGCGAACGGGGCATCCAAGCCACCCTGAACCAGTATAGCATGTTCAATGCGGACGTGATTCTCCACGAGGACATAACCGTGGACGAGTTCATAGACGTCGTGGAGGGCAACCGCGCCTACATCCCCGCGGTCTATCTCCTGAGCAAGGCGGACCTCGTGAAGACATTGCCGAAGCTGCCTTTCAAGTATGTCCCAGTATCGGCCGAGCGGGGGGCTGGGATAGAGGAGCTGAAACGCCAGATATATGACAAGCTGGACCTCATCCATATATACACAAAGCGCAAGGGCGAAGTCGCAGATATGGAGGACCCGATGGTGGTAAGGAGCGGCGTCAGCGTCGGCGAGGTGTGCGAGAAGCTGCACCGAGATTTGAAAAAAGAATTCCGCTACGGACTTGTCTGGGGAAAGAGCGTAAAGCACCAGCCCCAGAGGGTCGGGCTGGAGCATATGCTTGCAGATGGCGATATCCTGCAGGTTGTCAAAAGGCAGGGGTAACGCATGGATAACCTGGATTTCCTATTCGAATATTTCACGCCGGGGGGTAAGGCAGACTGGGGCAGGATAGGCAAGGTATTCATATTGGCGGTCATTGCCGGGACGATACTTGGCATCTTGGAGGCGGCTTCGAAAGGATTGCAGATGCAGGATTCCTTCCTCAACGGAGTGCTGAGGATTGCGGCCGTCGTCGCGGCCATCTTGGCGATTATCCTTGTATCCGGCTACGCGGAGAGACCCCTGAAGATTAACAAATCCGGGATTTTCCTGATGCTCGTGATTCTGTTGTTCGTGCCCTTAATGATATGGATGCTATCGTTATTTGGGAACCATTCATTTGAGACTGGATTGGGCTTTTCACTGCAGACATATCTCCTTTGGGCTTCGTTATTCTGCCTCGTTTGCATCATAGTGCTGAAAATAGGCCCGTCCGTGCTGGGCAGAATTGATGGGAGGTCTAAACCAAGGTGAGCAACGGCAAGCGTTTCGGGTTTCGGAATAATAAGAAAATTGGGGAAAGTCAGGTTCGTAACCATTCGGGTGATTCGATGACATATGAAGGGAAGAATTTCGACGGGCTTTTGGGCATGGAAGGTTTCAGCGACACGCTTCTGAAGAACCATTTCACGCTGTACCAGGGCTATGTGGCGAACACGAATAAGGTCGCGGGTTTGCTCATGGCGATGGCGAAGGAGGGCAAGACCACGGTGCCGGAGTATGCGGAGCTTAAACGCCGTTTCGGCTGGGAGTTCAACGGCATGAGACTGCATGAGCTGTATTTCGGCAACATGGCAAAGGGCAGCGCGAAACCCGACGTGGCACCGAAGCTCTCGGAGATGCTCGTCGCGGAGTTCGGCTCCCTCGAGAATTGGGAGATGGATTTTCGGGCCACAGGCGCGATGCGCGGCATCGGCTGGGTAATCCTCTACTACGACCTTGCAGGAAAGCGCCTCTTCAACATGTGGATAAACGAGCATGATGTGGGGCACCCATCCAGCTGCGCCCCGCTACTTGTGATGGACGTATTCGAGCATGCCTACATGACCGACTACGGACTGAAAAGAGCTGAATACATAAACGCGTTCTTCAAGAACCTGAACTGGAAGGAAGCCGAGGCAAGGATTGCCAGGGTTTCAGTCTAGGGGGGCAGGTGGATTCATGTATGTACCAGTAATCCTTGGGACCGGAAGGGAAGGAAGGCAGTCGGAGAAGGTGGCCAGGTTCGTCCTATCCGTAGCCAAAGGCCATGGATTCGATAGCGAGATTCTCGATGTTCGCGATTTCCCGATGGTTGCTACCGACAACTCCTGCAAAAGCGATGGGGCGAAAAAACTTTCCGCCAAGGTGAAGAGGGCAGACGCGCTGATTGTCGTGGTCCCGGAGTACAACCATGGTTATCCGGGCGAGCTGAAGTTAATGCTCGATTCGATATACGAGGAATACAAGGGCAAGCCGCTTGGGATATGCGGCGTATCGGCAGGGCCTCTTGGCGGGGCGAGGGCGGTCGAGCAGCTGCGGCTTGTCGCGGTCGAGCTGCGGATGCCGCTCCTTAGGGAGGCGCTCTATTTCGCTTCGGTCCAAGACTTATTCGATGAAAAAGGGGAAATCAAGGACAAGGATGCCTGGGGAAGGAGGGCGAAGAAATTTTTCGATGAGCTTTCCGCGCGCATCCGCTAATCCTTTTTTGACCCCGCTTCTTCCCGCCACAGGAAAAAAGACAGCGCAGCTATGGCTGCATCCAGCAGGAAGTACAGCGGGCTGAATGCTATCAGCAGCACCTCGAACACCAGGAGCGGGCCGAGGACCATCAAGGCGGTCAAGACCAGGAAAAAACCGGCCGTAGCATCGTATTCTTTGATGAAGGAGCGCAGATTAAGCCGCCCAGATATGAGGTAGGCGAGATGGGACAGCAGCAGGAAAAGCGACGAACCCAGGACGAGCACATAAGGGTTCTGGAGGTTCAGGGCGCCGGAATCCCGAAAGAGGAGATATGCCGAGCAGAATACAAGCAGCCTCAGTCCGATGAACCGCGCCACCTTCAGGCTATTGCCTATAGAGAAAAGCGCCCCGCCGCCAGGGATAATCGAGCTTATCAGCTCGGTTTCCTGGTCTTCGAGCTCGGTCGGCTCCACGTCCTTTGCCCATTTTCCGCCGCGGGTCTCCCGCCCAAGCTCGACAATCATCGCCTCCACATCGCCGCATTTCGGACAGGTGGCAGCCATGGCCAGCTTTGCCTTTGGCGGATAGAATGCACCTGGAATTATTGTCCGGCATCTGGGGCAGATTAGCGCGCGGGTCATTTCTTAGCCCTTTCCGCAATTCCTTTCCAGTATAGATAATGCAGCGGCCTGCAGGCGGTCTCCATCATCGAGCTGAAAACTATTCCAACTGCCGAGAGGATTAACGCCACAGCGATATATACAGCATAGCCCGCCATCCCCAGCGCCATGAGGGAAAACAGCTGCACGAACATCAGCACGAAATAGGCGACCACGCTGAAAACGAAGGACGGGATGGAAAAGATGAGGAGTGCCACGACATACACGAGGTCGAAGACGAATGTCTCAATCGGGCGGCTACGGATAAGCGCAAGCGCCCTCTTCAGCGACGCGATCACGCCGAACCCTTCAAAAAGGAAGCCATACCTCCAGAACTGCGTCAGGAATTCATAGACGATATTTGCAAAAAAATAGTATATGAGGAATGCTATGTACGCGAAAACCAGCCCGGGCGCAAGAATCGCATTCATTCCTGTCCCCATCTGGATGCCGAACGGGAGCAGGAACAGGAGGAGGCCTGGCGCCAGCACAATCAACCGGAGCAGCAGGTCGATGAAGGCGTACTTGAAAGTGGGCCTGCTGGCGCTGCCGAGCGCACCGGCCATTGAATACGGCTTTCCGACCAGTTTCTGCGCAACAAGGATATAGGCCGCGGACTCGAACGACTGCACCATCCAGAGGATGAGCGCCAAACCGGCGAGCATGATGAACAGCAAGGCGCCCCAGAAAATAAGCGGAGAGGTGGTTGCGTATCCGGGGAAGGCAATTGCGATGCCGAATAATATCGCGAAAAGCGCAACGATGGAGAGGAAATAAAGAACGTTACGGACAAGGTTCAGCTTCAGGAGGGAAATATAGACAGATGGGTAGCCCTTCTGGAGAAAATCCCAGGCGCCCGAGACCGGCTGGGAGATTATTTCGACAAAATCGTCAGTTTCTTCAGGATTTTTCTTGGAAACAGGCGATGCGGAAGCTGCCGGCTTTGGCTTTTGAACTGGTGCGGCCGTCGCCTGACCTCCTTTCTTTGCGGAAGGGGCGGTTGGGGAAAGGACGGAAGGTTTCTTTGCCTTTGGCACAGGCGCATCCTTCGATGCGGCTTTCTTTATCGGTTCTGCCATTATGGCGTATATGATTGGAAAATCTTATTAAATCGGTCCGAGAGTGGATTGCATGGTCACAAGGGAAGAGATAGATAAGGTGATTGTCTGGTGCGAGGGCATCAAGAAGGAGCGGAACCGCATCTACGTCATCGAGCGCAACCCGTTCCGTGAACAGATTGACTGGATGAGGCGCTTTCCATTGATTGAAATCGACCGCCCCAAAGAGATCGCGTCGAAGAACAACCTCGTATACGATTCGACAATCAAGCAGCTCTGGCAGTTCATGAACATGGACTGGCGCCGGATTGAACCGGATTTCAGGATAGAGAAGTGATGCCCGCTAGCCTATGGAGATCCTCATTATATTTTTCAGCTCGCGGATTCTTATCAAAGCCTGGGCGGGCAGCCGCTTTTCCAGCACTATCGTGAGCTTCGGAGATGGATAGATATCCGGGTCGTCGCTCACTATCTGCCGGATGCTTATTTTCGCGTCCGCAACTATGCCGCTGACCGCGCTCACTATCCCTACAGCATGGGGCTCTGCCTCTATCTCAATCACCTCGAAACCGAGATGCTTCGCGACCCCCCGGATGAACGCTGTGGGTGCAAGGGACTCGAAGATGCCAAATAGCTCGGGCACATCAGCAATCATGCTGGCAGTTTCAAGCACTACACGCCGGTCGACATGCAGGGCACGGGCTATCTTCACCGGACTTACCTCAATATTTCCGGAAAAAATCCGCCCGTTTTTATCAACCCGGAGGCCCTGCATGAGCAAAACCTCGGCCACTTTTTTGCGCATCGGATAGCGTAAAAACGCATCTTCCAGGATAGGATACATAATGTATATTTTTGTACATAAAAGATTTAAATATATCATTGGTGCAAGAAATCTGACAGGTGAAAAACTTGATACACAGAAAACTTGACATCACGCTGAATCCGTACCAGCTCTACCAGCGCATCAATAGGGAGCATGAGCACTCATTCCTGCTCGAATCGCTGGAAGGCACGGAGAAGCTTGCGCGGTTCTCTTTCATCGGGTTTGCGCCAAAGTCCATGGTGAGGGCCAGGAAGAAAGTCGTGGAAACGGACGGAGAGGTGCAGGACGCACAATCGCCTATCAGGGCCCTTGCCGATGCAATCCCCAGGAAGAGGGTGGATAAGGAGGGATTCACTGGCGGAGCGGTAGGGTACTTCTCATACGATTATATGCGCAATCTGGAGGAAATCCCGGAGAAAACCCGCGATGATTTCGGCTTTCCGGATTTCGAATTCGGCATCTTCGAGGACTGCATAGTGTATGACCACAGGGCCAAGACCGTCCATTATCTGTCCCATGGGGAGGACAGGATGGGGAATGTCCTCTCGCTTGCAAAGGACGACGGGTTCTCCGGGCAATTCGAATCGGGCAATGCGTTGCCCTCAATGGAGCGGGAGCAGTTCGTCAAGGCGGTGGAGGTCGCCAAGGAGCGGATACGCGATGGCGAGATTTTCCAGGTCGTGCTATCAAGGAGGTATACGGTCCCTTTCGAGGGCAACCTCCTGAAGTACTATAATTACCTGAAGCAGACCAACCCCTCGCCCTACATGTATTTCCTCAATTTCGGCCAGAGGTGCATCGTCGGCTCAAGCCCTGAGAACCTTGTCCGCGTCGAAGGGGAGCGCATAGACAGCTTCGCGACGCTGGCCGGCACCATGCCAAGGGGCAAGACGCCGGAGGAAGACAGCATGCTGGAGCAGAAGCTGCTGAGCGATGAGAAGGAGAGGGCCGAACACCTCATGCTCGTGGATTTGACACGGAACGATGTGGGGAAGGTGGCTGCGGGAGGTTCAGTCTCGGTCCCTGAGCTTATGGGGGTGTACAAGTACAGGCACGTGCAGCATATGGGCTCGCAGGTTTCCGGCACGCTCCGGGAAGGAAAGGACTGCTTCGATGCCTTTGATGCGCTTTTCCCCGCAGGGACGTTGACGGGTGCGCCGAAAGTCCGGGCTATGGAGATAATCGAGGAGCTTGAAGGGCACAGGCGCGGGCCGTATGGCGGGGCTCTCGGGTATTTCTCGTTCAACGGGAACTGCGATTTCGCGATTACAATCAGGACGCTCATCGCCCAGCGGAAGAAGGCGTACGTGCAGGCCGGCGCTGGGATAGTCCATGATTCAGTACCCGAGCGCGAGTATGATGAGACCGAGCACAAGATGCGCGCCCTGCTGCAGGCGCTGGAGGCGGGATGATGATACTGGTAATAGACAACTACGACTCGTTCGTTTACAACCTTTCCCAGCTCATCTCCACGCTGGGCCATCAGGTGGAGGTCCGCAGGAACGACAGGATTTCCATGGATGAAGTGGAGGCCCTCGCTCCCGATGCCATCGTGCTCTCGCCCGGGCCGGGAAACCCTGCAAACAGGCGGGATTTCGGGGTATGCGCCGACATACTCTCGGAGGTCCGGGACACACCTATCCTCGGCGTATGCCTCGGCCATCAGGGCATCATACGGCATTTCGGCGGGAATGTCGTGAAGGCCACCCCTATGCACGGCAAGACGAGCCTCATCGAGCACGACGGGAAAGGGCTCTTCCAAGGCGTCCCGAACCCCCTCCAGGTCATGAGGTACCATTCACTTGTCGGCACAGACATACCAGACTGCCTCGAAGTCTCGGCCAGATGCAATGATGATGGGGCGGTCATGGCGATAAGGCACAAGAGCCTGCCGATATACGGGGTCCAGTTCCACCCGGAGAGCATAATGACGCAGGACGGGAAGAAGATACTCGGAAATTTCCTGGAGGCGCGGCCATGATACTGGAGAAGCTCGTCAGGAAAGAGAATCTCACACCGGAGGATGCAGAAGCCGCCATGAGCTCCATCATGGATGGCATATACACACCCGCCCAGACCGCGGCTTTCCTAATCGCATTGAAGATGAAGGGTGAGAGCCTGGATGAGATAGCCGCACTCGCCAGGGTCATGAGGAAGCACGCCATCACCATCCGGCCAGCTGTGGAAACGCTCGTGGACACGTGCGGCACCGGCGGCGATTCGTCCAACACGTTCAACATTTCCACCACCGCGGCGTTCATTGCCGCGGGAAGCGGTGTGGCGATTGCGAAGCACGGCAACAGGGCGGTGTCCGGGAGATGCGGCTCGGCCGATGTGCTCGAAGAGCTTGGCGTGAAGATGCTCGCGCCGGATGCTGCCAGGGAGTGCATAGAGAAGACGGGCATAGGGTTCATGTTCGCGCCCCTCTTCCATCCAGCCATGAAGAACGTCGCGGGCGTGAGGAAGGAGCTTGGAATCCGCACGATCTTCAACATCCTCGGCCCACTCACGAACCCTGCCAATGCGAAGGCCCAGGTGCTCGGCGTGTTCGACGCGTCGCTGACAGAGACGATGGCAGAGGTCCTCAGGGCGCTCGGGACAGAGCGCGCGCTCGTGGTCCATTCGGGGGGGATGGACGAGATAGGGCTCGGAAAGACGAGGGTGTCAGAGCTGAGGGACGGCAGGGTCGAGACATACGAGCTGGACGCCTCGGAATTCGGTTTCAGGGAGCAGAAGGCGCCTACGGCTGATTCGAAGGAGGAGAGCGCAAGCATCATGCTCTCGGTCCTGAAAGGCGTAAAGGGGGCGGCGCTGGACATCGCATTGCTCAATGCTGCGGCAGCCGTCTATGTGGGCGGGAAAGCGAAAAGCATCGGCGATGGGGTGGAGGCCGCGCGCGTTTCTGTGGATTCCGGCGCGGCGATGCGGAAGCTGGAGATGCTGAAGACTTTCGGGGGAGAGGGGAATGGACATACTGGATAGGTTCATAGATAATGCAGGGGAGAGCCTGCGCGAGGGATACTACAGCGGCCGCGGCAGGTATAAAGGTGGAGGGGTTTCGCTGCTAGGGCGGCTCGGCCAGGACAGGTTCGCCCTGATATGCGAGATAAAGCACGCATCTCCGGCCGGGGAGTATTCTTTTGCGCGCATAGACGTGGAGAAAGCGGCCGCGGATTTCCGGGTAAGCGGAGCGGATGCGATTTCCGTCGTGGTCGAGCCGAAGATATTCCGCGGCGACATAGACAACATCCCATTGGCTAAGAAGGCAGGACTGCCGGTCCTGTTCAAGGATTTTGTCATATCCGAAGAACAGATAATCGCGGCGGGGGAATCCGGAGCGGACGCGGTGCTTTTGGTGGTCAAGGTCGCCAAGAGGCTCTCTCTTGATTTGGACGGGCTGATTGACAGCGCGCACAAAAACGGCCTAGAGGTCCTGCTTGAGAGCTATGACGCTGACGAGTTGAAGGCCGCGATGGAGACCGAAGCGGATATTCTCGGCATCAACAACCGCAACCTACAGACCCTCGATGTGGATATCGGCAGGACCGGGCGGATAGTGAAGGAGGTAGGCGGGGCGGACAGGCCGCTGATAAGCGAAAGCGGAATCAGGAGCAGCGGGGACGTGAGGGCGGTCAGGGAGGCCGGAGCGGACGGCGCGCTTGTCGGCACGGCGATATGGAAAGCGAAGGATTTGAAGGCGAAGATAAGGGAACTGAAGGAAGGCGGTGCCGATGGATAGGTATTTCGGAGCATACGGCGGACAATTCGTGCCGGAAACGCTCGTGCCCGCGCTGCAGGAGCTTGAGGAGGCGTACGCGAGGTTCAGCCAGGAGAAGGGGTTCCAGGATGAGCTGGCGCGATACCTGAAGGATTACGCCGGCCGTGAGACGCCCCTCTACTATGCCGAGTCGCTCACAAGAAGATGCGGCGGGGCGAAGATATATCTCAAGCGCGAGGACCTCCTGCATACCGGCGCGCACAAGATAAACAATGCCCTGGGGCAGGCGCTGCTCGCCAAGAGGATGGGAAAAAAGAGGATAATAGCCGAGACCGGAGCGGGCCAGCATGGCGTGGCTGCCGCGACCGTCTCGGCCCTGCTCGGGATGGAATGCGAGGTATACATGGGCGAGACCGATGCTGAGAGGCAGGCGCCGAACGTTTTCCGCATGAAACTGCTCGGAACGAAGGTGAATATCGTTCAGAGCGGCTCGAAAACGCTGAAGGACGCGGTGAATGAGGCGCTCAGGGACTATGCAGCGAACTTCCGCGACACGCATTACCTGATAGGCTCTGCTCTCGGCCCACACCCATATCCCACAATGGTGAGGGATTTCCAGCGCGTGATAGGCCTTGAGGCCCGCATGCAGATAATGGAGGCGCAAGGACGACTGCCGGATTTGCTTGTAGCATGCGTCGGCGGCGGAAGCAACGCGATAGGCCTTTTCCATCCTTTCCTCAGCGACCCGGTCAGGATGGTCGGCGTGGAAGCGGGCGGGAACGGAAAAAGGCATGCTGCCCGCCTTTGCGGAGACGGCAGCGTAGGCGTGCTGCACGGCATGATGAGCTATCTCCTGCAGGATGAAAACGGGCAGATAAGGCAAACCCATTCGGTTTCGGCCGGCCTGGACTATCCGGCGGTGGGACCGGAGCATGCGAGACTCAGCGATGAGGGGAGGGTGAGGTACGCGGCTGTGATGGATGATGATGCGCTCCGGGCTTTCCACACGCTTGCCAGATGCGAGGGGATAATCCCGGCGCTCGAAAGCTCGCATGCGGTCGCATACGCCATTGAAACGGCAGGAAAGATGGGGAGGGAGCAAATAATCATCGTGAACCTTTCCGGGCGCGGCGACAAGGATATCGACCATGTCAGGGGGCTCGAGGCGGAAAACACGAAACTGGAAACCCGGAGCGGCGGGGGGGCAGGACCATGAAGCTGGAGGACGCATTCGGAAAAGGCGGCGCTTCGTTCATGCCATACATATGCTGCGGGGACCCCAACCCGGAGTTCACAATCCGGGCAGTGAAGGCGCTTGCCGCAGCCGGCGCGGATGCAATCGAACTCGGCATCCCGTTCTCCGACCCGATTGCGGATGGTATGTCAATCCAGGCTGCTTCAGCGCGGGCGCTGCGTAGCGGCATGACGCCATCCAAAGCGCTTGATGTGCTGCGGGAGATACGCGAACAGACGCAAATACCGGTCATAGTCATGACGTATTACAATATCATCCTTGCCAATGGGGGAGAGGGATTCCTCCGGAGAGCCAGGGACGCGGGAGCGGATGCGCTAATTGTGCCGGATGTCCCTTTGGAAGAATCCGTTGCGCTGCAGGCCGCCTGCAGAGAGGCAGGGCTCACGCTCATCCGTATGGTGAGCTTAAGCTGCAGCGACGCGCGCCTGATGAAGATATCAGAGAAGGCAGAGGGATTCATTTACGCGGTAGGAGCGCTGGGGACCACCGGCGCGCGCGATAACCTTGGGAAAGAGGCCGCCGAACTTGTGCAAAAGATGAAAGGCATCACAGGCCTGCCTGTGGCTGTGGGTTTTGGCATATCAAAGCCGGCCCACGCGGCAGCTCTCGTAGAAGCAGGGGCGGACGGGATAATCGTCGGTAGCGCCATAGCAGACATTTATTCAGGACATATTGGAAAGGACGGGGTAATAGACGAGGGTGGAGCGCTGGCGGAACTGGAGG
>JAZDMN010000059.1:0-4996 GCA_043800955.1 Microcaldota archaeon
TACCTCTACTCCAGCTCCAACAACAATCTCACCAACAACTCCGCATACAACAACTCCAATCGCGGTTTCTACCTCTCCTCCAGCTTCAGCAACAACATCACCAACAAAACCGCCTACAGCAACACCCAGTACGGCTACCGCCTCGACTCCAGCTCCAGCAACAACTTCACCAATAACTCCGCCTACCGCAACTCATACGGTTTCACCCTCTCCTCCAGCTCCAGCAACACCTTCACCAACAATACCGCCTACAACAATTCCTTCTACGGCTTCTATCTCTCCTCCAGCTCCAACAACAATCTCACCAGCAACACTGCCTACAACAACACCCAGCATGGCTTCCTCCTCTACTCCAGCTCCAACAACAACACCCTCACCAACAACACAGCCTTCAACAACTTGCAGTATGGCTTCTGGCTCTACTCCAGCTCGAACAACACCCTCACCAACAACTCCGTCTCGGGCAGCACTTATGGCGGCGTGTATCTTTACGACTCGAACCAGACCCTGATGACCGGCGACCATCTTTATGGCAACAATCCCGACCTAACGCTGGAAGCAGACTCCTCCCTGCCATTCGATGTCATGCTCTCCGGAGTGGTTTTCGACAATCCTGCTGGCGACTACCAGAATTTCACCAACATCTCCATAAATGACACTCTGGGCGCTGGCGAACTATATGATATATTCTGGTCGCTGAATGCCTCCGGGCTGCCAGCCAACTACACGAGCTTCGGAAACAAGTTCGTGAACATCACCCCGGCCTCCGGCTCGCCGAGCATAGACACGCTGGTCTGGTCATGGCAGGACTCCGAGCTCACAGGCTACAACGAATCCAGATTCGTCCTTTTTCGCTACAACGGGGCATGGAGCGCGCTCCCGGCCTCGCTCAATACTGGTGCGAACACCCTCACCCTCAGCAACCTCAACTCATTCAGCCAGTTCGGCCCCCTGGAGAACGGCTCCGAAGAAATCAACATTACCGGTCAGCAGGTCGAGCTTTTCGGTGTGAACGTTACCAGCCAAGACCTTCCGCGCTGGGAAGGCGGCTCCTATGCCGGGAACGTTTCCACCTCCCCGGGCAACCTCACGATGGCGAACATATCCGCCGCCATGCTGACAGACCGCTGGGCCGCATTCTATGGAAACATCTCGTCGGCAGAAATCATTCTTGGCGACAGCACGTCCGCCCTGGTATACTCATGGCTATGGGACGGTAACGGAAGCATCATCTGCGTTTCGACCAACGGCACCGTCCATACCTTCGAAGCGTTCCCCGGACTCCGCGGGGATGTCGATGGAGCCTGGGGGTTCAGTCCTTTGGCATCTGATTCGGCCAACCATACGTTCACCGGGACGAACTGCACACTGCAAATCGGGGCAACCAGCATCTCAGACATGGATTATGCGGACACTGGCTATCCGGGCGGATTCCAGACCTGCCTTCTCAAGATGGCGCCAACGCCAATCAAGGACCAGGTGCTTTTCTGCACCATGACAGCGAGCAACTCAACTTTGTGGAACGACGAGACCGGCGATTTCGAGCTCCTCGTCCCGACACCTTATGGCCCTGGCGCAAGCGGATTCGAGACATATTATTTCTACATGGCGGCACCAGGGTGATTCCAACCCCCCGGTCGTCCGCTTCAGCTTCCGTTATCTCGTCATCTTTTTAATCTTCATCCCAGACTAATCCCCAATGGTGCAGCACCTCAAGAAAGCGCTCAGGGAAAAAATGCTAAAGGCCCGAGGTTCCATTGTCCCAAAGGACGTTGCGCAGATGAGCGCTTCCATAGCCGAGCGCCTGCTCGCCCACCCCCGCTTCAAGGAAGCCAAAACAATCGGTTTCTACATTCCGAAGGGAAACGAGGTCGATACCCGTCCCATGATAGCTGCCGCAATCGGCTTGGGCAAGACCGTTGCTGCGCCCGTGACCGCCCACAAAATGGTCTTCTATCCGTTCGAATCGCTCGACTCGCTTGTACCTGGCAAATTCGGAATCCCGGAACCTAAAACGCATGGCATGAAACCAATAGAGCCAGAACTCGTCGTCGTGCCCGGAGTTGTATTCGGGCTTTGCATGCACAGACTCGGATACGGAAAGGGCTATTACGACAGCTACCTTGCGCACTCCTTCGCCTACCGTATCGGCATCTGCTACGACTTCCAGGTAGTCGACAAGCTCCCCCGCCACGACAACGACCAGCGTATGGATGAGATAATCACCGAGAAGCGGGTAATCACATTGTGAACTACCACGGGCTAAAGCCCGTGGCATCTTGTTTCATGGACATCTCTCTTGAGACGTCTCTACAAGCGTGACTTCCCGGCGTTCCGCCGGTAGCTCTTGCGAGTATATTTAGCGCGGCGTTCAGGTCGCGGTCTATTGACAACCCGCAGGACGGACAGTTATGCTGCCGTTCCCGCAGTTCCTTCCTGACCATTCCTCCGCAACCACTACATTCTTTCGTAGTGTTCGCAGGATTTACGAACACGACTCTCGAACCAGCACTTTCAGCCTCCCGATTAAACGTCGCAACGTTCAATGGGCGCAGGGAACGAAACGTCGTTCCCTGCCGTGTAAGAGAGCATATTCGTAAACTCACTCCACCCTGCATCCTTGATTGACTTTCCGTAATTCTGCCGGGACATATCAGCAGAATCCAAATCCTCCAATGCTATGAATGAGTGAGCATTAACCAACTGCCTTGATAGTTTATGCAGGAAATCCTTGCGGGTATTCCGGACCTTCTCATGCACGACTGCCAGCCTGTGCTTAGCTTTCTTCCGGTTCTGGCTTCCATTTTTCCTGAATGACAAATCCTGCTGTTTCTTCTTCAATAGCTTCTCGTATTTTCTCAGGTGTTTTGGATTTTTGATGACGGTGCCGTCTGAGAGAACGGCGAAGTTGACCAGGCCGAGATCTATACCAACTGGGCTGCAGTTGTTCTCTACAGATGATTTCGGCCCCTCTTCTGCTGTCAGGACTGCATACCACTTTCCCGATGCCTCTCTTTTGAGCGTGAGTGTCTTGATATTGCCCATTACTTCCCGGTGTATCCTGATGTTGATTTCGCCGAAGGGTGTGACCTTCAGCTTCTTTCCTTTGAGGGAGAAGCCGGACTGCGGATACGTCAGGCTCTTCGTCCTATCAATGTTCCTGAAACGTGGAAATCCTGCTTTCAATCCCTTTTTTCTCTTTGCCGTCATGCCGAAGATGGACTTGTTTAAGCGCCTGAATACGTCCTGGGCAACCTGGGAATATAATCCGCTTGTCTTTGCAAGTTCGTTCAATGCCCCGGTAGTTGAAAACTTCCCATACGTGGCGTAAGTGTCCTTCGTCAGTTCCAGCATATCATTCCACAGGTTTTTTGAGAGCCGGAGATGCGCCTGCATCTCCTGACGTTGCGCCTTGTTTGGATACAAACGGAATTTCCATGAGCGCATCGACATGAGAAGTACGCAGTGGAGGCGATTTATAAGCATGGACCGACACCTCATTTCCGCGGGAGAAGCATATCATGAATCGGTAATAGCGCTGTATCACCCTCTCAAGAGGGCGGTGTTAGCGCCTGGTTAAGGAATATAAACCGCGCACGCTAATCATTTTCAGGTGATTAGATGACCGACCTTAAGAGGACTGTCAAGTGTTCGAGCTGCAATATGGAATCTACCGTTACATTCAACAGCGAACTCGAAGTCAAGGAGCTGCTGTTTGCAGGTAAATGCCGCTGCGGGACTATGGTCCAGATAAGCTACAGCATCGTCGGCGAGCAGGTGAGCGCGCAAGGAACCCCGCCTACGCAAACAGACACGTCCAACCTCGTCAACATCGACGAAAGCCTCTTCACGCCGGATATCCCGAGCGACACGCTAAAGGACCTGATGGAGGATTAATCGTTCTCCATCATCCCACCCTATTTTCCTCATCCCCATTCATCTTATCTTTTTCATAAGATCCGCGACCGAATCCAGGACGAAATCCGGCTTTAGGTCCCCGATATCAGACTTTTTTGAATTCCCGGTCAGGACGAGGGCCGATTTCATCCCGCAATTGCGGGCAAATGCGATATCGGTATCCAGCCTGTCGCCGACCATGATTGTCCGGCCGCTTTCGATTTTATGCTCGGCCTTCATCAGTTCGAATGCCATCGGATTCGGTTTCCCAACCACATGCGGTGTCCGTTCGGAAGAGAACTCGAGCGCGGCGACAATCGCCCCTGCCCCTGGCATGGTGCCATTTTCGGTTGGAAAAATATGGTCCTTGTTAGTCGCCAGGAAAAGCGCGCCTTTGCGCAGGAGGACATGCGCCTTCCCGAGCTTCTCGTATGTGAGCGTCCGGTCAAGGCAGACCGCGACTATCCCGCAATCCTTTCCGCTTTCATCGACAGCAATCCCATTCCGCCTCAGCTCCTCGCAAAGCCCAGGCTCCCCCACCGGAAAAACCGTTTTCCCCTTATGCGTTTCCATGATGTATCTGGAGAGCAGATATGAGCCGCAATAGACCTCCTCGGCCCTTGCAGGGAATCCGAGCGCGTCCAGCTTTTCTGCGACGCCCTTGCGGCTCCTCGTTCCGGCGTTTGTCAGATAAAGCGTCTTGATGCCCGACTTCTGAAGAGCATCAATGGTCTCCAAAGCCCCATTAATCAGGGTCTTGCCAAGGAATAGCGTTCCATCGAGGTCGAAGATGGCCGCGTCTATCTGCGGTTGCGTTTTTACCATTGTTTTTTTAATTCGCAAGCGGGATTATAATCATATGCGCGTCGCAGTGCTTTTTTCAGGTGGCAAGGACTCGGTCTATGCGACAGGCTGGGCCCTGGAGCAGGGCTATGAAACCGTCCTCCTCACCGTCCGGCCCCCCGACTACTCCATGATGTTCCACCACCCCAATATCGACGCCACGAAAAAGCAGGCTGAGGCGATGGGCCTTGCGCAGCTATTCGTGGAAACTACCGAAGAGAACTGGAGGGAGAAGCTTGTAGCCGCGCTGCGTGAG
>JAZDMN010000006.1:0-13816 GCA_043800955.1 Microcaldota archaeon
GCTTTGGAAGGATAGAGTCTGAATTTCCAGGCGCGCATCCGCATGGGAAATCGTCTCAAAGGTCCTTTATAAACAAAATCAGGGAGGTCATTTCCGCGGGGCAACGACGGAAAGTAGTGGCCTTCTCATCCCACGGCTTAAGCCGTGTTTCTGATGCTCTTAGGCGGAGGATTTCTCAGGCCACGGCATTTAATAATATCCACGGGGAATTCTGGCCATGGTAGCCATTCCCGCGGATATCAAAGCCGCGCTCAAGGAGCCCCTAGGAAAGCTCCAGAAGGGTTACGAAGGGCTGGGGGATCTCAGCAGGACGCACCGTATAATTTCCATCGGGGATGTCTGCACACTCGGCCTGCTTGGCGCAGGGGTACGCCCGCACCTGGCTGTTTTTGATTATCTTTTCATGAGGCTTGACCTTGAGCCTGAGAGGAAGAAAATACTCGAGAACGCATTCAGGAATCCTGCCAGGTATCGCAACCCGCCCGGGACGCTCTCCGAATCGATAATAGCCGACGCCCCCATGCTCATAGAGAAGGGCGGGGCGGTCCTTATTGACGGTGAGGAGGACCTCACTGCTTTAGCATTCATAAGAAGCGCGGGCAGGGAGGACATTATAATATACGGCCAGCCAGGGGAAGGGGTGGTCGTAGTAGTCCCGGATGAAAGACTGAAAAAGAAGATAGACAGATGGCTGTCAGCCGCCGCCCTTGGTCATGAAATAGAAGGCGGTGTAGGCGAAAATCGTTAGGATGACAGCGAAGATTATCTGGAGCTGCTGGTCGATAGGGAACGTCCCTTCCATGAGCGATGTGCCCATGTAGGTGACGCCTATACCTATCAGCAGCGAAATCACAAGGAGAATGATATTCTTCAGCGTGCTTCCCATAGAAGAATCACTGCGGGTGCACGGCCGGGCCCTTGCTCACCACGATTACATCCTCGACGGATTTCACGTTCTTGTAGAGGATGCTCTTTTCGCGGAGCGCCTTCTTCGCGTCCTCTTTGCCGACCGGGAGCGCCTCAATCAGAATCCTGGAAACCTCGCCACCTTCAAGGTCAACGATGAAGTCCTGCGCGTTGCCGATGAACTTCCCCGAATCGGTGAAGATGTCCATACCGTAGAGTCTAGATAGCTTAGTGCTCATTCAGATCACCTTGTCTTCCTAATCGTGAAACTAATTAAAAAACCTTTCCACCAAGCTTACGCCGATGGACAAGGCCAAAATAGCTTACGCCGGATACATGTTTTTTTTCCTGCTCTTTGTCGGCTCGATGATTATCGTGCCCTTTCTGGCGTTCCGGGACGACATGGGATTCGCTTACGATGCCTTTGTCCCGACATGCCACCAGAAGCTCTCGCGCTCGCTGTGCATCTTCAATGGAAACGAGTCATACTGGATTGCCGACTGCACGACCCAGAACGAAGGTTATGTCAGCGACCTGAACGATCGCAGGGGCATACGGGTTGAGAGCGGAGGCGTTGTAGGATACAAGATGCCGGTGTGCTCGAGGGATTTCGGCATCTATTTTGCGATGCTTCTTGCCGGGGCCATATACCCCTTCGTGAGGCGCCTGGAATTGCGCTCGATGTACCCCGCCGCCTACCTCATCCTCGCCATGGTACCGATTGCGATAGACGGGGGGCTCCAGCTGCTTACGGAGATTGACAAGCCGCTGTTCGGCTCGAACATCATGCCGTTCGAATACGAAAGCACGAACCTGATGAGGCTGCTCACCGGGGTCATTGCCGGGTTCGCCGCATCGTTTTACGCTATACCAATCCTCGTGAACATATTCGGCGGGCCCGTGTATGAAAAGCGAGCGGAGGAGATGCGCATCGATAGGCAACAGGTCGGGGAGCATGATGAAGTGAAGAAACGCGCCGCTGGAAAAACCGCAGCCGCGAGTAAAAAATAAGTCGTAATGCCTTAGAAGTCATCGAGGCTTTTCTGCTTCCGGTCGACCGCGCCTTTCCTCGCCTCTGCCTTCGCATCATCGAGCATCAGCTGGCCAAAGACGCCGTCATATCCTGGCACCCATGAGATTTTCCCGGAATTCACCCGCGCGAGCGCGTCGGCGATTTCCTTGGACGTCGCAAGGCGGAGCTGGGCCTCCGGAGACTCGTAGACTGCGAATTCGCTGCCGAAATAGCGGATGAGTTTTGAGTACTCCTCAAGGACTGCAACCGACGTCTCCGGCTTGTGGATAGCTTTCGATATCACGATTGTGAGCGGGACGATGTGCTGGAACGGGACGGCACCGTCTGGCCGAAAGCCAAGCTTGCGGTCGGCAAGGTCGCTCACTCGGTGGAGCACACCAATTGTCAGCTTCTTCCTGCACACCGGACAGAGGTTGTTGTGGCTCTTTGACTCGAAGGGGGAAAAGATGACGTGGCAGTCCCTGTGGCCGTCATAATGGTATTTTCCCTCCTCTGGATAGAATTCGTAGGTTTTCAGGAACCCCTTGCGTGTGCGGATCGAATCGATGAGCGAGCGGTAGGTCAGTGTCTCGAGCTCGAACACGTTCGCCTCGCGCCCGAGCTTCTCCAGGCTGTGCGCATCGCTGTTTGAAACGAGCGAATAGCGGTCGAGGGCGCTCAGCATCCAGTTCATCGACGGGTCGCTGGAAAGGCCGGTCTCAAGTGCGAAAATATTTCGGGCCTGGTCCTCGAACGCCTCTTCGACCGAATTCACCCCGGCTTTCGAGCCGAAAATCGAGAACCACGGCGTCCACGCGTGCGCGGGTATGATGACGATGTCCTTTGAGATGGAGAAAAGCTCCTCTGCAAGCTGGGCGCAGGAGATTGAGAGCGTGGGCCGGCCATCCTCGGATAGGTTACCGAATCTCGAGAGCCGCTCGTTCATCTGCGCCACGATTTCCAGCGACGGGGCCAGCACCACATGATGCATCCGCCGGTTCTTGCCATTGAGTTCGAAGCTGACGCATAGCTCGGTCGAAAGGATGAAATGCACGCCGTCGTGCTCGTAAAGCCCGGTGCCTGATTCGGCAGGCGCAAGGTCGCGGCGCAATTCATTGAAATATGAGGGGTGCGTGAAGTCTCCGGAGGCCATGATTTGAATTCCTTTTATTTTTGCCCCGGATGAAAGGCCCCGGATGTCGCAGCGGGGGCTGGTGGCCCTCGCATATTTGCTGTGCACGTGCAGGTCGGCGATGACCTTCATGCATGGAAAGAGCCGCCAAACTTATTTAAAGAAGCGCTGGAATAGCTAGCCATGGGAGGAAAGAAAGCTTCGGTGAAAGCCCAGAAGAAAGACCGCACGGCTGGGAAATTGCCGCGCATCGAGAGCATAGCAGGCCTCAGGGTTGATGAGGTCGTAAAAAGCTGGCGGATGGCAAGGGACCTGTTTTCCTTAGACAAGCATATGGCAGCGATAACCGAGGCATCGCAGACGTCGAATGCGGCCCTTGCCTTCGGAATAATCATCCTCGCAGGTTTCGTGCTGCTCGGGATAGGGATACTCAACTCCGCAGAGTTCGTGCTGTTCGCCAACGCCAGGTACGACACGATGGCTGAGATAACAAATACCGAGATGCCAAGTATCGACTACGCGATTCTCGTTCCGGCTGCCATCTACCAGTTCTTTCTCTATGTCGTTTTCGGCTCGGTCATCATGATTGGCAGCGAGGGAATCGCGTATGGCCTTGCCAAAATCACAGGGGGCAGGGGCTCCCTGGGCCAGCACCTATACGCATCATCGGTGGTCTGGCTCGCGGCCGGATTCTCCATGCTGTCCTCGTTCCTTCTGCCGCTTCCGTGCATAGGCATCGCGGGGCTGCTCGCGGTATTTTTCATCACGACCTTGTATGTGATGGTCTATCTATATGCAAGGACGTATTCGACGGTCCATGACATATCGCTACCGCACGCGATAACGATATCCATAATCATCCTGCTGCTCCGGTTCGTGGTCTGGGCCGCAGCGGTGAGCATAACCTCGGGAGCGCTCGGAATCGACCCAACGATAACATCAGGTGGATAGCTATGCCATTCGAAGCGAAAAAATTCATAGTTCAGGCAGAGGAGGACATACGGAAGAGGATGGGGAAGGACCACGCAATCACTGCCGTATCAGGCGGGGTGGACTCGTTCGTAGCGGCAACGCTCGCTGCGCGCGCGGTCCCGGGCCAGCTCCATACCGTATATGTCGACAACGGTCTTATGAGGAAGGACGAGACCGTGAAGGTGAAGGAGGCTGCGATAGCTCTAGGCGTGGATTTGAAGGTGGTGGATGCCAGGAAGCGCTTCCTGAATGCGCTCAAGGGCGTGACCGAGCCTGAAACGAAAAGGAAAATCATCGGCGAGGCGTTCGTGCGCATCTTCGAGGAGGAGGCGAAGAAGTGCGATGTCAAGTTCCTCATTCAGGGCACGATTGCCCCGGACTGGATAGAGAGCGGGGGGATGGGGCGCGACACGATAAAGAGCCACCACAATGTCGGCGGCCTTCCGGAAAAGATGCACCTGAAATTATGCGAGCCGCTCCGCGAGCTCTATAAGCACGAGGTCAGGCTGGTCGGGAAAGAGCTAGGCCTCCCTGAAAGCATCCACCAGAGGCAGCCGTTCCCAGGCCCAGGGCTCGCTGTGCGTATTGTGGGCGAGATTACTGAGGAGAAAATCCATATTGTCCAAGAGGCCTGTGACATCGCCGAGAACGAGATCGACGCGGCTGTTGCCACAGGGAAGATGCAGATGCCCTGGCAGTATTTCGCGGCGCTCCTTCCATCAAAGACGGTCGGCGTGCGCGGGGATGAGAGGGCTTACCAGTATACGGTCATAGTCAGGGCTGTGCGCTCGCTTGATGGTATGACCGCTAACTTCTCGCACATCCCGCCTGACGTGCTGGAGAGGATTTCTACGCGCATAACGAACGAAATCCGCAGCGTCGGCCGCGTGGTCTACGACATCACGAACAAGCCGCCAGGAACGATTGAGATGGAATAATCAGAAGCCAGACCTGTCGCTGCCCCTGCGGAAAACAAATCTCGCAGTTAGGCCTTTCTCCTCATTGATTTCCATCTTGAAGGAATTTCGCATAAGGAACGGCTCGATAGCCATCGTGAATGATTTCAATGCCATCGCGTCTGTGAAATTCTCGACGCTCTTGATTTTTCCGTACTGTCCCGAAAGAACCATGCACCCGTTCTTCACCTTCCCTTCCGCGCCGTAGAACAGCTCGACTGCCGAGATATCCGAATACGGGACCAGAAACGGGCGAAGGCCGACTGCGGGCTGGATGAGCAGACCCTCCTCGAAGACGCGCAGCGGCACCTTGAAGAGGATTCCGCGCCCCTTGAGGAAAACGCCCAGGAACAGCATGAGGGCAAGGCCCCCAAGCAGGATTGCGAGTGCGGCCGGTGCAGGGATGCCCAACACCGATGGCGCCACCAGAAGGTAGATGGGGGCGAACATCAGCGGGATAGACAAACAGAGCAGCAGGGTGAACCCCAGCGCCCTCTTGTCAGATGAGAAGTCTTTGGAATCGGCAACAAGTTTCATATCAAACCGCCCCGCAGTTGGGCATCTGGGATAAGGCAGCGCGTTCAGATGCTTTCTAACATCCGCAGGAATCGTGCGTCCAAAGGCGTCGAGCCCTCAAATCGCAGCTCGGACACGTTCCTCGCCACGCGCATGTCAAGGTCGGCCCTTGCCACTGCCCGCTCGGTTCCGGGCCTTGTGATTTGGGCAGGAATCCTAAGGTGTAAAGCGCCGCGGCCAAGCGCGTCCAAAGGACCGTGCAGCTCACGCTCCTCGCGCCTGATTGAAGGCAGGTGCTGCGGGGCTATCTTCGGGGCCTCCCGTTCACGGAATGATTCCACCATTGAACCACTTTTTTACGCTTATTGCGATAAAATTGTGTAGAGAACGTTTTAAATATCCATGCGCGGGCCGGCCACGCTCAGGGGTTTTATTAATATTCGTTCGATAGTTAGACCATGCAGGAGTTAGAGCGCGCGAGGATGCTTCTTCGGGAGCTGAAGTTCAAGGAGGCGGCAGCCGTCCTGGACAGGCTTATACTTGGCGACTCCGGAAACGACGAGCTGTGGTACCTCCGCGGCGTCATCTCGCTCAAGATGCGCAACTATGACGCGGCGCAGGACTGCTTCGAGCGCGCGCTGCTCCTGGGGCGCCAGTCCAGGTATTATCAGATAAAGGGGATGGCGCATTTCGAGCTTTTCGAGATTGAAAAGGCGGTCGAGGCTTTCATCGAGGCCCTGGAAATCGAACCGGATGACCCGACCACGAATTTCTTCCTTGCGATATGCTATCTTTTCCTTGACGACCCGCGCTCGGATGTCCATATCCGGAAGGCGCGGGACCTGGATGGGAAGAAGACCAAGCAGCTGCTCCTCAATTTCTACTCGCTTTTCCTAAAAGAGGACCCGCGCATCAGCGATGCTCAGAAAAGGAAGATAGAGGAGCGCATGAAGGGCTTAAGGTGAGTGGCGGGCAGCGCGATTGGCGAATCAGGCATTTTTATGACGAATGCGGGACCGCGCTTTACAAGCACAAATTTTCGTAAAAATTTGTGCGCATCGTAAATTATCAAATTTACGATACTATAAGAAAACAAAATAAATGTGCTTGGTCTAGACTTAGGCATGAGACATCTCGCCTGCGTCGCGTTTTTACTGATTCTTACTGTTTCTTTTGCCGAAGTGCCAGAGCATGAGCCAAGTCTTGATGGAAATTGCCCTGCCGGCTTCCAGTGGAGCCGGGGCACTATAGCATGTGAGCAGGCAGACTGCCCGGAAGGCTCGGGAAGGACATATACCTACGAATGTAATTGCGGGGAGGCATGGGACAAACCGTTCCGGACATGCTATGACCCGGCCAGGCCTGGATTCGCAGTCGCCTGCGTTGCTGCAGGAAGCCCTTGCCCGGGCGAGAAGCCCCCTGAACCGCAGTGCAATTTCGACAGGGATTGCCCCCATGGCCAGAAATGCTCCAACGGTCAATGCCAGAGCGTGTCGAGCTGCATCGTAGATAGCGATTGCCCAGTGGACTACACCTGCACGGGGGGCCAATGCCAAAGCTCCACCCAATGCAATTCAGATAGCGACTGCCAGACCGGATACAGATGTGACCTTGCGACATATCAGTGCGTGAACCAAGAAGAGTCCCATGCCTGCACCGACGTCATCTGCGCCCTCCAAGGGGGGCGATGCGAGAACGACGTGTGCGTGGTACAGAACAGATGCGAGAACGTCACATGCGATAATATATGCGAAGGGGGGATACAGAAATCCGATGGAGATTGCCTCGATCTGACAGGTGAATGCGAATATTCGCAGGAAGCGCCATGCAAGAATGGCTGTTCGCGCTTTGGTAAACGGTGCATGATATCCGTCGGAAACGTCAATTTCCGCGACACTGACAATGCAACAAAACCCCTCAAGGGCGTGAGGGTGGAGGCAGAATGGTACAACGATCTCGGCATGCTCCTTTCGCGGCTGCCAACTAGATACAGCGACGAGGGGGGGTCAGTGTTCTTCTCTGATAACGAACTGGATGCCTATGAGAACGGAACGCTCAGCGTAACTGTGGTTTTCGAGGATGAATCCAGACGCCTGCAGGTTGTGGATGCGAGTTCGCTCGGAGCCACACCGACCGATGCGCAGCGTCTTGCGGCCCCGATAGCCAATTATACCGAAACTGTTTCGGTCGATGAGTTTGCCACCGACTTCGACATCAATTTGACCCTTGATAGCGGGAAAGCAGAAAGCAAATATGCGAAAATATATTATCATGGACTCGAAGCCGTGGAATTTATGGAAGACGAGTTTCTCCTGTTCCAGAAAAATGCGCCGGAAAGATTCTATGCGGATGATGGCAGTACGACCGGAGCATACCATGCGGGTGGCGTCGGCCCCGGCGCGCCGGATAAAGGGATTATGATGAGTTCGGTTGCCTCGCGTTTCAGCGATCCGGAAGCGCCGACCAACCGGGAATGGCACGAGTTTGGCCACCATATAATGTATGAGCTTTACGGATATCACTATTGCTGCGTGACCAGGAATCATGCTGGTTATGCGAATCCCACCTCGGTGGATTCCTATACGGAAGGGTTTGCCGAATTCATGTCGATGATGATGCTTGACCGCTATAATTATCCGAAAAAGAACCTCTATTTCGTAGGCGCAACGCCATATGATATGGAGATGAATTACCGCGTCGATTCGAATTCCGGCGGATTGACGATGGAGGAGATGGCGCTTGCATCGATATATTACGACCTGCTTGATGGCGGGGCGAATGACGAGGATGGCATACAGCTCAGCCGCGAGCAGATATGGGAGGTCCTCTCCTCAACCCATACATTCGGAAGCGAGGATAGATACATCCACAGCATATCGGATGCCTACCGCGCCTTCAACAGCTCCAGCCTTCCCGGCCTGCATGATAAATGGGGAAGCACGCCGTTCTTTGTGAGCAGGCTGGACAGGATTTTTATAACGCACGGCGTGTATGCTGACCGGAATGGCGACAGGCTGTGGGAGCCCGGCGAGGAAGTGGGCTACACGCTCAAAGACGGCACGGCAAGAGCCGAAGGCGCCACCAGGGCGGAGGCGAACAGACCGGTGGTTCCGGGAAGCTACATAAAACTGGATGTACAGGACGAGCAGTCCGGTGCGGCAATCGCCCAGTATCCGATACACGTTTCGGTCCATGTCACGGGCAGAGAAGAGGGCGAGAGCGTCTCTTACGATTTCGACTATGACACCGTTCCGGATGAGTCTGGTGAGATCAATATAAATATGCCCCCGGCCGAGTACGACACGATAATGACATTCTCCTTGGGCGGCGATGACAGATACGAGCAGACGAAGGACGCATTTAGCCTGACAAGCAAGGAGTTTTATGAAAGGATAGACCCCCTGGCGCATTCACTCGGCGCCTATTCGGCTACGCTCAAACCAAAAACAGAACTCCCCGGATGTCCCTGTGCGTCGGCATTCCTGCTCCTTGCCATAGGGTTAGCGGTGTTAAGGAAGCAGTAGCTTTTTCATTTCTCTTCCAGTTTTTTCCTCATCTGGTTAAGCCAGACGCGTTCTTTTATAGTGTGCGGGGTTATGCTCTGCACGATTTTGTCCAGATTGCCGGCCTTCTCGCGCGAGAGCCAGCTCTTCTTTTTCTTGAGGATTTTCAGGTAGTTCGGATTCGCGAGCAGGACCTGGGTGAGCACCTTCTCGTAATGCAGCCTCTTCTTCGTTATTTCCTGGTATTTCCGCAGCGCCACGGTCTCGGCGACCGTTCCGCGTCCCTGCGAGCGCGCATATGCCGCCTTGGCCGTCATCTCCTCGTAAAGCAGGCTGTTTATCTGGGTCATGAATTTGGCGATAGGTATCTGAATCAGGGAATCGCTGATGAGGAGGAGCCAGCCTTCCCGGAGGAGGATTTTATCCGCCCTCTTTATCGCGGAAACGACATCGACTTTGTCGATGTCCCCGCTTAGGTAGCCGCGCAGCACCGGATAGGTGGCGATGAAGGACCGCGCGCTCACGGTGCCGACCCAGCCCTTGAGGAATTTTTTCGCGTCTTTCAGCTGGGCGCGCCAGGTTTTCAGTTCCTGGAGCTTTTCCGCGGCGGCCTTTGCCGGAAGCGTCTTGAAATCGAGAAGCCATGCCTTTTTCAATATCACCTTACCGATGTATTCGTCTTCCAAATAAGCCTTAAGGAGCTCGGGGTAGTATTTGTGGATTGAGCGGAATTCCTCGAGGTTATACAGCAGTTCGTTTGTGACCTCTGAGGATTTCTTCGCGATTTCCAGCCGGGTCTGCGCCATCTCCTTCTTTATGTCGCGGTCGTAGATATGGCGATACTGCACATCAAGCTTCTTCAGCTTCTCCTTCTTCTCGCGCAGGTATGCAGCCGCCTCTTCCAGGTATTCTATGAGTAGCGCCAAATCATCCCCCCGCCCGGCTCTTGCCGGCCTTCTCAAATTCGCGCATCATTTTCAGCGCGTCGATATCGAGCTTCGGCGTCTCGCAGATGACCGTTCCGGAGTAGCCGTTTTCGGCCAAAACCTTCATGAAAGGCCGGAAAGGCGGCTCGTTGTTGGTCCCGAGCGGAAAGTGGTTCAGCTCGCCCTTGTCGCCGTAATTTATCTCTGAGAAATGGCAGTGGAACCGCTTCACATAATCGCCGAGCTCCTTCTCAAGCAGGCTGAAAATCGCCCGGTAGTCGGCCTCGCCCCGGATTCGGAAATCGCCGCGCGCATGGAGGTGCGCAAAATCTATTGCGGGCTCCACCATCTCCACTTCCTGGGAGAGCCGGATATTCTCGTGCAGGCCACCGAATGCGCTTTTCTTGCCGACAGTCTCTGCGCCCAGGCGGATTTTCACGCCGTCCGCCTTCAGTTCGGAAACTATCTCCTTCAGGACTACTTTAGCCCTTGTAAATGCCTCGTCCGGGCTGAGTTTCTGGTAGAAGCCGGGATGGAAAACTGTGATGCCGCCCCCGGCAAAAGCTGTGATGCGGGCGGAGTCCAGGATGTGGCGCCTCGAGTTCGCTATCTTGATTTTTTCATGCGAGCAGAGGTTCACGAAATAGGGCGCGTGCGATGAGAGCGAGACGTCGAGCTTGTCAGCGACCGGACGGATTTCCCTGGCAGAGTCCGCCTTCATCCGGACGCCTTGGACGAACTCCATCTCCATAGCTAAAAGGCCGAGCTCATGGCAGCATCTGATGCCATCAAGAGTGCTTCCGCCTTCGCACTGGATGGGTATTCCTGCTGGCCCGAACCTGATGCTCATGGAAGAGAAAGAGAGAGTAAAAAGATAAAATGATACCGAAAGAGCGTTTTCAGCTGCGTTCCGGCTTAACTGCATCCAACTTCTCCCGCATTACATGCGGTAGCCCATCCTCAAGAGAATGAGGGGGTCGCCATGCAGCGTCGCAGCGCCAAAGGCCTCGAGGTCCAGTCCACGGGTGAAGAAGGTCCTAAGCCCCCCTCCGAAGATGCCTGTTCCCGAGGTCACGCTGCCGCCGGCGACGTTGAATTCGCCGCCTGCGATTGCGATTGGCACCAGCGGGCCAATGCGATAAATCGGTATGCCTGCCAGGGCACGGATGTGGAACGCGTTCTCGTCAAAGGTGGAAAGACCGACAAAACCCGGGCTTTCGGCCGGCCTCAACGTGTGGAGCCAGAGGAGATTTGCCTCGACATAGGGGTAGACGCCCTCTGCCCATGTGTATGGAATTGCCCCGAAAATGCGGGCTGAAAGCGGGTTGAACGGGTTGTTGCCGCCCTGCACCCGCAGGCCGAAAAAGCGCGAGTAGTTGTAGCCTGCCGCACCGCCGAATTCCAAGGCGCTGCTGAGCTCGTCGAGCCTGCGTCCGTCTGCTACGGAAAGCAGGTTCGTCTGGATGCCGCGGTATCCGCCGAATCCGAGGCCGTACAGGTAATGCCCCCCGCTTTGGAAGGAAAGCCCGGCTGCGATGTCGCCCGAATAGCTGCGGAGGCTCATTTCTGCCGGCGTTGTAGATAGCGAAAGGCCGTATGTGCTGAACATGCCCCCGACGATAAGGCTGAACGTATCATTGAGCCTGATATGGCCAAGCGCTTCGGCCGCGTATATGTCGCCGCGGTTTTCCGAGGTCCCAAGGCCATAGAGAGGCGTCCTTGAGCCTTCGAAAGTGAATGCGGGGCGCAATGAATCTTCAGATCCTTCCGACGGAGCCTCGACCCGTGCAGGCTGGGCAGGCTGCACCTGCACCGGCTGGACCGGGGGCCTTACAACCGGTGCCACAGGCAGCGGTTCGACACGGACGATTTCCAGAAGACCGTTGGGTGATGTGACGGTAAGGATGTTGCGGCCTGACGGAACCTCGATTGTGTGTTCAAGGGGCGAACCCACGACAAGGCCGCCGCCGATTTCAGTGCTTGTATATTGCGAAGAGCGGGTCGTACCTGAGAAAGAGCCGGGCCTTCGCTGGCCTCCAGAGGGGCCAAGCGTATAATCGACCTGGCGTGCGTATTCGGATTCTGGAGTCGGGAAGCGCTCGCGAAGCACGGCGGGATAGAAACGGACCGTAAGCCTGCAGGGACCTTCGACTGTTACGTTAGGGGTAAAGCCGCTCTGGCTGCTGACCACATACACATTGTGCGCACCCTGCGCGTCCGAGACCTGCGCGGCCCTTCCGTCAGCAGTGTATCTCTGCGCTGGCGCCTGCTCGGCATTCGGCTGGACCGCCTGGGCTGATGGAGGCTGGGCCTGCTCGGGGCTAGGCGTCTGCGCCCTTGCGGTCCCTTCCATCAATGGGGATGAGAGTGCGAATGCGCCGATGATTGCGCAATTCAATAAGGTTCTCCTGACCGGACCCGGGCGGGATTCGGCCTCTTTCCCTGCCTTACTCTGTCCAATAGGCTCATTATGCAATAGCTTCATGGACAAACATTAACTAAAACACTTTAAAAAGGTAATGCCGCAGACCCCCCGGTGGAGGGGGCACGACCGGGAAGGGGGATTTAAAATACTTTTCTAACACAAAGTATAACATGTCACATTCCAAGAAAGAGGGTAGCGGTGCCCATGACAGCGGGAAACCCGCACCTCCGAGGCCACAGAAGAAGGCTATGGGTGATGTCCTTCAGGAAGGCCCGCAGCGTGATATCAGCGACCAGCCAACCAATCCAGAGCTCAAGGTGCCAGAACCAGTCGACGACGCGGCAACAAGGCTGAACGCGGTCCTTATCAAAAAGTTTGCGGAGTATGGCTATACCTATATCGCCAAGATTGGCGAGGGTGGTATGGGCAACGTATTCCTTGCCAGGGACGACTCCCTCGACAGGGAGGTGGCCATCAAGGTCATGAATGACGATATGTTCGGCAACAAGATGGCCATGCACAGGTTTTTCAAGGAGGCCAAGGCGCTTGCAAGGCTGAACCATCCGAATATCACAATCATCTACAAGCTTCACCCTGATGAGAAGGAAGGGTATTCCTTCATTGTGCAGGAGCTGCTTAACGGGAAGGACATGCTGGACATTATTAAAGAGAAGGGCAGCCTCGAGCCCGAGATTCTGCAGGCTCTCTTCATCCAGGCATGCGACGGCTTTGCCGCCGCCCATGAGGCCGGCATCATCCACCGCGACATCAAGCCCGAAAACTTATTCGTCATCGGAAGCAACGGCAAGCAGACGGTCAAGATAATGGATTTCGGCGTAGCTAAAGTCGAGGATAAGAATGTCAGCGCGTCTTTACGCACCCAGGTCGGCTTCGTGATGGGTTCCATGGATTACCTGTCCCCGGAGCAGGCAGAAGGGAGGGAGGTAGATGCGAGGGCAGACATCTATTCCCTGGGAGCGACGATGTACGAGATGATTACCGGCAGACCGCCATTCGGTTTGGACGGAAGCGGGACGACCCCGCAGGCTTATTTCGCCACGCTTTTCCCAAAAATCAAGAACGAAACGCCTGATCTTCCAAGCAAGAAAGCCCCGTGGAAACGGATACCCAAAGAGCTTGATTCCATAATCATGCGCTGCCTTGAGAAAGACCCGGCAGACAGGTACCAGAGCATGACCGAGCTCCAGGATGCATTAAGAAGGATGAAACTTGAGCCGAAACTGAAACCAGTGGTTGATGACACGCAACTTCCCAGCATAGTGGTCGCCGAGGGAATCCATGGCGTAGAGATAGACGGGAAGAAGAGGTCGGTCATGGCAATCGAGGCAGGAGTCGTTAAGCCTATTCCTCTCACCCCTTCAACAGTCGATGAAATCCCAGCTAAGCATTATGAGGCAACGAGAGAAGCCGGCGCAAAAACAACGATTACAAAAATCGACCCGAATAA
>JAZDMN010000009.1:0-42677 GCA_043800955.1 Microcaldota archaeon
CCTAGGCAACCGGTACCTGGAACAGGACTCCAACGAAATAACCTGCGAGGGCGGCTGCGCCGCCTATAACCATGAGCTCGGTTCCGCCATGCAGCCATTTTCCGGAGGTGAAGCTGCTTTTCACGGCCCCGATGGAGAAGAGGACTGCCAAGGATGCTGCAAGCGAAGGCAGAATCGCTTCCGATGGCGAGAGGAAGAAGAACGGAGCTACCGGGATGAGCGAGCCGACAATCGCGCTGATTCCGACAATCACGCTCTGGAAAAATGGAGACATTGATTCTGAAGGGTTTTCAAGGCCGAGCTCGTCCTGCATCATCGTCTCGAGCCAGATCTTTTTGTTCGAGGTAATCTTGTCAACTACCTGCTTGAGCAGTTTTCCTTCGAAGCCCTTGGCTTTGTATATCTCCTCGATTTCCCTGCGCTCCATATGAGGGATATTATCCATCTCGTCCAGCTCGCGCTTCACTTCGGATTCGTAATGCTCTGCTTCCGCACGGGTGGAGGTGTAGGCCACTGCGGCCATGCTGATGCTTTCTGCGAACGTGGCGGCGAGGCCCGCAAGGAGGACGATGCTGTTCGAGTTTGTGGCGGTGGCCACGCCAAGGACGATGCCAAGGACATTGACGACGCCGTCCTGCCCGCCGAGAATGATGTTCCGGAGAAGCAGTCCCCGCCCTGCAGTATGCATCTCAAGATGCGGATGGTTTTGGATACGAGGCACGAACTAAGGTTCTGAAAACAGATTTAATAGGCTTTGGTAGCATGTAAGTTTCACTTGGGCTCGTAGCTCAGCAGCAGAGCGCTCCGTTCGCAGAAACTTTTTAGGAAAAAGTTTCCGACAGAACTGCATTGCAGTTCTGTGGACCACAAAAACGAATTATCGTTTTTGTCGGTCATCAAAAACTTACTGAAAAGTTTAGAGACTCGGAGAGGCCGGGGGTGCGAGTCCCCCCGAGTCCAATTTCTATTTTTGGTCTCCAGTCGTGGGTCTTGAGTCTCGGGTCTTGGAATTTTACGCCGTATGATGTACCCGAAATCAGTGTAAGTTATAGCTCAGAAACAGTCATGTATTGTTATCCGCATGTGTGGACTCGGGAGAATGATAAGAGAAATAAAAGAAGTTAGAAATAAGTCGAATGTTACTGTTTAAGTGAATGAAGCAATCTCATAGCAGCATCGAGCTGTTCCGGAGATCCCCTTACGATGAGCTCGTCAGGGTTTCTTGTTAATTGTAAACCAGAAGTTGGAGAAACCGGAACTGCGGTTTCAAGCGGCGCGGCCGCTCCCGATTGTTCGACGCCTCGAACAATGGGCGCAATGTTGCCTTTGGCGACATTAGCGTCGCGGCCAACAATCGCCACCCCCGAAGCATTGGACCAGAGGCCGCCGGCACCGACGTCACGCCTGTAGTCGCCGCCGTAGCCGTCGACGAGGCGGGCCAGAGAGCCGTGCGATCCTGTTGCTTTCTTATCAAACTCAGTTCTCACCCAGCCGTATCTGGCTGCTGTGTTAGCAGATGAAGTTGGTTTATTCGCATCAGGGAAACCATGGCTATCGGTTTCAGCCCAGCCATTCATCATGAATCTCATTGCCCTTACCTTCCCTGCAAGAGCAGCAAGGTCAATCGCTGAAACCGTAAACTCTTTTTCATCAGTTTGAACTATTTGCAATAGGCCTATTGAATCATAGACGCCCATGCCCCCGGCCACTTTTTGGAGGCTTATCTCTTTTCCACCGAACTGTACCGGGACATCCGGAATTATTTTCCTGAAGAGAACTCCATTTTCAATCCAGAGCAATTCCTTGCCCAATGGCGCCTCTGGATTCCTATGGTAAACGCCGTATTCATCAGTCCTGACCCATCGGTTACCCATGACGGCAGTGTAAATCCTGCTTATATTCAGGGCATCATCAACATCTTTTACCCTTGCGATATGCTCGGTTTTTGGGTCGAATTTTCCACGAAGTTGAAACATCTGCACTTGCGTAACTGTTCCTTCCATTGCCCTCATTTGCCTTCCATCAGACAGACGATTATTAGCAGCTACAGTCATAGATACACCTCATCGTTATCAAGGAATATTGTGCTAGATGTATTTAAATTTCCATCGTTTGACACATATCGAGATTCTTCTTGAGTGGCCTAGCAAGCTAGCTTTTGCAAAGTATTATAAATATTATTTACACAGTATACTGTGTGATTAATATGGCTAATGTAACTGTTTCAGTACCGCTGGAGATGAAGAAGAAAATGGATGAATTTGCAGTGATTAATTGGTCAGAGGTAGCCAGGGAAGCCTTTGCAGAGCAGATCAGCAAGATGGAACTCCTGAAAGCACTCACTTCCAAGAGCAAGGCCACCGATGAGGATGTTGAAGAAATCGCCGCAAAGGTCAAGGCAGCAGTGTGGAAAAGGCATGAGGAGAGCGGATGATCCTTGTAGTGGATACGAATGTGATAGTCGCTGCCACCATCAGGCCCACAATCACCCAGACGCTCATCTTCAGGGATTCGTTTACGCTCTATTCCCCTGAATTCGTGAAGGATGAGATAGAAAAACACCAAAACGAAATCATGAAGAAAGGCGGCTTTAGTAAGGAGGAATTTGAAACCATTATCTCATTGCTGTACTCGCAAATCAACATAGTGCCAAGCAAGGAGTACATCTATCTGAAAGAGGACATTTTGAAATTCTCACCGGATAAGAAAGACTGGCCATTCCTTGCACTTGCGAAACATCTGGATGCTGCGCTCTGGTCCAATGATTCTGCCCTTAAGAAGCAGAACGTCGTAAAAATCTTAACAACCGCAGAACTGCTGGAATTATCGAAAAAGTAAAAGGAGGCGAATAGTAATAGGTAAAAGCATGTCTGAAACGCAGGATTCGCAAGACGCTGAACTTAATACACAAGACCGCAAGACTCACGACGCTAAACCCAAGACACAGGACCCGGGACAGGCTACTCTACTGCCCCGAGTTTAAATCTCTTTGTCTTTCTTGTTATGCGAAGCAGGATGTTGTTCTGTCAGCGCCCGAGCTTGACCAGTCGGGCGATAATCGTCATGTCATCATCCTTTCCGTCAACTGGTTCACACCCGCAGATTTTTTCGTAGCTACGAAATGGGTCTGTCCTTGAATCGGCCAGCTGTACTATCGCATCCTGTGCCCTCAACGCATCCGGTGGGTCGTTTGCTGCAAGGATGCATAACTCGTGATCGCAGAGGACGTCTCCGATGCCGTCTGTCAGCGTGAGGACCATATCCCCCTCCTCGAGGAAAAACGGATAATAGATGCCGTTCCCGTTGTTGATGTTGATGTCTTTTGGGCCAATTCCGAGGCCCGACCATATCCTGTTGCCCATGCCATGGGGGATGCTCGCGTGGACGACCGACTCCCCGCGGATTACCTTCCAGTCGCTGTCCCCGCAGTGGATTCCGAAGAAACGGTTCCCCTCTATATAGGATGCTGCCATGGTGGTTCCCATATCCACATGGCCAAGCTGTTCCTTGTTCATGTTGATTGCCAAATCACCAAGCATGGCGACAAGCCGCACGTCCTCAGGGCTCCGGATCCAGCCGCAGAGCGCCGCGATTTCGAAAGCGTCCTTCGCCATGCGGCTTGCAATGCTGGCTCCGCTATGACCGCTGACTCCGTCGAAGACCACATCCAGCGATATCGAGCGGATTTCCTGACCGTCCATGATGGAGATATTGAAGGACGTTCGCGCGTCGTCGTTATCGAAGTGCTTGCCCCCATCCTCCTTTCTTCTTTTCGTGAAACCAGGATTCTTTGTTATAGTAGTGGTTATTTGCTCACGCTCGATGCCTAGGAAATCCAGGAGCGTGTCGAACTCGCTGGAGGATTTGGCGGCTTCAAGCAGCGGTTCGGCATGGTTTCCAGTATTAAACGCAACCAATTGGATAAGGTCGCCATAGAGCTCGGCATTGTCCGTGAACGCCATCTTGTAGACATTAAGACTTGCCTGCTCCACCCGATCGGTCTGGAAAATCCTGCACAGCAGTTCACGCTCATCTTCCGAGAGAGATTCTTTGGTGAAACGGAGCTTGTGGGCGATAGAGGTGGCGCTCAGAATGTTGGGAGTTATTTTCTTCCAGTAATGACGCAATTCGTCATTTTGCAGTTTGGCAAGATTGGTTTTCAGCTCCTGCAACGCTTTCTTTGTCGCTTCTGGGAAGAATGCTGCTTGGGAGGCCATCAATTCGCCGCTGATGGAGAGCGCTTCGAGCTTTTCATTTTCGGAGGCACAGCGGAGCCCCAAATCGGAGCATGCAGTGCCTATCTGAGCACACGCAGATGCCATCTCCTCTGCAATCAGGTCCGCCCGCTCGAATCCACTTGGGAGCCGCGTGCCTGATTTAATCATATTGCCGAGCTGGAATTTCCACTTGCCTTGTGTCCAGATAGAACTCAGATAATTCCTGATGCGAAGCTCGCGCACGCCCGGGTGCATGTTCTGGAATTCCGCAACCTCGCTCTCGCCGCAATCCCCGGTTTTTCTCAGGATAGCCATGATGTGCTCTTTTTGGCGTTCGCTGAGTGAATGTTGCTTCATGACGTCGTCCTTTTGGCGGCCTCCGTCGCTTTCCCTGCATCCTAGGATTTTCAGGCGCTCGAGAAGGACAGGCGGAAGGCGAACATTTGCAGGAAAGAGCCCCATCCCGCCGCAGACTGACCCGGGGCATATGAATTGCCTATGGGTTTGTTTACGGAATGTGTTGGTCATCTGCGCTCTATCCCCTGTTGTCTGAGCTATATGGATGTGTGATTAGGTTTATAATTGCGGGGGTGGGCGCGGTCCAGTCATGCGGAGCTGCGGGAGATAATCGCGCTGTCCTGGATTGTGTCCCCCTCCATGTCATGCGTGAAGCGCTCGGCCACCCGCTCGAGGCGGCGCACGAGCGTTTGGTTCGCGAACAGGGGGGCCTCCCCCCCGCCGTTGGCGATACGCCATGACTCCACATAAGCGAGATAGCGCTTGAACAGCGCGATGTCGCGGCCGGTGATATTGAGGCGGGCAATCGTTTCCTGGCCTTCCCGGGTGCCGGGATCCAATCCGCCTGCGGCATAGATGTGGTATGCCTCAAGCAATTCCTGCATACGGTCGTTCACGTATTTCCTGGGCACCATGGGCTCGGTCTTCGGGACCGGGGACTGCGGGAGCTCGCCGCCATCCTCAAGAATCCGCCTCAGTTTCGCATTGATGAGCCCGAAGTTTTCAGAACGGAGAAGCCGGTAGTAGTCCGACATGCCGTTGTTCAGTTCGAAGAACGGGCTTTTCGTATTCTCGTGAACGCCCAGTATGCGGACGCGTCGCCCCCCGCCCACGACTGTCCCGTGGATTTCCGCTTCCATGGCATCCTCGCGCTTCACCTTATCGCATTGGCTGTCGTATTCAACAATGGGCGTCAGCATCCAAAGGGACTCTTCGGGTATGGGAACCCCCAGCTCCGGCGCGCCCGCGCCGTTGATTCCGTAAGCCGCGGCATTCTGTATGTATTTCGGGAACATCCCGTCGTCCGTGAGCGCAAGGCAATAGATGTATTTCATGTTCCGCGAAAGCACCATCAGGTTGACGTGCCTTCCGTAAGGGTCTTCGGCATTTCCCGCCCACCAGAACGCGATGAGCCGGCCGGGCTTGTTGCCTGCGGCATGGACATCGAAAGGCTCCGGCAGGCGGAGCATGGCGTCCTGGAGGAAGTGTTCGGTGTTGCAAATCAGCGCAGCCGCAGTAGCGTAAATGCCATTGTTCGCCCCGCATATGCGTTCGGCCGACATGCCCAAATCTTCGAGGGAAAGCGCATAGTCGTCCGGGCCGAACACCGCCTTTGCGGGCGTCGAATCGTATATTGCGTCCAGCTTCATCTGGATGCGGAAGTCGAAGTTCTGGAGGTGCTCGCTTTTCCCTTTCCAGTATATCCCCCCGGCGAAGCCCGCGAACCTGCGCCAGCATCCCTGCGACCCGGAGCGGTATGCGATTACCAGCCGCGTATGGCCGGCCTCGTCTTCCACATAGACCGGAATCGACTCGTATTTCCCGGTTTTCATCGGCGAGCCGAACCTGACGCGCCGATTATTGATTTCGATTGTGTGCTCAGGCAGGATTGCGAAGGCAGGCACGTTCAGAAAAACGATTTCTAGCATGTGCTGTGAATAGCGGTTGGATATATCGGCATATCCGGCAAGAGGGCGGTATGCTGATAAATCGCCTGCGGCAAGGGTTTCAACATCCACATGCATCGGCAGGAATGGGGGGACGACGCGCATCATGCCGCCTTCAAGGACCCTGATTCCCATCGCCCCGTTATCTCCGGTTATCAGTTCCTTCATCGGGGCGGGTGCGATTGGTGCTGCCAGCCCTCGCGCACCGTTGTCCGGATGGGGTTCGGCGGCCTTATGTTCGGAAGCATCAGGCGCGATGGCTGATTCGAACATTGGCATGCCGAGCCGTTCGCTGTGGATTTCCCTGAGGCCGCAGGGCGACTCGACGGGAATGCCCTGCGAGCCCGCGACGCTGGGGCCTATGAATCGCTTGCCGCTTTTGTGCGAGTTACGAGTGAGGAATGCCATGTGCGCCACAAGCCAGCCGCGGCTGGCGATATTGTTATCATGTTGTTATTCATATATTTGTGTGGAGATTATTTAATAAAGGATGCGGCGGCTCCCAGGCTTAGGCGGGAAGGCGGGATTAGGCAAGACTTTTATGCATTATTATGCAATTTGCATCCACGATTCTCATGTTGCCTAATATCTATAAGGGGGACTACCGCATGCTTGCGGTCGTGCCGCTCCTGATGATTGTGGCCTCGCTGATTTTCATCCCGTCGATAAAGATGGGTGTGGACTTCCAGGGAGGGACAGTGATTACGTTATCGCTCACAAAAAGCGCGGATGCTTCAGACCTGCAGACGAAGCTCCAGGCGGAAGGCCTGGACGCGACGGTGCGCGTTTTCGAGACCGCGGTCGGGTACCGTGCGGAAATCGAGGTGCCGCAAAGTCAGGACCTGGTCAAGGCCGATGAGCTTAAAGGGAAATTCAACGTCCTGCTCCCAGAGGTCGCATACCTGGAAGTGGCGACCCTCCAGAACAGCAGCAACAACGAGGCATACCTGGCCAAGAAGGCCGAGCTCGATTCGATTGCCGACGAGCTTTTCCTGCTCGCAAAAAAAAGCAGGGCATCTATGAACATATCCGGCACTAACGACCTCCAGAAAGCTTTCAACGACGCATACAGCCAGGTGTATTCCTCTTACCAGGAATCCATATCCACGCCAATCAACAAGCACATCGAATACGATTCCATATCCGTGCAGACTGTCAGCCCTGCGCTTTCGACGCACTTCATCGACATCGCAATCAACGTTGTAATCCTGGCCATCGTGCTGAGCTTCATACTCGTGTTCCTGTTCTTCAGGAGCGTAGTCCCGAGCATCGCGGTGCTTACAGGGGCTCTTGCAGATATAATAATCGCGCTTGGCGCGATGGGCCTCCTTGGGGTCCCGCTCACGCTCGCATCGTTTGCCGCCCTTCTGATGCTTCTCGGATTCTCGCTTGACACGGACATACTCCTGACAACGAGGCTGCTCAAGAGGAAAGGCGACCCGAGGGAGAATGCGTTCGACGCGATGAAGACCGGGCTCACCATGAGCGTCATGGCCATGATAGCCTTCGGTGCGCTTTTCATCCTCTCGGTGGTCACGCGCATCCCCACATATTATGAGATTTCGGCGGTCGCGCTTGCAGGCCTTGTGGGGGATGTGTTCGCGACCTGGGGCATCAATGGCGTGCTGATACTTCACTATGTCGAGAAAAAGGCCGGGGGTCAGTGGCGACACCAACCGGAAACAGGAGAAGCGGATGCGCCCAGTACCGAACGCACCAGGAGGGGAGCCTGATGGATTTCTACAAGGATAACAGATTCATTTTCCTAGCTGTTGTGTTCGCGCTTTTCGCAGCCGGCATAGTTGCCGTGGCAGGATGGCTCCTGATAGTAGCACTGCTCTTCTTCGGCTTCGCATCCATCGTATGGAAGGAGCCGCACATCAAACTGAGCTGCATAGGGATGCTCGTGCTTCTGGCATTGATAAACATGGCCGCGCATCCGCTGAGCTTCGGCATCGACTTTGTCGGAGGAACAAGGATTCCGGTCGTACTCGAGCACCCTGTTGACCAGACCACGATGAACGAGCTGGTCCAGACGATAAAAAACAGGGCCAACACACTGGGTCTGAAAGAGGTCAAGGCCCGGGCGGTCGGCAACAGCCTCGTGAACGTCGAGATTGCGAGCACTGACGAGGCGACGATAGAATTCATCGAAAAGACGCTTTCGCAGCAGGGCGTATTCCTCGGAGTCGTTGACGGCGGCACAGCGGTCAGCGGCGACCATATATTCCGCACATCGATACGGGCACTGGGCCCAACAGAGCTGGTCCGCCAGGGCGCAGACTGGGGCGTCGGATTTTCAGTAGACCGCGAAGGCGGCGAGATGTTCGCGCAGGCCGCAAAAGGGAAGGCGGACTACCCGATATACATGTTCCTCGACAGGCCCGACGATGCCGCGATATTCTACGAGCGGGATGAGTTCAAGAAATACCTGAACGCGGATTCGGGCGAGAAGGAATCCCTCCGCGCACTCAAGGACATGCTTTCCCTCGATGATGGGGGGAACATCAGTGCCTATATCATCGAGGATTTGCCATCCAATCTCACCGCACCCACGAACAGGACGAAGGCGCTCATATCGCAAAGCGCTCCGCAGTCGGTCAAGGACGATTTGGCCCGCCGCGGATTCACGGTCCTTGAAATCAATGACAGCAGGATGGTTCCCCAATTCGGCAGGACGCGGAGCGGCGTTCTCATCGTAAACAAACTCGAGGCTGCAGGCCTCCTAACCGCGCCGCTCCTTGGCGGGTCGATAACAAGCGGGGTGCCGAATTACAACTATGTCGTCACGGGCGGCGTCAATTCCTCAGACGCCAAAACGAAGGCGCGCGAGGCCTCCGAGAGGGTGAAGAGCATCGAGTCCATCCTCAAGGGTGGCGCCCTCCCGGTGCAGATTTCGCTCGGCTCGCGGACGACGCTGCCGGCTTCGCTGGGAAGCGAGTTCCTCAAGCTCAGCCTCATCGCCATAGGCAGCTCGCTCGTATTCATTTCCCTCCTGATAGGGATTCGATACCGCAACCTGAAGGCGACCGCGCCGATTGTGCTAATCAGCCTGGCCGAGCTCATCGTTCTCCTTTCAATTCTTGGCTCGTTCACGATTGATTTGGCCGCGATGGCGGGAATCATCGCCGCGATAGGCGTCGGAGTGGACGCGCAGATAGTCATCACGGACGAGACCCTCAAAAAAGATGAGCACACCACCCACGAGAAGGTCGAACTGGCTTTCGGCATAATCCGGACGAACGCGATTGTCGCAATATTCTCCATGGTGCCGCTCCTCTTTTCGGGGCTGGTTGAGATAATCGGATTTGCGATGTCGACCATGCTCGGCGCCCTCCTAGGGTATCTTATCACCAGGCCTGCGTATGCGGCAATACTGGAGAAGGTGCTTGAAGCCGAGAGGAAAGGCCAGCAAAGAAAGGCCTGACCAGCGGGACGCATCAACCGGACAACCTATTTAAATTCTTTTTGAAACATAAAGTACAACATGCAGAGGCTTAGCGGAGGTCCTGGAAAGGACGACGGGGCGACCAAGGCGGAGAACCTCAAGAGAAAAAATGGCAACCAGCCTGAGGCAGATCCGTATATAGGCGCCGTCATGAACGGCTCCAGGGGCAGGTACAGCATAATGGAAGTCCTCGGCGGCGGAGGCATGGGGAAGATATATGCCGCCCTCGATGAGAGCGGCTCAAAGGTCGCAGTCAAAATCATATCCCCCGAGTTCCTCCAGAAAAGCAGTGATGAGAAGGAGAAGGCTATTGAACGATTCTTCAGGGAGGTCCGGGCGGTTGCCCTGATAGACCACAGGAATGTAATCAAGATTTTCGATGTCGGAAGCTACAAGGAGACCGTCTTCTGCACGATGGAATGCCTCAAGGGAGGCGACCTCGATGGGATGGCCAAGAGGCAGCGGCCTGTATGGGAATGGCTTGCCCCGGTCATGATGGACGTCTGCGACGGAGTTAAAGCAGCGCATGATTTGGGCATAATGCACCGCGACCTTTCACCGGACAACATATTCCTTGCTGAGATGAACGGGCAGAGGGTTGTCAAGGTCCTCGATTTCGGTCTTGCGAAGTTCATGACCGGAGAGGACGACGGACTCACAAAGACGGGCTTTGCAATGGGCAAGCTGACATTCATGGCCCCAGAGCAGGCCGAAAAGGCCCTTGGCAAGAGGTCCGAGTACGACCACAGGGTCGACATATACGCCCTGGGCGTCATCATGTACAAGCTCCTTACGGGGGTGCCCCCGTTCAAGGGCGAGAACGCGGCAGAGACCCTGTTCATGCGCCTCAATGTGGACCCAAAAAGGCCCAGGGAGATAAACCCGATGATACCTCCGGAAGCCGAAGAGGTCATCATGAATGCTATGGCTAGGAATGAGAATGTGAGGTACCAGAGCGCATCAGAGCTCAAGGCCGCGATAAAATCCGCGATGGAAAGGATTGCGGCCAATATGAGAAACATCGGGAAGCCGGAATCAGACGATATGAATCTTGGCGGTTTGCTGTATGAGATAGGCAGGAAAGGGGAGCAGGCTCCTCTTCTTCCGGCAGAGGTATCAGGCTCAGACCGCATCTTCGAAGCCAAGAAGAAATCAGGTAGCGCGTTCGGAAAATTCATCAAGTGGACCTTGGCCATAGGCGCCCTGGCATCGGCCGGGTATTGCGGATACGCATACCGCTCGGACATCTCGCATTTTTTCAGTGATATAAGAACAAAGTTCGTAAACGTCCGGCCAAGGCCGCCGCACGAGGATCCGAAACCGGCTCCGTCTGCCAGCAGCTCCCAGCAGGAAGGGTACCTTATCAATCTGGACAGCGTCCCGTCCGGGGCTTCGGTCTTTGAAATCCGAGCCGCGAACAGGGAATACCTCGGTATGACGCCGCTCAGCAGGCGTGTTAGCGACGGAGAGCATGTTTTCGAGATAGTAAAGCGCAATTATACCAAGAGAAGGGTCACGGTGAGCGCTACCCGGCCCATGTCACACGTAGTATTGACAAGATTGCAGAGGCCGCCGTCGCATTCAGGCTCGGCGCAGCCGGAAGAGGCTCCGGCTGAGGAAACGTCCCCGGAGCAAGAACCGCAATAATTGAAGGTCGTACTTATGCAAAGGAAAAACGGCGGCAGGCCACCGGTACCCACTCCGAAACAAGATTCGTTCGAAGCCTTCCACGACCTCCAGCAAATGGCATCGTCCGACCCGATGAACGGGGCGGTAATCCACAGCCGCTATGAGATTCTCGGGAAAATCGGCCAGGGGGGCATGGCCAGGATATATCTGGCCAATGACCGGAAAACGAGTTCCCGCGTGGCGGTGAAGATTCTTTCTGACAACCCGGAGAGGAATGAAGAGCTCACAGAGCGGCTGCTCATCGAAGCCAAAGCCGCAGCCACGATAAACCATCCCAACGTCATTAAAATTATCGACATCGGGACATACAAGGACAAGACGTTCTGCGTCATGGAATACCTCGAAGGGCGGGACCTCGCATCCCAGCTTGCTATGAAAGAGGCCATGAAATGGGAGCGGGCGAAGCGGATTCTCGCCCAGATATGCGACGCATTGGAAGCCGCTCATGAGAAAGGTGTGATACACCGCGACATGAAGCCCGAGAACGTAATGCTTATCGGCCCCACAGGAGCAGAGCATGTGAAGGTGCTCGATTTCGGCCTGGCCAAGCTCACAGGCAACAGCGAGAGACTCACCCGCGAGAACATCGTTCTTGGGACGCCAACGTACATGGCGCCCGAGCAGGCATGGTCGCGGGATTATGACAAGCGGGTCGACATATACGCCCTGGGCGTTATCGCATACGAGCTCGTGTGCGGGACCGTGCCGTTTTCCAGCGACATCCCGGACGAGAAGGCAAGGACATTCCAGGTCCTGCTCATGCACAAGCAGACCGAGCCCGAAAAACCATCGGAAAGGCACCCTGCGCTGAACATCCCGAAAGAAGCCGAAGCAGCGATAATGCGGGCCCTCGAAAAGGACCCGGCAAAAAGGTTCCAGAGCGCGAGGGAGATGAGGCAGGCACTGCTCAACGAGAAATCCTGCGAGCCTACGATTGATTTTGAAGGCGACATCCGAGCTTTCACGATTGATGAAAAACGTGGGGAGGGTCTGGTGGCTGAGAGATGCAGTAACATGGCACCCTGGTCGCTGCCGCCCGAAGAAAGGAGGTTCGGCAACTCATTGAAAAAATACGCGAGGCGCGCCATAATCACAGGCATGATTGCAACTGCCGGATTTGCTGCTTACCGTTACCGCGATACAATCATCGCGTATTTCGAGAACCTTTGGGAAGCAAAGTCTTCAGAAAAGCATACTGACCCAAGCACCGAGCAGCCCTCCACAACCACCGCGCTCAACTCATCGTATCAGGCAAGGATTGAAAGCACGCCCCGGAACGCCATGGTATATGACATTACGGGCGGGGCAGAGCGGAGGATTGCAATCGGAAGGACGCCCCTAGAAGCGACTTTCCGGAATTATGAGAACGTCCTGTTGATATCGAAACCCGGGTATTATCCTGTGAGAATCACAGTGACGCGCTCGCAGCCCGACCAGAAGGTCTCCCTCAGGCTTGTTCCGAGGCAGATGGAAGCATCCGGGGATGAAACCGGAAACCCCGCTGGGAGCGTTCCCAGGGCAGACCCATACGGCAACGACGCCGCAAGCATTGATGCTATCAACCCTCCGCAGGATGGACAGTGACCGTTGCCCGGCAATCGCGTGATAATGTCATTTTAAAAATTCTAATTCGATAGTCTAGCCATGTGCAACCTATACCTCGAAGGTACGAGGGCGATTGTGGACCTGGCCAAATGCCCCTATGAGTTTGCCTCCCCCGAATTCCTCAACCTACACCTTAAGGACCTTTCAACTACTGAATCTCCGATAAAGACAATCAGGTACGAGGAGGAAATCGTCGTCGAACTCAACGAGGAGAAGTCTGCCATCCTGACGCAGTATGCCGCATTCATCCGGCAGCTGGAAACCATCCTTCTCCGTGACGACATTTACGGCCTGAAGCAGGACCCGGCTTACGACAACCGGAGGAAGGTCCTCAAACGGTTCTATGAATACGTGTTCCTCAACCCCCTTCTTGCGGCGCAGGAGCTCAACAACTATGAGGAGCCCGAGCCTGAGAAGAACATCTATGTCAAAGGATACCAGACGTACAAGGGGTGGGTCGCAGGAATCCTGAAAAGGTACATGTCGACAAAGCTATACGACCTTGTGAAGGACACCGGGGATTTGCGCGCTGCGTTCCTCGAGCTTGTCGGCCTTAAAACGCTCTATTTCGTCCCGTCGCTGGTTCTCGGCATCCCGAAGGAGGCGATTCCGCTCAAGGGGCCTGAAGCCAGGTACAGCCTCCCATATGGGGTAGAAATCCAGATTTACGAGATACCGGGAGCCGAGGCGTACCTGTATGTCCAGGATAACAATGCGATAGAAGCCCTGAGCCCAGAGCTGAACAAGCTCCTCAAAGGCACAATCAACGAGCAGTTCAAGGAGAGCTTCACGAACGTCGACTGGGACATCCTCATGCAGCTGAAAACGAGGGAATACCGCCAGTTCTTCATCGACAGGGCGATGATTGACGGGATAGCGATAACGCCGCAGCAGGCCATGGCCATGGGGCGCGAATGCGCTGCATGGGTAGTCGGGCTCGGGGCCCACATAGAGAACCTCTCGCTCGACAAGGAGAACGTGACCGATATCTATATCGACAGCGAGAACTCGCCGATATATATCGAGCATAGGAAATACGGGCTCTGCCATACGCTTTTCAGATACAACCGGGACCTCCTCGAGCGCGCGTTCCGCAACATCGTCTATACGCTAAAGGGCACCAGGAAATTCGATGAGAGCAGCCCGGTAGTGGATGTCGTGCTGAAAAGGCTTTCGATGAGGTGCCACCTCCAGAGGCCCCCGGCAACGTTCGGCGAGCTCCAGAGCGCGCTCCGTATCATGAAGGAGGAGCCTTTCACATATGCGCAATATCTCAATTACCATTCCTTCACGCCGTTCTTCGCGGGCTACGACGACATGATGGTATCGCTCGGTTGCTCGGAAGCTGTACTAGGCCTTAAAGGTGTCGGTAAGACGGCCTTCACGGCAGCTAAAATCACCTCTATAGGAACAAGGAGGAGGATTATCCCGGTCCAGGATATCGAGGAGATTCCGGTCCGCGCATTCAGGAAACGCGGATTCCACATAGGCGCGGCCAGGGTGCAGAGCTCGGATGTGGAGGAATCCACGACAAAGGAGCTCGACCTCGTCACAATGGCGAACGCGCTTCTCCGTATGGGCGATGCCGCGCTCATCATCAACGAAGTCCGTTCGCGCATAGCGGTCCAGGGCATCATCAACCTGCTCAACACACAGCCCGGCGTTTTCCTGCTATACAACCTGCACGCGGAATCGCTGCGTGATATCCAGGACAGGCTCGAGCTCGTGTTCGGCCTTCCGGCTGCCAGCATGTACGCGACCGACCGCTACTCGTTCCTCAAGAAGGTCCGGTTCGGAAGGAAGGGCCGCATCTACAGGGTGCTGGGCTTCGAATACGAAAGCGACATCGAGGAGAAGAAGTTCGTGGAGATTTTCCGCTTCAGGAGGGGAGACAGCATCGACGACTGCACCTGGGAGGCCAAGTTCCTCCGCAACCCTGAGGCGATGATGTGGGACTTCTCCAAGGTCGATATCAAGAAACTCCAGAAAGAGCTCGATATCGCGTTCATCCCACCGGCTCTGGGAAGGAGGAGTGAGGAGACGGGTATATCCCCCGAGCAGTACATCCTCCAGGCGTTCTGGAAGGGCAAGATGTACAATGACATTTTCAAGGCGAGCCAGCAGATGAACGACAAGCTGCTTCTGGAGCTGGATTTCGTCCTCAAGGTTAACACCGCCGCAGGAAGGCTCCTGGTTTCGATGGAGCAGGAGCAGGGTGAGATTGATTTCGGCGAGGCGTGGGAACGCTGGGTGCCGATATTCAAGGAGGTCCTCCGGACCGAGCTTGAAAAACGCAAACTTAGCGGGCCGCAGGCTGCAGAGGAAGTGGCGGAAGTCCCGCTACCGGTGGTTGCCCCGCGCGCGGGCGCACCGCAGAAGCCTTCGGCTTCCGAGGATGTAGAAGAGGAAGGGGAATCCGGGGATGAAGAAGGCGGTGGCGACGAGCCAGAGCAAAAGGAACCTGAGGACCTGGCTTCGCTCAGGGAAAAGCTCCGTGCCAGGAAGCTTGGCCTGAAGAAGAAATGAAGAACAGGGGTCGGCTGGAAGGCAGTTGACGCACCAGTATACCAGTATATTAGCGGGCCTGCTTCATGTACGCGTCAATCCGGTCGAATGCCTCGTTAAGCTGCTCAAGGGTGGGAAGGAACACGAGCCTGAAGTACATCCCATCCATCGTCGGGGCGAATCCAGAGCCTGGCACCGTCACGACGCCATTTTTCAGCAGGCCGCGGACGAATTCCTTGTCATTTTTCCATGGCCCGGCCACCTTGATGAACGAATAGAACGCGCCCTTCGGTGCGGCTGTGCTTAGGCCTTCAATCTCGGAAACCCGCTTCATCAGGAGGTCGCGGCGCTTTTTCAGCTCCCCATTGAAAATCCTGATATGGTCGTGCGGGCCCTTGATTGCCGTGATATATGCGCGCTGCATCTCCCAGTTCACGGAGAGGCGCTGGTTGCAGAGGCGCTGGATTGCATCCTTCATCCCATCCCAGCCTTCGCCGTGGAATGCGAGGTAGCCAACCCGGGCGCCAGGATAGATATAGTTCTTGGAAAGGCTGTTTCCGCATACGACCGGCACATCCTTGCAGATGTCCCGCATGTGCGTCATCTCTCCGTCGAATACCATCTGGTCGTACACATCGTCGCTGATGATGGGAAGCTTGTACTCTCCGGCGATATCGATGATTCCCTGGACTGTCTTCCTCGAATAAACCGCACCGGTCGGGTTGTTCGGGTTGATGACGAGGAGGGCCTTGGTGTATTTGTTGATGTTCTTGCGGAGGCTCTCAAGGTCCGGCTCGAATTTCTCATCGCATTTGTAGAAATCCACGGTTCCGTAGCTGATGCGCTCCTTGGTGAGGTACAGCGGGTAGGTCGGCACGGGAAGCAGGATGTTGCGCCCCGGGTCCACCATCGCCTGGAAGAGGAAGTCTATGCCCTCGCTGAGGCCTGCTGTGATGAACACGTCTTCCTTGGAGACATGCTCGTATTTGGCAACCGTTTCACGCAGCTCCGGGTCGCCTTCTGATGGCGCATATCCCGAATAGTTCTGCTTCAGCGCATCCGCCGCGGCATCGAGGATGTGCTGCGGGGGCCGGAAACCGAAGGGGGCCGGGTCGCCGATGTTGAGATAAATCATCTTCGTGCCTTTCTTTTCCAGGGCCTTTGCCTCCTGGACGATATCCCTAATCGGGTATGAGACAAGTTCGCTCCGCGTTGAAGGTTCAATCATCATAACAAAACCAAGCCCCAGGCATCTTGTAGGGATGCCTCTCCCTGTCGATTAACGAGCCTTTCGCGGGAAATGTTTTTATTCATGTTGATACGTCGTATGACGATATCACTTTCCGAGGGAGAACGTCACAAGGCGGGGCGAATTCCCGATGATGAGGGTCCTATGGATTGATGCGGTCATCTCATGCCTTTCTCCGCCGCGGCAGCTCGTGTAGTTCGAGCTGCCCATGAGGAACACGCATAGGCCCGTCTGATTGCTGATGGATTCCATGTCCGTGCGTATTCGCTCGCTTCCCGCGCTCCCGAAATCATGAAAATCATTCCGAATGTAAAGCACGCGCCAGGCATCTTCTGCAAGCTGGATGCGGAGCAGGGAATCGTCGATTCCTTGGGGTTTGTCAGCCGTCTGGGTGGCATACAGCATTATCGAGGTGAAAACCAGGAAGGACATCATGGCCTCGAAAGATTGCATGTCAACCCCCGCAGATATGGAGAATGCGGATTTCCCGGGATTCCCCGCTTGTGTAGATGCGTATGATGCACAACTGGTAATCCGCCTCCGGCTCGGCATTCCCGATATACAGTGCAAAGAGGCCGGATTGGTTCCTGAGGGATTCGACGTATTGGGGCGTTATCGCATCCTCATTAAGCCGGTTCGGATACCGGTATCCGCCATCATGCATGGCCGCGCCGGACTTGATTGTGTAGTCGGCGATGGAGACGAGCTTGTCGAACACCTGCTGGCGGTGCATCGACTCCTGCGCCTCATGAATCATTCCGCTTGAGGCTTTCATCGCAAGCGCAAGCATGAACATGACTGGCAGCAGGCTGAGTATCGCGTCCATTGTAGCGAAGCCCTCATACCGGTTCGGAGCGGTCAATTGCAAAAACACCCCTTGTTTCCACGACCTTCCCCAGGTGATCCGAATGCAGGCTGCCCATTTCGATGTGGTAGCGGACGCTGCCATCGCTGAAATCGAGCATGGAATCGATGCCGCTGTAGCAAAGCACCTCCAGCGCCCTGGCAACGGACTCGGATTTGGATATCCTAAGGTATTCTTCCCTCCGGCCGTCCAGCTCGCTAATCTGCGCTACAAGAGATGCGGCCAGCAACCCGGTGAGCGCAAGGGTCGGAAGGAAGGCGAAAAGGGATTCAATCGTAAGCTGCCCCAAGCGGAACCACCATCCCCTTCTTAATTTCCGAGACCCCCCGGAACCCGAATTTCTTTGATTCGATGACGATTGGGAAATCCTCGCGGAACCTCACGCTTGAGAGCCGCAGGCCGTTTTTCGAAAATCCGTCGGCCTCCAGGCTGGCTTCAAGGACCGCTTCATCGAGAAATACCGAATAGTCCGAATCAAAGCTCCCATATCCGAGTGCCATAAGGTCGGATAGCGCCCCGGATTCGGATGCGAGGCGCGCTTCGGATTCCCGGAAGCATTGCCCGCAGAGCGCCACATCGCAGATGTTTTCCGGATTCGGATTCAGCGGGGTCGGGGGGGTGCAGAAATGGTCCGGGCAGTGCCTGCAAAGGGAGATGTCATGCGTTTCGTCATATATAGAAAAGCCCCGGGCGGCCCCCTGGCGGATGCTTTCGAGAACGCATTCCTTGGTATTCATAGCAAGCCCGTAAGCGCGCTCGGTCTCCACTGCTTGCGATAGGTCGGTCGAATAAGCCGAATTGAGGATTGCGAGGGAATGAAGGAGGATTAATGAGGAGAGGAAAACGAGGACGAATGATATGTAACCTTTCATCGCTTTTGAGGGGCGGGGGACGGTTAATAAAGGTCTGCCAGCTGCGGATGTGTGTTCTCACAAAACACGGATGAAAACGGAAAGGAAAGAAAAGGAATTATTTTACCCTGACCGCATAGCTGCCCACGACATTGACGCCGATGAGCTTGCCTATTTCGGAGCGCTCTGGGTCGAGTATGATGACCAAGCCCGAAAATTTCTCGGAAAGCTCACCCTGGCATTTGGGGCAGACCTTTTCCTTGTTCTGGATTATGTATCGGCATTCTTTGCATGCGCTCATGAGTCTTCACCCTTTCTTCTCATCTTTCTTGTCCTCTTTCTTGCTGGCTTTCTTCGCCTTCTGCTCGAGCCATTCCGGCTTCCCGAGGCCGTCAGGGCGCATCGTGAGGCCTATTTTGGTGTCCGACGAGGTGGATTTCATGCTCACAGTGGAGACCTTGACCAGCACCTCGTCCCCTTTCTTGATGCTCCTTTTGAGGACTTTCGAGCCGAGCGTCTTGGATTTCTTGTCGTAGTAGAACTTCTCCTTGTCTATCTGGGAGACATGCAGCAGCCCCTGGAACGGGCCGATTGAGGCGAAAGCGCCGAATTCGACGATTTCCTTGATTTCCGCCTTATAGACCTCGTTCACAACCGGATAGAATGTGAGCGCCTCGAACTGAACCGTGTAATAAGCGCCGCTGTCTCCGGGTATCACGAGGCCTTCCGAAACGACCTTCGCTTTGTTGACCGAGAGCACGACGCCCAGGTCCTTGAATATGCGGCCCTCATAGCGGTCGCGAAGAATCGATTGCACGGCATCCTCTATCTGGCTGCCGAAAAGCGACGGCGGTACCCTTATCCGGTCTTCCATAGTCTTCATGAAATACATAGATATCCTCCGTCATTCGCCCCCCGTACGCTACGGGAGGAGAGTCTAGCCCGCATGCCAACTGGCGATGCATAGGCATACTGATTCTGTCTGGGGCCATTTAAAAAAGTTGCTAAGCCGGCCTCTCCTTCGGCTGTGGGCGATAAGTATTAATAAATAAGCAACTATTTAACAAACATATAATAGTTCGATGAAGCATGGGTTCAACGAAACGGTGTTGATATGTCCAAGATAAGATGCGCGGTTGTCGGTGTGGGGAACTGCTTTGCGGGATTGGTCCAGGGCGTGGAGTACTACAAGAAGAACCCGGAGCAGCAGGTCGTCGGAGTGATGCATCCGACGATGGGCGGATACTCCATTCACGATATAGAATTCGTCGCTGCATTCGATGTGGATTCGAAGAAGGTCGGAAAATCCCTCAACGAAGCGGTTTATGCCGAGCCCAACAAGGTAAAATGGATGGAATCGCTCTCCTCGATGAAGGATGTCAAGGTCAGGCAATCCCCCCAGCTCGACGGAGTCGGCATTTACGTGAACAAGGTCGTGATGCCGGTCGGTGAAAGGCCGATTGAGGAGCTTAGGACGGAGGCGCTTAAGGAGCTCAAAGACAAGAAAGTCGAGATACTCGTCTCTTACTTGCCCGTCGGTGCGGACAAGGCGACGCAATTCTGGGCGCAAACCTGTCTGGATGCGAACATCGCTTTCGTCAACTGCATGCCGAGCTTCATCGCGAGCGAGCCCGGATGGGCCGAGAAGTTCAGGAAGGCGAATATACCGATTGTCGGGGATGATATCAAGTCCCAGGTCGGAGCCACGATAGTACACAGGACTCTGGCCAAGCTCTGCGATGACCGCGGCTGTGCGATTGACAAGACATACCAGATAAACGTGGGCGGGAACACCGACTTCCTCACGATGAAAGAGCAGGAGCGACTGCAGTCAAAGAAGATATCAAAGACAGAAGCGGTGCAATCCCAACTCTCACAGAGGCTTGCGGATGATAAGATATATGTCGGACCTTCTGACTTCATCCCATTCCTTGGCAATACCAAGCTGATGTTCATGCGGATAGAGGGCAGGATGTGGGCGAATATCCCTTACAACATGGAAGTCAGGCTTGAAGTGGATGACAAGGCCAACTCTGCGGGCATAGTCATTGACGCGATACGCTATTGCAGGATGGCCCTTGACCGGAAGATAGGCGGTCCTTTGATCGGACCGAGTTCCTGGCTGATGAAACACCCACCCAAGCAGTTCAGGGATACAGAGGCTAAGGAGCTTGCAGACCGCTTTGAAAAGAACGGATTCAATGGCGTTCCCGAGAGCTAACAATGACATACGTGCGGCGGGCAAGTTTAAATAACTTGAATCATAATGCATCATCATGCTCCTTTTCTCGGATGCCGCCGCGGTCTTTTCAGAGATAGAGAAGCGCAGCGGCCGGCTCGAGATGACGGATGTCCTTTCCGAGCTGTTTAAGCGGACCGATGGGAAGGAAATCGACAAACTGGTATATATCATACAGGGGATTGTCGCGCCCCCCTATGAGGGTATTGATCTTGGCGTGGGCGAGCGCTTTGCTTTAGCAGCCATCGCATCCGCGAGCGGATACAGTGCGGGCGAAGTGGAAAAAGACTATAAGAAGAGCGGCGATTTGGGGGATACTGCGGAAAAACTGCTCGGAAAGAAAAAACAGACCGCGCTCTCCACGACCGAGATGGGCGTCAGCTATGTTTATGATGCCATGCTCAGGCTGGCAAAGGCGAGCGGCCAGGGGAGCCAGGACCAGAAAATCAAGCATCTGACAGAGCTGCTGAACAACGCCACCCCGCTCGAAGCGAGATACATCGTGCGGTTCGTGCTGGGCAGGCTTCGCTTAGGAGTCGGAGACCCCACAATCCTGGACGCGATATCCGTCGCCCATGCAGGGGACAAATCGCTGCGCGAGCCGCTCGAGCGCGCATACAACGTCTGCGCGGATATGGGCTATGTCGCAAAAAAGTTCTACGCGGACCCGGAATCAGTAGGCAAATTCCATGTGGAACCTTTCCGACCCCTGATGCCCGCGCTTGCCGAGAGGGAGGATTCCCCGGAATCCATAATCGAGCGCTTGGAGCGCTGCGGAGTGGAGATGAAATACGACGGCTTCCGGCTGCAGTGCCACAAGAAAGGCCAGCAGGTCGAGCTCTATTCGCGCAAGCTCGAGCGCATGAGCCCCATGTTCCCGGATGTCGTGGCCGAGATTAGGAAACTCAAATGCGATGAGATCATTTTCGAGGGCGAAGCGCTCGCTTATGACAAGAAGAAGGAGAGGTATTTCCCGTTCCAGCAGACCATGCACAGACGCAGGAAGCACGGGATAGCCGAGGCATCCAAGGAATTCCCGCTCAACCTGTTCGTTTTCGATGTGCTATATCTCGACGGGCAGGACATGACGAACGCCAGCTATCGCGAGAGGCGAGCGGCGGTGCAGAGGCTGTTCAAGGGCAAGGTGCTGCTGCCTAGCCAGATGAAGATAGTCCGGACCGCGCGCGAGCTCAAGAAGCTTTTCGACGATGCCGTGTCCTCTGGCCTTGAAGGCATCATGGCAAAGGACCTCGATGCGCCATACACTGCCGGAAAGCGGAAGTTCGCCTGGATAAAGCTCAAGAAATCATATGGGAAGTCCGTGGATACGATAGACGGAGTCGTGGTCGGATATTATCTCGGCCGCGGGGCGAGGGCCGAGTTCGAGTTCGGCGGCGTTCTTGTCGCGGTATACAACCCGGACAGCGGCCGGCTCGAGACGGTGGCGAAGGTGGCGACCGGATTCACAGAAGAAGAGATGGTGGAGCTGCGCGAAGGCCTTGAGAAGATAAAGACAAAGTCGCCTCCTGCGAACCTCGATTTCAAGATAGAGGTCGATTACTGGGTGGAGCCGAAGTTCGTGGTCGAGGTCGCATTCGACGACATCACGCAGTCCCCGAACCACACCTGCGCCATGCATGAAGGGAAGGGGCTTGCGCTGAGGTTCCCCCGGATGACGAAGATGCGCAGCGACAAGGCCGAAAACGAGATAACGACGAGCGGCGAGGTCGCGAGGATGTTCGAAATCCAGCGCGCACGCTCCTGAACCCGGGCTACCCGGCCGACCGTGACCAAGATATTTTAATCTAGGGGAGGAATGGATTGCATGAAAGTCGAATTGAAGAAGGTCCATCTGTCCGAAGCGAAAGAGAATCTCCTCTGCGTGTTCCTGATGCAGGACGAGGAACCGCCATACGATATCAAACGCTTCCTCCATGAAATCAAGAAGCAGCGCTATGAGGGCAAGCTGCTCCAGACATATTCCACAGACACGAGAGGCGAAGCCAAATTCAGGCATCTCCTCATTGTGGGGCTCGGGAAGAAGGAGGAATTCAAGGCCGATTACCTGCGGAGGGCAGCCGGTGTCGCCGTGAGGTATGCCGCATCAAGGAAGGAGCCCGCCGTCGCGATGCATCTTCCAAGCAACTTCATCGCAAGGCACGAGCTCCTGGAAATGGTGCAGGCGATGGCCGAGGGCGCGATTCTGGCATCATACCGGTTCTACGAATACAAGACGAAGAAGGACGACCTCTTCGAAGTGGAAAAGGCAGTCGTCGTGAGCGAAGAGGACGTGGCAGCCGGAATCGCACGAGGCACTATCTTTGCGGAAGCGCAGAACTATTCACGGAGGCTTGACGAGCAGCCGGCGAACATCGCCACGCCCGGAATGGTTGCAGCCCAAGCAAAAAGGCTCGCGAAGGAGCATGGATTGGGCTTGCGTGTTTATGACCGGAAACGGCTGGGAAAGATGGAGATGGGCGGGATGCTCGCGGTCTGCCAGGGAAGCGTTAACGGCCCGCTTCTCATCAGGCTCGAATACAACCGTGGAAAACGCCTTCCGCTTTATTGCATTGTGGGCAAAGGCGTCACGTTCGATTCGGGCGGCATCAGCATCAAGCCGTCAGCCAACATGCATGAGATGAAGTACGACAAAAGCGGCGCCATCAACGTCCTTGGCGTAATGAAGGCTGTCGCTCAGCTCAAGCTGCCAATAAGGCTTATTGGGCTCATGCCCATGGTGGAGAACATGCCATCAGGAAGCGCGCAGAAGCCCGGGGACATAATCACGGCGCACAACGGCAAGACGATCGAGGTGCTTAACACGGATGCTGAAGGCAGGCTGATACTCGCTGATGCCCTGAGCCTGGGGGCGCAGGAGAAGCCCGAATATTTGATAGACATGGCGACATTGACCGGCGCGATGGTGGTGTGCCTCGGCAGGCATGCGATAGGGATGTTCTCGAATGATGATACGCTTTCGGATGCGATCAAAGAGGCGGGCGAGGCGACGCACGAGCGTGTATGGAGGCTTCCGCTCTGGCCGGAATACGGGGAGATGATGAAGTCGGATTTTGCAGACATCAAGAACATATCCGAGGTCCCGGAGGCAGGCTCTATAACAGCCGCGGCGTTCCTAAAGGAGTTCGTCGGGGAGACGAAATGGGCGCACCTCGACATTGCGGCGGTGGACCTTGTCAAGGGGCCGCACCCGTATTTGGAGAAGGGTGCTACCGGAATAGGCGTAAGGCTGGTCACGGCCACGCTCATGCGCCTTTCGAAAAAGAAATAAAAAAGGATGGCAATCAATAGGGATTGGATAGAGGTGAGTGGATGACCAAGTACGCATTCAGCGAGATATCAATAGAATGGCTCAAGGAGAACGGTTTTTCTGAGGACGATATCGACGAACTGACTTCGGCCCTCAATGTCATCGAGACAAGGAAGAAGAAGGACGGATCCGCGATGAGGATGCCGCGGGAAGACAATCCGAAAGTCTCGACGCTCGTCTCTCTCCTCGAATCGATTACGGACCCGGAGGACAGGCCCATCTGCTTCGAGGAAAGCGGCCTCATCAACATCCCTGATGAGGCTATGCGGTATTTCGAGGAGGATCTGGAGCTTGAGGAGCTCGAGCGCGTGACGACGAAGCTGCGCAAGGTCAAGTTTGCCCGCAGATACTCGGACCCCAGAAGGAGAGGGACGATGAAGGGCAACGACAAGTTCGGCTCGTTCTAGGATTTTCCATAATTCCTTTTTTCTACCGGCTCTTTTTCTTATAAGAACCTTATTCGAAAATCAGTGAATTCTCCCGTGGCGCCGTGCCACTCGCATTTTATCTCAGACACGCTCGCGCCCGCAGGGCCGTGCGAGCACCATTCCATTAAGCGTTCGAGGGGTTCGCGAGCGCCCTCTGCCATGACTTCTACAGAGCCATCAGGAAGGTTGCGCACCCAGCCGGTTAACCCGAGACTCTTTGCCTCGCTCTGCACACCCGCACGGAAGAACACCCCCTGGACATCGCCGAGGATATGGATATGGAGGCATGATGCATGTGCCATGGTATGAGGATGGAACGGAAACAGTAAAAAACCGATGAGGATGTCAGAGATCGTTAGGCTTGCTTTCAATCTGCAATGCGCGCTCGCGCTTCACGAGTCCCGCTATCCGCGCATCTGTCAGGGCCGCTTCCGCAACATCCCGCTTGAAGCGCTTGATTTCAGAGGCGCTGGGTTCCTCATAGCCTTCGACCATATGCGGGCATTTTTTGAACTTCCAGCCGTCATAGATTATCAGGAACGGCCCGTAATCCTTCTGGACTCTGCATGATGTGAATATCTCCACGTATTCGACCTTGCCTTCCTGCCTGCGCAGGTACTCTGATGCCGGCTCGCCCCATGGCGTCACGATTGTGCCAGGACCCTGCTTCGGCTGACCGCTATGCCAAATCATGCTGCCGGTGCCTGCCCGGGATGGCTGGGGCTTCTGCTGGGTATTCCCGCAATTGGCGGTCTGCGTCTGGGGAGGTTTCTGGATGGGGCCCATGATTGGAATTGTGGGGAAAAGCTTTTATAAACCTTATTTTTCTACATTCTACAACAAAAAATAGCACCAACCCTGATTGGAAAAGGGATGAATAGGAAAACAAGAAAAGAGAAAAGAAAAATGAGGCTGGGCTTCACTCGCCGCCCATGTCCATGCCGCCAGGCATTCCGCCTGGAGGCCCGCCCCTGGAACCTCCACGGGAACTGATGATGTCATCAATTCTGAGGATGAGCCTCGCAGTCTCGGTTGCGGACGCCATGGCCTGCTTCTTGACTTTCGCAGGTTCATAGATGCCCAGGGATTTCAGGTCGCCGACCTTGCCCTTTATGACGTCCACGCCCACGGTCTTGCCGTCGGCCTCCTTGTGCTTGTTGCGCAGCGCAACTATGGTGTCTATCACATCCATGCCTGCATTCTCAGCCAAAGCGCGCGGAATCGACTCGAGCGCTTCAGCGAATGCTTGGATGGCCAGCTGCTCCCTGCCGCCTATCTGGACGGCGTATGCCTGGAGCTCCCTGCTGAGTTCCATCTCGACTGAACCCCCGCCGATGACGTACTTGCCGTCTTCGAGAGCGCTAGAGACCGCGCCGCGCGCATCTATTACTGCGCGCTCGACCTCGCTCACGACGTGATCGGTGCCGCCCCTCACGAAAAGGGTTACGGATTTGGGGTCCTTGCACTGCTCGACGAATACCATCGCCTCGCCTGAAATCTTGCGCTCTTCGACAAGACCGGCATGGCCCAAGGCTTCGTCCTTGAGGTCCTCAAGGCTAGATGCTATCGCGGCGCCTGTCGCCCTCGAGAGTTTCTCCATGTCGCTCTTCTTCACGCGGCGGATTGCTGTTATTCCTTTCTTCGAAAGGAAGTGCTGCACCAAATCATCGATGCCCTTCTGGCAGAAGACGACGTTCGCCTTCGTCTCGGCGATCTTGTCCACCATGTCCCTCATCATCTTCTCTTCCTGGTGGAGGAACGCCTCCATCTTTGAGGGGTCTGTTATCTCGATTTTGGCATCTGTTTCGGTCTTCTCGATTTCCAAAGCGGTGTCGAGAAGGAGAATCTTCGCGCTCTTCACGCTTTTAGGCATTCCCGAATGCACAACCTCCTTGTCCACAAGGACGCCGCGTATCAGCGAGGTGTCGAGCACTTCGCCGCCGGCCTTCTTCTCGATTTTTATGAGGTCGAGGTCGACCTTGAACTTGCCACCTTTTTCTTCCGAGACCTGCATGACCGCATCCGAGACGATGTTCGCAATCTTCTTCTTCTCGTCGTCGCTGCCGATGCCCTTCGAGCCCATCGCCACGTGGGCGATTTTTGTGAGGATTTCCTTGTCGGTCGGCTTCACCGGCTCGGCAATCTTGGCAAGCACTTCTTCGGCCTTCCTTGAAGCGAGCTCATAGCCCTTTATCACCACGGTCGGGTGGATGCCCTGGTTGAGGAGTTCGCCTGCCCTGTAGAGGAGGTTGCCTGCGATGACGACCGATGTAGTCGTCCCGTCGCCGACTTCCTTGTCCTGCGTCTTCGCGATTTCGACCATGAGCTTTGCTGCCGGGTGGTCGACGTTCATCTCCTCGAGTATCGTCGCGCCGTCGTTCGTTATCACGATGTCGCCCAAATCAGAGACAAGCATCTTGTCCATGCCCTTGGGGCCCAGCGTCGTCTTCACTATGTTGGCTACAGCATAACCAATCGCGATGTTAACCCTCATCGCGTCCCTCCCTAAAACCCTCTGAGATCCTTCCGGGAGCACGTATACCTGCTCGCCGCTTACTTGTTTCGTCATACTCCTTCACCTCTAAATAGCTCGAATCCTAGTTCTGGTATTGAACATTTGATCCGATATAATTCGTATTGGACTCTTATCTGTAAAAATGTTTAAAAAACTAGCGAGGCGGGGAGGTTCTTTGTTTTTCACATGGTTATCGTTGATGCGTGCCTACGACATGTTTATATTAACTTATAATTAATGTTTATTTATGTCTAAAATTCAGCACAAAGCCGGACCGGCAGACGGAAGGCCGGTTTCCGTCGACGACTTTTTCGCATTCGCCAAGAAAAGGGCTCCTGGTCTCCTCGAATGCCAGCATGACATGATTGTAGCCCACCGGGCCCTGCGCCCTGGCGAGATTATGAGGATTGTCTCCCTCATACGGGGGGATGGATACAGGGAGCAGGAAATGGATTCCGTGGAGGCGCGCTGCGCAGCCGCATACGTTGCGGCGAGGATCGGCCTTGTTGATGCGATTCCGGTATTGCGTCGGGCTATCGATGGGGATTGCGAGGAACCAATAGTCAAGAACGCGCTCATCTTCGCACTGGAATGCCTGGAAATGATGAGGAGGAGTGGAACTGTCCCAGAAAAGGGGCGGCAAATCATCAACCTCCTCAAGATGCGCGATTCGGTGATACCGGTCGAGCGCAGGTTCGCGGACATCGTGATTGAGAAGGCGGATGTAAAGTACGGCACGGTCTCGAGCTGGTAGGGGAACGCCCGGGATACCTTTTTATCACCCATCGTGCATACGCCCCACTGATGAAATTCACGGTTGCCAAGCGGGAAGTGGAAGCCGGATGGGGGCATGCCCTACTCGCCATTGGCGTGATGCTCTTCGAAGTAGCCGCCGGCTTCGTCATATCCGCAGCGCTCGCGCTAGCCATGGGGGGAAGCGACATCTTTACCGCATTTATATATGCCAGCCTGTGGTTCTCCACGCTCTTTTCTATCATCAACTATCCGCTTGCCGCATACCTTCTCCTTCTAGGCGGCAGGTGGATGAGATTGAAAGGGGATGATGCCTTCTGCCGCTCGGCACCGGCGACACTATCCATCGTAAAGGGCGCAACTTACGCGTTTTTTTTCGGGCTGTTCATGCTAATCGCCATCCTTATGCGGGCAAGCTCGTTCCAGAATTCCATGAGTTACCTGTTCCCAGCTTTCGGACTGCCTTATATCGCGGGCGTGATACTGGGCATGGCGGCAGGCGCGGTAACCACTTATCTCTGGCTGCGCATCTTCCTCAAGGCTGAGATGGGGAGGCTGAAATCCGCGGCCGCCTATGCCGTGCTCTTCTCGCTCGGCGCCCTCGTCCTGGATGAAGCCGCCGCATTCCTCATAGGGTATGCCGCCGGAGCCCCGCAGGAGCTGGAGCTCGGACTCGGGACGGCTAAGGATTTCGTCATGTATTTCCTTCTCGCCCTGCCGATTCTCTATCATACGGCAGGCAGAAAGCTCGACATGGAGGCCGCGAAGTTCTATTCGGCCGCGTATTTCGGAAGCGCCGCCGCGTTTACCGTCCATAATGCGCTTCTGGGCGCTGTTCCGGAGCTGACTATGGCGCTGTCCCTAGTGCAACCCCTCGTCGCGCTCGCGCTGCTTTACGCCCTCAGCCGCAGCAAAGACGATATTTTCTGAATCGGCCGAAATCGGCTATCCGGTCCTCTTGAGCGGTGCGCCGACTGGCAACTGGCCATTGCTGTTTGCAGGGCTTTTCAACCTCAGCCTGCGTAGAAACTCCTGCGATTTCAGCGCGATGTCGCCCCTCTCCTGCGGGTAGCCGCCCATAGCTTCCAGGGCCCGGAGTTTCCGCTCTTCAAGCCGGGCTATCCGCTCGTATACCTTCCAGGTTTCCCTGGGACTAACGTCTTCGAGTTGCACAAGCAGTCCAAGAATTGCGCTAATTCCGGCATCCAGCCCCTCTAAGGTTGCTGATTTGAAGGTCTCACGTGACACCCTCCCGATATCAAGGAGGAGAGGATCCCTATCGCGGCGCGCCCTGGCAAGCGCGAAAGGTCCGGGTTCCGCTTGCGCGTTCACTGCCTCATGTACCCTTACAGCTATGAGCAGATGCCAGCCCTTCACCCTTTCGGCCAGCCTCTCCGCGAATTCAACGCCAAGCGTCCTACCAGCGATGCCGAGGAATTCATCGGAAAGCGCAACCGATTCGTTTGGCGCGCCAAGAGGTTTGAATCCGATGCTTCTGATGGCGCCATGGAAAGTTTCGGTGAACGGCTTGTTCGCTGATGAGAGGAGAAGCACGCCGCCGCATTCCGTGATGCGGGAAGCCTCGGCCAGAGTATCCCTCACGATTAGTGGATTCCTGAACTGGTAGACTGATGAGTTCTCGACAAGCGAGAAACTGGCATCTGGAAAAGGCATGCAACGCATATCGGCCCGAACTTTATCGTCATTCGCACCCGCCTGGAGCATAGCGCGCGAGGCATCCAGGTCCAATATCCAGGGCACGCGGAAACCTGCCGCTTCGACTTTGCTCCTCAGACCTGTGAATGCCATGTGAAGTTCTGATATTCCTGAAGCTTGTGAGAGCGCTGTCTCAGGCCACCGGATATCGCCTTTTTTTGCCAGTTGCAGAAGCTTCTCCACAGCCAGATGATGGATTACAAAGGGCGCGAGCCTGCTGAAGCTTGCCGCATACTGTGCGACGATTGCGTCCCAGTCCTGGGTTCCCAGCCCGAAAAGGACTTTCTGGGCATCTGTCGGTGAACGCTCGCCCTCTGTGGAGAGGATTATCCTCTGCCCTGCACCGTTCTCAACGCTTCCATTCTTGAGAACCTGCCCCTGCACGCAAGAGAGAAGTCCCACCATGGGAGTGAAATCGATGCTTTTTCCCCCGGATAGTTTCCGTGAAGTGACCAGGACGATTTGGCCTTGGGATTTCCTGCCCCGGTTGCGGCTAGAAATCTGCTTTGCGGCAGCCCTGGCGCCTTCAACGATTTTTTTTGCTTCTCCGGCTTCCCGGGTCTCCCCAAGCAGCGTTTCCAGCGCACCGTACCAATCGCCCCTTTTATCCCCAAAAATTGTGCAGGCGCTGGACCACCAATCGAAAGAGTCCCGAGCGCGGTTGAAAGAGAGGGTAGCGAGTCTCACGGGATTTGTGAAATCCATACCTTCTATTGTCTTCGCGAATGCCTTTCGAACTTCATCCGGCGTGTTCTTCGGATTGTTTCGGGGATTGGACATAACTAGTATCTGTTTGCCAATACTGCGTACATCCCTCACTACCTGTTTTGCCTCTTCGGTTCCCTCTGTCCCTGCAAGCAGCTTTTCCAGCGCACCGTACCAATCCTGGCTATTCCGTCCAAACCAGGAACCGGCACTCGCAAACCAGTCGTAATTATTTTTCGCATGCACTAAGGTGAGCTTCTTGAGGCCATCATGATCAGAGAGGCATATTCCGCTCAAAAGGAGACGGAATTTTTCCCGAACCTCAATGGCGGCATATCTGGAGTGGGACTCCTGTCGTGTAAATTTAACGCTAATCTTACGAATACGAGCCACGAATTCAAGCGCCACCCGTTCTCCGGCAATCTCTTCAAATAGATTTTCCAGCGCACCGTACCAATCGCCGCCCTTTCGTCCAAATGTACTACAGGCGCTGTAGAACCAAGCGTAATTTCCTTGGGCAAAGTTAAAGCCTAATTGAGCCAGTTGACCGTCATCGGAAAAATCCAGTCCCCGCAATAATTCACGGAATTTGGAGCGGACTTCTTCGGGTGAATACCTCAAGAACTTTTTGCGCATGGAATTTATACCCGCCAGTTCTCTAGCATTTCTGATTTCCCCCAGGCGTTTTTTGGCATCCCCGGGGTTTAGACCGGCTTCATCAACGAGCATTTTTTCCAGGGTCCCGTACCAATCGCTATTGCTTCGCCCAAAAGCGCTACCTGCGCTTGAAAACCAATCATAATGTTGTCGGGCATATACATGGCTCAATTGTACCAGCCGGTCTTTATCGGAAAAATCCAGTCCCCGCAATAATTCACGGAATTTGGAGCGGACTTCTTCGGGTGAATACTTCATCTGAGATTTTCCGGATGATTCATTGCCGGCAAGCGTGCTGGCATTCCTTATTTTTTCCAAGCGTTTCCGGGCGTCTTCGCAGGAAAGCCCTTTCACTTCGACAAGCAGGGACTCGACCGCTCCGTACCAGTCATGGTATTTCTTTCCGAAGTGAGTGGCTGCGCTTGAAACCCAGTCATAGTGCTTGTTGGCGTATGGCATGCTCAGCCTGGCCATACGCTCTTCGTCGGAGAGGGATGGGTCCTCGAACAGCGCTTTCGCTTTCGATATCACTTCCTCTCGGGTAAAGCGGCAGCGGAATTCGCCCATGTTAGAATACATGTTAATATATGATTAAAAATGAACGTATACCGAAGAGCGGAGCAAAACATGAGGGTTATAACGACTTTGCTGGCTAAACCATCAATCAAGTGATAACGGTATGGACCTAGGCAAGAAACTGCGCGAGGCCCTCTCCAGGCTCACCGGAAAGCCATATGTCGACGCCGACGATGTCCGGGCGCTCATAAAGGACCTCCAGCGCGTGCTGATTTCAAGCGATGTCAACGTCAAGCTAGTCCTTGCGCTCTCAAAAAGGATAGAGGAGAGGGCCCTCAAGACCGATAAGCTCGAGGCGCTCTCGCTGAAAGAGCATGTGACGAAAATCGTCTATGAGGAGCTCGTCTCGCTCATGGGCGCAAGCTACTCGCCGCGCCTGGACAAGCACAGGATTCTGATGTGCGGCCTCTACGGCAGCGGAAAAACGACGACTTGCTCAAAAATCGCCCATTTCTACAAGACGAAGGGGCTTTCGGTCGCACTGGTTGGCGCGGACACCGACAGGCCGGCGGCGCAGGAGCAGCTCGAGCAGCTCTCCAAGCAGGTTGGCGCAGCCTTCTACACAATCAGAGGGGAGAAGGACCCGTCCAAAATAGCCGCTGATGCGATGAAGCGGGCGAAAGAGGAGGTCCTCATAGTGGACTCTGCGGGCAGGAACGGATTCGACGGCCACCTTGTGGAAGAGCTCCGCGGGATTGCAGGTGTCCTGAAACCCGATGAGAGCTACTTGGTGGTGAGCGCTGATATCGGACAGGTAGCCGGCAAGCAGGCGACTGAATTCAACAGCGCCGTGCCCCTTTCCGGCGTCATCGTGACGAAAATGGACGGTTCTGGAAAGGGCGGAGGCGCGCTAAGCTCGGTCGCGGCGTCGAACTCTAAAATCGCATTCGTGGGTATCGGGGAGAAGCCAGCCGATTTCGAGACGTACAATTCTGAAAAGTTCGTCGGCAGGCTCCTTGGCGTCCCTGACATAGGCGCCCTCATGGAGAAGATAAAGGAAATCCAGAAAGACACTGATATCTCCAAGCTCGAGGGCGAGGAGCTCACAATCGAGACGTTCTACGAGCAGCTCAAAGCCGCAAAGAAGCTCGGGCCCCTTGGCAACGTGTTTTCCATGCTCGGGGCCGCGGATGTGCCCAAGGAGATGGTGCAGCAGAGCGAGGAGAAGCTCAAGAAGTTCGAATCAATGATAAATTCCATGAGCAAGGCCGAGAAGAAGGATGCTGCCCTGCTCAAGAACAACACTTCGCGTATCGCACGGATTGCACGGGGGAGCGGATGCACCGAGAAGGAGGTGCGCGAGTTCCTCTCGCAGTTCGAGAAGATGGAGAAGATGATGGGGATGTTCAAGAGGAACCGCGGCTTCAGAAAAAAAATGGAAAAGATGATGAAGGGCGGCATTCCCGGCATGGGAGACATGAAGAGGGTTTAGCGTTTTGGGTGGTGGGTTCTATTCTTTGGATTTTCGCACACCGACAGATATAATTATTTTACGATGCCATATGATACTATGAAAAAGCTCGTTGTTTTGGTAAGCTTTGTCTATATTTTCACTTTTACAATTGCTGCTAGTTCGGCAACTATACCGCTGCAGCGTGGCTACAACCTGATAAGCGTCCCTTTTTCGAGCGCGATTATTCCGCAGCAGAATGATTGCGCCATCGACCGCATATGGTCTTACTATGACGGCTCATATGTTTCGGCTGTAACTGGCAGTTCCCCTATAGGAGTCAATTTCGCATCTTTCTTTGTTTATACGAGGACGCCCTGTACACTGAACATAGAGAACGCAGATTCCACTCGCCCTCTTCTCTCGAAAACGACTCTTGCCGAAATCTGGGATGACGGAGGCGGCGCTTTCAACTTCAAGAAAGGATGGAATTTCTTCGCCGGCTTTACAGACTCGCCTTTATTTGAAGATGTGAAAGGGAACTGCACGGTAACCAAAGGGCCTTATGGCTATGATGCGGCTGGGAGGCGTTGGACGGATGCAAGCACGTTGGACGAGAATAAGGGATACATCGTGAAGATAAGCGAGGACTGCGGATTCGGATATACGACTGAATCCGGCCTGCCTCCGCTGCCACCTTAGGTGATTTGGATGAGAAACTTGCTTATTACGGCTGTGATTGTGCTAGTGATTGTTACCCTGCTTCTTTCGATGGGTTGCACTCAGACAGGACAGGGAAACCAAAGCAGCCAACCGCCTCCAGCACAACCTCCTTCTGGTCAGCAGAATCAGACGCAGCAGGATAATGAGATAGCTCAGGGACCACCGTTGCCGCCTGACTAGTTATCCGATATCCAAACCAACGCTTCAGGAAAAAATGGGAAGATGATGCAGGGAACGCATGGCATTTCCGGCATGGGAGACATGAAGATGGACTTGCACGAAACTGTGAAAAGGGCGAAGGCGCCCGCCATTGCGATGGCGGCGGTGGCAGTCTGCGGGGAGGTCGCTATATTATACAGCGGCATCGCAGGCATAGCGGTTTTCCTGATACAGATAATCCTGCTCGTCTATGCGGGCAACCTCACCGAGAAGAAGCACTGGGCTGGATTGCTCCCGGCCGGCGGGGTGGGCGCTCTTGTAGGGATAATCGGTGCGCTTTCCGCGTCATTGGCCCATTCGGCAATCATCCTGACAATCCACACATTCGCACCATGCCCGAGTTGCATACCATACGGCGTCCTGGACGCCCTGAAGGATTTCGTGACTGGGGGCGCGTTCAATGCATTCTTCTGGGCAATCGTCGGCTTCATCCTGGGCGCAATAGGCGCAATCATCCCTACCAAGAAGGAAGGATTAATCGACATAACCGAACTGCCGCCCGACTGGTGAATTGCGGGCGGGATTCGAAAACCAGCTCAGGCCGAGCCTTTTTTCGGCTTATTCTTCGTGCTCTTCGGAGCCTCGGCCTTGGGCCCTTTCGGGTCGTACACCATGTAGATTTCGTCCAGGTACGTGTCCTCGTACTTGCCCCATTCCGGAAGCACGCCCACCTTGCGGAAGCTCTCCTTCTCGTACAGATGCACCGCCGCCTCGTTGTTCGAGTATACGGACAGGTAGATGCTGTGCGGCTTGAAAACCTTCTGCGATTCCGCAATGAGCATGCGCAGAAGCGTCGTGCCAAGATGCACGCCGCGGAAATCCTTGGACACATAGAGGCTCAGGCAGACGTTGTCGCGCTCGCGCTTCTCCATCCTCTGCGCCACCGCCCGCGCGATGATGCGCCCGTTGAAGTCGCCGACCCACATTATCATGTCGCCGCGGTTGATTTTGTCCAGGCTTTCGCGCCCCATCTCGTTCTCCTCTATCGGGTTCACGTAGCGGTCAAAGGCAATCAGGGCGCTCTCGCGGACGAGCTCGTTGAGGAACTGCCGGAGCTTGGGGAAATCGTCCCTGGTGACTGTGCGCAGGACTATTTTGCGGCCGTCGCTCAGGTCCAGCTCGCGCCTGAAGAGGAACGATTGCTGGAACAGACGCTCGTAATACCCGGCCCCGGCCACGCTGACGAGCGAAGAGAGGATTATCGGGATTATCACGACTTCGATGTTGAAGCTTGCGGGCCCGGGATAGAGAAGCACGAATGTCGCAAGCGTCGCGCTCAGTATGTCGCGGGGAATCATGACCGCGAGCAGGAGGTCCTCGTTGTGCTGTGACACCTTCAGCAGGTTCGCCGCCAGGAGTATGAGGCACCGGCAGAAAAGGATTGTGACTATCAGCATCGCCGCAAGGAGCAGGTTGCCGGGGTCGGTGAGCAGCTCCGGGCGCGCCATCATCCCCATGTAGACGAAGAAGAATGTGATGATGAACAGGCTTATCTCGTCCCGGAAGCCCTTGGCCGCTTCGCCCATGTCGAAGTGCCCGGTCATGCCGAGCAGCCGGAACACGTCCCCGGAATTCCCTATGACCAGTCCTATCAGCGCTATCGATATTACGCCTATGCCGCCAAGGAGCTCGAAATCCACGAAGAACAGCATGAGGAGTACGGAGAACGTCAGGAGGTAGCCGAATTTCTTTATCCTGAACCTGAAGAGGAGCCAGAGTATCGCCAATCCTGCGGCGAGGCCGAGGATGAACGATGTCGAAAACGATGATATGACCAGCTGGACCAGGGGAATCGTCCCGGCCTCGATGCCGGGGTAGCGCAGGATTGTGATGGCCATCACGCTTATCAGGATGGCCGAAAGCGTGCCCTCGAGGTAGAGGATGCCGCGCGCATGGTTGCTCGTGCGGACCTGGGGCAGCATGGAATAGATGGCGAACGACGAGGGGCCCCCGAAAATCGTCGCGAGGAGGAGGGAAGCGGTCAGGTTCCATCCGAATGCTGAATGAAGAAGGGCTGTCAGGACGCTTATGCAGAGGACGATGTTGGTAATCGCGAAAACAGTGGAGAAAGACAGGCTCTTGAGGATTTGCCCTATCTTGAGCTGCAGGCTGGCCTCGAAAACGAATGAGACTATGGCGACCGCGCCTACGACGGGCGCGAGGCTGCGGAAGCTCTGCAGGCTGATGTCGAATGCGGAGAAGCTGGAGAACGGCCCCATCGGCCCGAGGGCGAATCCGATTGCGAGCAGGACGAGGATTTCCGGTATCCTAGTGCGCACGAACACCCACCTTGCCCCGAAGCCGATGAGCGCGATGAGCCCTATCAAAAAAAGTATCTCGAACATCAACCGGAATGCGACGGCGTGCTATTAAAATCTTTGCGCGTTTTACGACGTCAATCGCCAGATGCGGGTTCTCCGATGGTCGGAATCGATACCTAAAACTTGACACAGGACAGGTCTATACGGATGAAGTTTGATGAAAATTTATCCGGGGCCAAGGCTAAGGAAATTTTCAAGTGAGGGGCATAGTCCGCCTTCTGTATTTAGGCAGCATTTGACTGCGCGGCGCAAAGCGCCTTGCTCCGTCATCGATATCAGGGACGATGCGTTGCATCCCGCGTCCTTGCGGACTCTGGGTATCGTTTCTGTTCCGTCCCCTTCCCCTTAGAGGAAGGATATCTCGCGGAGGGCGGAACTTCCTCACTCGCCCCGGAACGGGAGACCCGCCCGCTTGTTCGGCAAACCGAACAAGGGGCCCATGGAAGCTCGCTTCCATCGGGAAACCGGAAACCAGCGTGAGCTGCCTGCCCCTCACTCTATGGTTATTATGCATTAAAACGATTAAAAGCCTGCGGGATGAATGAGGAACGTGGCCAAACTGATTGCGTATGCCCTCTTCGCACTTCTTGCCATCGCTACTTTCGCATCCATAATCCTCCTCCTTCAGACGATAGAGCAGAAAGAGAGCCTGAAAACCGAACTGGCCGGCGCAAAAAGCAGCCTCTTGGAAACGCAGGGGAAGCTGAACGACACGAAGGCTGAATTGGCGGTGAAAAAAGAGGAGATAAGGCTGCAGCAGGAGGATATCTCTGACCTGCGCACTGAATTGAACGTAAGCGAGGCCGAGGTCCTCGAGCTCGAAGGCAGGCTCAATGAGAGCGAGGAAGAGCTCGAGCAAACCAAGAACACCCTTAGCGAGGCGACAGAGGAGATAGACCGGATTAGAAGCGAGGCCCTTGCGATGGACGAGCAGATTAACGAATCCATTTCATGGTTCAAGGACAATTCCGCTCTCCCATCGACATTGAAGACGGATAGGTTCGTCAACAAGGTCGAAAAGAGCTGCGTGGATGAAGGAACGCTAAACCTGGGGTGTGTATCCTACCTCATGGAGGAAGACCTTGGTTTCATGTACAAAAACGACCCCACCGGCGACAGGCTGTACTCGATTGACGAAATCATAACAAGAAGGGGTGGCGACTGCGAGGACTATTCGCTTTTCTTCAAGGCGCTTTTAAGCCGGTTCGCTGATGACGATTTGGAAATCGAGGCCTGGACGGACGGGATAGGCAGATATGTCATATTCGAAGACACAAGCACCGGAAAATACTGGTATTATGACAACACTGATGGCAAGGTGATTGGGAACACGGAAACGAGCAACCCGTATGCCGTCTGCTATTTCTATGGCATGGAGGGAGACACGAGAATCGGGCATTGTGTCATCATGCTCACGAATGCGACCATATCCTCACCTGAAGACATTTCGGACACGGCGCTTGCGGGCGCTGAGATGTTCGAACCGCAGGACGGCCATTATCTTGGCAGGATTGGGAAGGAGTTCTTCGCATGCTCGCAGGGGGATGAAGGCTGTGACGAGGAGGATTATCACCTCACGTTCGTAATAACCGACAGCGACCTTTTCCAGTTCAGCGACGGGAAATGGAATTACTACGAGGGTAGGCATCAGGATATAGGCGAGCTCCTTGAAAGGCTGGACAAGATAGAACTCGATTGAACATGCCTGCGTCGGCTGAACGCATCGGTGCGTTCGATACGCATCATCTGAACTGGCGGGAATTTCTCCGCGGGGGCTTCATGCCTGAGAGCGAGTTTTTTATCTCGATTTGCGGCTGCGGGCTCTTTTCGGGATGATATGAGTGCGCCTCGATTTTCCCGCGTATGGGGAATGTCGTCTGAAAACATATTTTAACTGTGCGGGGGATAATCAATCGGTGCACGGATGATTCTATCGGATTTCGACATCAGGAAGATGCTCAAAGATGGGAAGCTGAAGATAACGCCATTCCAGGACGACCAGATCGGCCCTGCCAGCGTCGACCTCACCCTCGGGGATGAGTGGTATTTCTTCAAGGACGAGTATTCGCGGAAAATCGTGGACCTCCGGGAGACTGGGTTCGATGAAGCCTACGAGATGAAGAAGGCCGCGGAGATAACGCTGAAACCAGGGGAGCTCTGCCTCGGCAAGACGCTTGAGAAGCTCACCCTCCCGAAGGATATCATGGGAAAGCTGGAGGGCAGGAGCAGGTACGCGAGGATGGGCGTGATAATCCACCTGACAAGCGCGCTTGTCCAGCCCGGGAGCGACAACCACCAGGTGCTCGAGATAGTCAACCTCGCGCCGTTTCCCATAAAGCTCCATGCGGGCATGCGTGTGTCCCAGGTCGTTTTCGAGATGCTGAAAACCGAGACTGGAAAGCCTTACTCCAAATTCGGGGACATCGCGAGGCAGCAGTAGGGTGGAAACCTGAAATTCGACATCGTTTCGGTCGCGAGCGTCACCGTCCTTATAGTGCTCATACTGCTAGGCTGGGCCTTCTTCAAATCCATGTTCGAGAACCCGAAGGTGGTGTTCCTCGAGGCTCCGCTCCAGAAGAACAAGGAATTCCAGCTCATGCCTGGCGAGGTATACAGATACTCGTACCTGATGAACAACACCTCGATAAACATGACTTTCTACGTGCTTGAGGGCGATGGATGCACGAGAATCAAGGTCATGGAGAGCAGGGACAACTCCGAGGTCTGCCTTGACCGGTGGGGCATGGATGAGAGCGGCTCGAATGTCACATCCGCCAACCAGTACATGCTCCTTTTCAAGCCGTGGATGCTGGCGCTAAAGGAAGGCTGGACGTGGAACAATTCCATGTACATCTCGTACGGCGGGGCCGGCGAGCATATCACAGACAGCTATTACCGCATCGTGCGCATGGAGAACTACAGCGGCCGCGAGAGCTACATTGTGGAGATAAAGTCCGAAAGCGGCGCCACCGAGTATGAATGGATTGACGCCGAGAAGAGGGTCCTCCTGAGGGTAATCGGAGAGGGCTACGAAGTCGTTCTCGCAGGCAATCAGTCGAATTAGCCGGATGATGAAGGGCTGGTTAGCTGGCGCCGTTGTGCACGACGGACAGCGGGATTATGCCTTTCTCAAGCTCAACTTCAGCTATCTGGATGAAGGACATCTTCGAGTCCTCGGCTTTTATGAGCGGCGGGGCTCCCATTGAAAGCTGGAGGGCGCGCGCTCCGATAAGCCTTGCGATTTCATATTTAGTGAGTTCCATCTTTACACCAAGAATTTGCGGAGTTAATAAGGCTCACAAAACGATATAAACGTTTCCTTTCTTGCCAAGGGTGAGCCCGGTCTCGCCAGAGAACTCGAAGGTCTTCGCAATGCCGCCCACGATCTTGATGCGCATGCCGATTTGGAGAAGGGCGCCGCGGTTGTCGAAGAGATAGATTATTCCCTCGTTGCCCGCCTCATCGTTGACGAGTACGCGGGTGGCCGTCGCCTTAACTTTCTTTGTCTTCTGGTATTCCATGTTCTCGACCGTCTTTGCGGTCAGCAGGTCAGTGTTGATGTTGCGCATCCCATCCTTGATTTTGGTGATGTTGGTGACGTTCATCTCCTTGAAGCGTTTCTTGGCCATGCGGAAGGCGAGGCCGATTTCGCGCCTCGCGTCCTCTATCATGCGGTTCATCTCCTGCTTCATGACATCCTCATCGCCTTCCGAGAGCATCATCGTCTCGTATGCCTTCTTGAAGAACGTGTCTGGCAGATGCTCGATTTCCTCATGCTCCTTGATTTCCTCGATTTCCTGCAATTCCAATGATGCTGCCTGGGAGGACAGCTTGTCCGGCGGCTCAGCGCCTCTTCCCACTTCCTCTAGTTCGTTCTCGAGAACCGGCATCGAAGGGGGGGTGGGAATCCCGGTTGCGGGCTGTTGGGGCTGCGGAGGCTGCTGTGCAGCCGGCTGGGCGTCTTTTGCAGGCTCGGCCGCAGGAACGAAGGGCAGGTTGGGCCCGTCTCCGATGCGGTCGAGGTCGGACATGACTTCGAGGTAATTGGTGAGGAACTCCTGCATGACCTTGCGGCCGCTCTCCTCGTATTTCTTGGTCTTGCTGCCGTGCTGCTGGTGAGCTTTAAGGTAGATTTTCTCTATGGTCGGCATCATCTTGGTCTTTGCGATGTCGGCCTTCTCCTTTCCGAGGCGCTTCTCGAATATCTGGGTTATCGGGCGGAGCATCTTCTCCTTGGCGTCAGCCGGGGCTTCCTCGGGCTCGTTGTCCTTCTTATCGTGTGTGGAGAAGATTGTGGCAAAGGACATGAGGTCGGGCTCGGTCTGTTTCTTCTTGTCCAGGTAAAGCTGCGCCGTCTCGCGGACCGATGGGTCCTTATCGAAACTGAGCTCCACAAGCGCGAACACTGCGGCGGGGTCGTTCACCTCGCCAAGAGATTTCGCAGCCTGCTTTCGCACATCCGGACGCTCATCGAACGTGAGGGAGACTAGCTTGTTGATGTTAGCGGTTATCGAGTCCATGCCAATCTGTCTCCTTCTATTCCAGCCAACCTATTTAATGATTTTCCCGCACGACGGTTGGCCGGAGCGCAATCAGCGACCGAAACGGGCTACATCAAACTTAGATAATGATAAAAATATTACCACCGATATACATTCACATGCACAAAATGAGGAAGAGCCATCGTAAAGCGCAGAAGATACCAGAAAAAAGACCGCGCTGGAGGAGGTACCTCATTGCCGGCGCTCTGATAGGCGCGGCTACGGTTATGCTCTCCCAGTCGCTTAAAACAGAGGAACGGCCCGAGCTCCAGACGCGCCAGGTTGAACACCACCGGCTGGAAACAGTGGAACGGATAGAAAGAAAAGAAGACAAGAGCGCGATAGAGAATTTCTTTGAGCGTTTTTCCATACCAGCAAGCGAGCTGATAACCGAAATAAAGGTCGATTGCTGCCATATCCTGGTTTTCAATGAGACCTCAACGGTAATAAAGCGTTTGAAAGTCCGGGAGATAGCCTGGGGGACTGCCAATGCGTTATACAGGGATTTGGAAGGGCAGCTCCACGGCCTTGCTGTGGTGAAGCTTCCTAACGATGAAGAGATGGATGCCAACCGGAACGGGACCCGAAGCCAGGTTCTCCGAGCATCGCTGAGAAAGGAACTTTCGGATATGGAAATGAAAGATTTCAGCCGGGACCAGATTGTTGAGAAGATTAGGCAAAGTATTCCAGGCAACGAGATGGAGAGGTATATTTCAGAGATGATAGCCCTTGGCGAAATCTTGAAGTACTATTTTTATGAAAAGAACGGCCCGGAAATGACAAGGAGGACCGTTTTCGTGGATAGTGCGGTCCATGAGGCGGTGCACTGTGCCCACATGAAATATGATTACGAGCATGGCATTAATCCGTTCGCGAGGACGGATGAGAAGGTTGCAGCGGGGGAACGGCTCGCATATCTTGCAGAGGCGGCCTATGGGATACGGCCATCGTTCTCCTTGACATTCTTGCTCGAGGACGCGATCACGGAGAGGATGGAGGGCGGCGACGGGCCGGCGAATGCCCTCATAGCCGGACTTCTACGAAGACTGTCGCTATCGCGCCCGCTGGATATCTTTGTGAAGGGGGAGGATGAGATCCGCCAGGCTTCACTGGATGTTTTGAACTATGAAACGATAAGTCAATACCGGATGGAGGCTGGCTACATCATTCCTGCAAAGGATTTCGAAGAGATAAGAAAGGCGGGGGAAATGTTTTTTGACAATGTCCTCCATGGGAACAGGTAGGCTGGTCAGCGGATTATCTTCCCGATTCCGTCCAGGCAGGCATCAAGGTCCTTAGTCGCGAAGTTGCCCATATGGGCGATTCTCAGGCCGTTCTCCTTGAACTTCCCGCGCGAGCCGACGATTTTGAAGCCGAACTCGCTTCCGAGGCGGGACTTGATGTTTTTCGCCTGCTCGGCATCCTTGCATATGAAGCCGGTGACCGTCATCGATTCGAAGCCCTTTTCAGATGTCAACGGGAAGCCCATCCCGCTAAGGCGCTTCCGCACGAGCTCGGATGCCTCCCTGTGGCGCTTTACTGCAGCCGGCAGCCCGCCTCCGGCATCCAGCACGTCGAAGGCCTTCTGGAGCGCCCAAAAAAGCGTGATTGCAGGCGTGTTCGGGGTCTGCTGGTCCTGCTCATAGCGCTTCTTGTGGCGCCTCAGGTCGCAGTAGTAGCTCGGTATACTCGCGCGCTTGGTGTACCGCTCGATGGCTTCCCTGCCGAGGCCAATAAGCGCCATTCCAGGGGGAGCAGCTATGCCTTTCTGGCTTCCTGTGACAAAGGCATCGACATGATAGGATTGCATGTCGAACTCGGTACCTGGCCAGGCTGATATGCCATCAATAATCGTCAGCATCCCCTTGGATTTCGCGTACTTGCATATCTCCTTGATGTCGTTCCTGACTCCCATGCTCGTCTCGTTGTAAACCATCGCAAGGGCTTTTGCGCCGCTCGCATCGATGTGCGGCTTCGCCCGCTCAAGGTTCCAGCCCTTCCCGTCTTCAAGGCGCTGCACAATCGCATTCGCATAGACCTTCACGGTCGTCGCCTGGTGGTCGCCGAACTCGCCATTGGGAAGGCAGAGCACCTTGTCCTCTTTTTCGCAAAGGTTCAGTATCAGCGTCTCGAGGCCGAGCGCACCCGAGCCCGTGATGACATACGCCTCCTC
>JAZDMN010000010.1:0-2193 GCA_043800955.1 Microcaldota archaeon
GTGGATACGGCGGCGAATATAGATCAGCCTCCTGCGGAGCAGGAGGGGGATTCGGACACACAGCGAAAACCGGGCGAAGGGGGAAAGCAAGGTCGTGAGCTCACGGATGTCGAAAAAGAATTCATCGAGAACGCTTTTCGGGACGAAAGACAGGCAGCTATAGCCGAGCGGGTGATGAGTCGAATGGTGGAGAGCACTCCAAAATTCCAAACCGCGAAGGGGCTCTACAAATCTTTCAATAATCTCGACCCCAAAGAGCGGCAGGCAGTCCTTACCAACCCACAGGCCCGCGAAAAATTCCGCAACTCTCTGCCTGCGGACCAGCGGAAATTTATGGATCAGTTGTCCCAAGATCTAACGAAAGCCAGTAAGGAGCTCTCCGACGAAGAGCGCGGTGACATCATCAAGGGCGCAGAAAAAGAGCTGGAGAAATTCGATGCCATTAAGGCCACCGAGATCGACAAAAACATCATGCTTGCGCGCATGCAGATGCGTGGCATCGATACGAGCAATCCCGATACCATCTTCAAAAAGCCCCCCGAGCTCAAGGTGTTCGAGGGCTCGCCCATGGAGCGCGGCTTCAGCAAGATCATGGGTCTCATCGGCTATATCCTTCTCTCTATTGAGAAGATGAAGGGGGCGCTGAAGCCGGGGGAGAAGAAGACGGACACAACAGGTGGCAAACCGGGAGAGGGCCCGAAAGCAGGAGCGGAAGCAAACCCGGTCGAAACCGAGCTCAAGAAACAAACCAAGGAAAAAGGCATGCTGCAAGTGCAGCTGGAAAGGCAGAATGAGATCGATCAGAACAAGAAATTGCTCGATGGGGATCCTGCCGCTGCAGATGGCAGTTTCGAGAAGCTTGGGTTGCGCGGCCGTGAGGAGGCGCTTACGACGAAAGATGCACAGCTCAAAGTGAAATCGAAGCAACTGGATGCTCAATTGAAGGGGATCAACAAGACATCTGAGCCGGCTGACTATGCCGCGAAGGAGCGTGAAATCTCGGACATCAAAACGGAACGCGAAAAGATCGCAGTGGATCTGAAAGATATTCAGGAGCAGAAAACGAAGGCGGAGGCGCGCATCACCCAGCTGACGACCGAGACCAGGGCCCTCGAGGACATACAGAAACGCACAGAGGCGCTTCGACAGAAGATCAGAGATACACAAACTGAAATGAAGGACGCATTGGCGGTTCCTCCGATCGCAGAACGTGACGAGGCTAAGGCGATTCTGGCGGCCCTGAAGGGTATTCGCATTATTTCCCCCGCTCAGGCCGATGAACATTTTACCATTGAGCTTTGGGGTGACCCCAATCCCAATGTGGATTTAGTGAAGTTTACAACTGGCGCGGAAGCAGTGAAGAAACTCGGAGGGAATTCCGTCGCATGGGATATGGAAGCAGGAAAAACACTCAAGGATCCAGAAGCATTTTCCGTATCTCTCCGGAAAGCACTCGACACACTCAAAACAAAGCCTGCGGCAGCTCCTGCAGGTCCCGCTCCGGCAGGAGGGGTGCCCGCTCCCGCAGGAAGATGATCGTATGATGGTGCCGAGGAGAGGGCTCGAACCTCTATGGGATTGCTCCCACCAGCTCCTAAGGCTGGCGCGTCTGCCAATTCCGCCACCCCGGCCTATGCATACTGTAGCAAGGGTTCTCTTCTTATAAAGGGATTTCTTCCTCCCCGTGCTCAATACGGTAGGCGCGGCGCGCGGCCTCCTCCTCCTTACGGACCACCTCTTTGTCTGCCTGATCGCCGCGCTGCTTTTCCTCCTCCTCCACCTGTTTAAGGTTTTCGCGTTCATGTATGGCTGCGTCCTCGCGCTTGCGGCGGGCGATGGCTTCCATTTCGAGTTTGCGTTTGTTCGTTTCGGTATCCACGGCAGTTTGTTTGGTTCGCCTGTCCTGTGCGATTTTTTCACGCTCCCTGCGCTCATCCACTTCGATTTTGCGCAGTTCCATCTCGCGCATGCCTGCGGGCAGGGCATTGGTTTCACATTTGCGCCGGTGCATGTCGTCATCCAGCCGGGACATCGCTTCGCGCTCCTGCGCATCCAGTCTGGCCTTTTTTTGACGCGCCTCCTCGTCGGCAACTTCCTTGAGGCGATGCTCCTCCTGATCGGCTTCCGCGCGCTTTCTGCGTCCCTGCACCTCCGTGCGGTTCCGTTCCTGCCTGGCCCACAGTTCGGCCTGCT
>JAZDMN010000032.1:0-11581 GCA_043800955.1 Microcaldota archaeon
AAGGATGGTCGAAGCTCTGATGCCTGCGGTGCGGGGCAGGGTGGCGACGCTCAACGAGGCGCATTTCAAGGCCCAGGTGAAGAGGGTCAGCATACGCGACAATTCTTCAAGATGGGGGAGCTGCTCCCGCGACGGGTCCATCAGCCTTAATATGAGGCTTCTCTTCATGCCGGAAGCCATACTGGATTATGTCATAGTCCATGAGCTCGCCCATACGAGATACCGGGGCCATGGGCCGAGGTTCTGGGCCCTTGTCGGGAGCGTGATGCCGGACCATATCGAAAGGAGAAGGTGGCTCAAGGAGAACGGCTGGGCCGTGCCTGCAACGGATATCCCCCACAGAAAGGGGCAGCAGACCCTCACGGATTTTGCCGAAGAGCCGTATTGATTCATTCCCCGATTATCTTGATAAGCACGCGCTTCTGCCTCTGGCCGTCGAACTCGAAATAGAATATCCGCTCCCAGGGGCCGAGGTCCAATCTGCCGCCAGTTATCGCCATCGTGACCTGGTGCCCCATCAACTGGCGCCATATGTGCGATGCGGCATTGTCTTCGCCGGTATCATTGTGGCGATAATCGGCCGTGTAGGGGACCAGCCCCTCCAGCACCTTGAGATAATCGCTGTGCAGCCCGGATTCGTTGTCGTTGACGACCACCGCTGCGGTGATGTGCATCGGATTGACCAGGACCAGTCCCTCTTTCACCCCGCTTTCGCGGATAATCCGCTCGACTTCGGGTGTGATATGCACTATCTCGATTTTCTTTTCGGTCCTCAGTGTGAGGTAGGCTGTCTTTGATCTCATCCTTTGACCTCGTCAGAAGGATATGCGTATCTCCTGATCAGGTCCTTGCACATCGACATGCGGAGCTCGGCCTGCCTGAAGTCGCCATTGTCATAAGCGAGTATCCCACGGCTTAGATGCTCGATGACCGGGACCAGGTAGGGATCCGGCTCCTTCTCAAGCTCTCCGAGGATAAATGAGGGCTTGTTGGCGTTGACGAACGTCTTGAGGTGGTCAATCTTCGCCTTGGCTTTCGCAGTATCCCCTGAGCGGACAAAGCGGTACAATTGCCGATAATGACCGAGCAGGTAGTCGATCCGTCCGTGCTCTTTGGGTGTGATGCCTTCCTCGCACATGCGGATCTGCGCTTCTGAATCAGAGTTGTCCCGCCCCTCGATCCTGAACAGGTTGTGGTTGGCGGCGAGGTAGTCCAATTTCGCCTTTGTGAACGCCTCCTTATCCGTATCTTTAGGCTTCCTCGACCTTAGCATGCGCTCGAACTGCTGGAGCACGGCAAGCCGCGCTTCATCCTGCGCCGACCAGTCCTTAAAGGAGGATTCCTTCCCATCTCTAGATTTATGCACATAATCCGGCCACATCACCTCTTTGAGCCTGGTGAATGCGGCATACAGCCATCTGTCCCGGGCTGCCCGGAGCGAGTATTCCTTCTGGAGGTTGTATCGGCTTATACCGGCAACCTGCTTGGAGCGCCAGGTTCCCAGGCGGTTCCTGACAGATGTGAGGACGGCGCATGCCCGGCTCACTTCCATCGCACGTTCTGAGCCCATGGGAAGCGACAATGCCGTATCCAGATGGTCCAGCGTCTTGGCTATCCTCGCGCAGGTGACGATGCGCTTTATCGCGACCTCCTTCTTCTCGAGCTCGGGTTTTATCGCTTCGAGCTGGCAATAGACTGATTGGATCCCTTCGTCCGTACATCCGGTCGACCTGTCGGCGAGGTCCATATTCGCCTTGTCGAGCAGCTGGAGCAGGGATTCGCTTTGTCTGATCTCTTTCTCGTAGCTGTGGCGCATATGCTTCAGCAGGCGCACTGCCGTGATGATGTGGGTCTCTATTGGGATCCTTTTTCTGGGCTCCTTCCCTTCTTTGATGACGGATTCGACCTCTGCGAGGCTTTTTCCGTTCAGCCGGTTCCGGTCTTCATGCTTGAAAGACAGGCGGACGTACCATTTGACGAGCACGACGCCGCGGAATCCGCTCGGGTCGCGCGTCTCTTTCTGCACGCCGTTCTCGTCCCTGCCGAGGGCGGATGCTCCGCTTACCTTCGATATCGTCCCGTGGAGGACTTCTGCTTTCTTGAACGCCTCTTTGCGGTCCTTAGACCTCCGTTGTCTGGCCTTTTGCGCGGCTGGATGGGATGTTTCTTTCATAGACGGTATTTGATACCATTATTTTAAATCATTTCCCAAAAGAACGCCGTTGAAGATGATCGGCTATTTTGCAGATGCACAGATTTCGAAAATGAATATGTGGATACCCACTGGCAATTTCCAAAAAATATTATATAGCCCCGATCCATCAAGCGGATATTGGGGATGGGATGGGCAGGCTTGGCGCGTTGGAACTCCGGGAAATGTTAGCCAGACTAACCCCACACCTTGAGAAAGCCGGCGCCAAGCTTGCCAATCTTTTTTGTGAAAAACCCATCGGACTCGAGCCCGAAGAGAGGCTGGCGGCCTACCTCCGCTTAAGGGCGATGAGAAGGAAGATGGGCCTTCCCGAGCCCGGGATGGATAACGGACGCGAGGTGGATACGGATGAAGGGACAGTTGTCGGCGGAGATGCTCATAATGATCGTGGTGATACTGGCGATAGTCGGGATAGCGGCGACGCAACTGGTGGGGACGGCCAAGGAGAGCGGGGAATCGATAGAGAACCAGACGGCGAACCTGAACCGGATGACATCGGAGGCGCTCAAGGGGGATGAAGGCGACAGGTGCATAACGGATGATGAATGCCTGGAAGGATTGTACTGCCCTAGCTACAGATGTGTACCAAAATAAGGATCCAGTATAGATGCTCCTGAAGGGAAATTTTTTTATACCTATAGGGAGGCTCTCCGTATCGGAGGACCTCTCTTCCCTTTTTCCAAGGGACTCTCTTCCTATCTCTTTACTCTACTTAGCACCCGGGTAATGGGGGTCGTATCATTTTGCGATACATCCCCCCGTTGCCTTTTCGGGTCTGGGCTTTGAAGCTGGACAATCCGATTTTTAAGATCGGTTTGCCAATGCTTTGGGACGCACCATTCATCGAGCATGCGGTCGCGGGGCGAGCCCTCAGGGGGAAAAGCCCTCAGTCGAAACCGTTGCCACCCGATTCGGTAGCTTCCACACCCAGAATTCCCAGGTGCGATAGATATTGTGGCTTTTTTTCTTTATAAATGTTTCCTAAGCATGTTAGACATCTGTCAAACATTAGACATCCGTCTAAGAAACCCACCGTCGTGGCCTTTGAAAACCAGGAACGGGCTCAGAGCGTTGTGAACCAGGTTCACTTCGCGCACTTGTTCGACGCATCGAACAAGGCGCACCATGTTCATAGAACATGGTCGCTCCAAGCCCTGAGGTACGGCTTATGTTTTCACGGGCTCAGAGGGATTTGAACCCTCGGCCTGCGGATCTCTTGTGTTTCCAGTTTCCCGTTCCCGGTTCCGTAAACGAAACGGGAAACCCGAGACCGGAAACAGTAAAAGTCCGACGCTCTACCATTGCAGGAAGCGATGCTTTCTGCAAAAAGCGAAAGCATTCGCATCTAGCTGAGCTATGAGCCCTGTGCATGAACATGGCTTCGTATCTTTTAAAAATGCAACCCTGCTATTCCTTTTTGAAAGCAGGGTTTGGTTTGGACGGCAGCCCGCCCAAAGCGCCCAGCTTTTTGAAAGCCGGGTTGGCAGATCGGCTATGCGCCCGCCTGCAGTTCGCTTTTCTGAGACGGAAGTCGATGATCGAGCGTAAAGCGGATTAGAGGGGTTCAAATCCCCTGACCTATCTCGGGAAGGGGGAGGACATCTCCCTTACCCGGCTTTCTTTTTTAACATTTTCTATAACAATTAGAGTTATATTTCGACACGCATTATCCGCAAATTACATACACTTATAAACGCTTTTATACACAACATAATGTAGGTGGTGTCATGAAGAATGCTAACTTAAAGCATAAACAAATGAAAGCAATGGCCGAAGTTATCAAGGAATTCGGTGGCTCGAAGAAGATTAAAGCGATGCCTCTCGAAGATAAATTAACAGTCGTAAAAGAGATTGAACTCGCGAGCCGTGGGTTACCAACTGGTCCTGTTAAGCTTCTTACTTCAGACAATATAGAGGCATTGTGCGAAGTGGAATTTGGTCCGAACTCCAAAACACCTGAAGGAAAGGAAGAGTTTAACAAAAACTTCGACGAATTCGTGAAATGCGTAGAACTCATAGAGACGGTAGTAGATGGCACGGACAGATTGGACAAAGCTTTTAGAAAAGTTGCCGTAAAGGCTTTGCCAGGAATGATCGCTGTGGGTCTTGGGTTGAAGTTATCTGCAGCTGGAACGCAGAGCATGATTGCTGTGGGGATTACAAGTCTGGCTGTAGGTTGCGTCTTTGTGGCTTTGGCTTTTAGGGACCTTTATAAAATTAATAAGGCCGTAAATGAAGATCTTTTAAGAATAAAAAACATATGAGTTTCTTTTATTTTTCAAATTTTCTATCGCAACTTCAAGTATAATTGCTTCCGCCGTGTCCTGGGATGCACAACGCATAAAAATCTGGCATGCAATTAGTTGCACACAAGTGCATAGTATTGCATGAAAAAGAAGAGATTTGCGCTAACTGAACGAGGCCCTTACCCGGCTTTCTTCTTATTATACGTCTGTGATTACTATCAAACTTAGGAGGTTTCCGGTTCTGGGGTTGCGGCTACGATTCCTGGTTTGAAACCTGATGACTACGATAACCTATCATTTCGGATGAAGCTCGGGGTGGCTGTCAAGGAATGCCCTGGCCATGCCACGCCATTGCGCCTGAATAAGGATGTCTTCCGTGAACTTCCGTATCTGCTCTTCTCCCGGAGGCACACGCACGCCGTGACCATCGGTAGAAAAGAATTCCTTCTTCTTTCCGTTATAGCCGATAGAATACCTTAGATATTCCAGAGTCATCTCATCCCGGATGTTGTCCACCCGGACGTTACGCGGGGCGTCATCGCTGACGCGAGCGTCTGAACTCAGGATAGTGGGATATCTTTTGATGAAATCCGCCACCCTCACATCCATGGTCGCGAGGAGCCGGAGGTCCTCTTTGGCTTTTTGGACCTCTTCTGTGGTCGGCCGGTTGCGTTGGTCTGACCGTAAGGATATCATGAAAAGCTCCGGCTCCGGATAAAAAACCATATTGCATCCCCCATAGCTGATCACCAGCATCGTGTCCTCCTCAGGAGAAGAACTCTCGAATATAAGGACATTTTGCGGCTCGCTGCTGTTCGCCAGGACGGGCGGATACTCTTCAATAATCCGCCTGATCTCAGACAGGGCATCGCAATCGGCACAAGCATCATCCGCTGTTCGATCTTCTGGGGCTAGGGGTGAATGTTGGTTGGGAGCCATCAGCGGCATCTCGAGACCAAACTCGCTAACTTTGCGGCTTATGAGTTCCAATAGCGTTGTTTGAGGGCTTCTAGATAAGTATGCACTGAAAACGTCCTTGACTATCCGCTCCCTATCCGCTTCCGAAATCGGCAGTTTCGCTACGATTGCTTCTATTTTTCTCCTGATGAAATCCATCACCGTCATATCGGTGGTGAGGGTTGCGATTGCTTCCGAAGGCGTAAGATCCCTCAGCATCGAAACGTCAAAATGTCTTTCCTGCGCTGGTCGCATCGCAGGCTCATCAGAGACAGTCGGGGCGGTTTTCAAACGGCTACCTTTTATCGCATCGAATTTCTGTTCCCAAAACGGACGCTTCGGTTCTGTAGGCTTTGGAAAGGTCGGAACTCTGATAGTGATGGGTTCTCTTCTTACCATAATAGTTTAGTTTATATAACGAAAAAAATATAAACAATAGCTATGCTGCAATATGTTGTAAGAAAATGCATGAGATTGCATGAGAAAGAAGAGAGTTGTGCTAACTGAAAGACGCCCTTACCTGGCTTTCTTCTTATTTACGTCTGTGATCGCTGTCAAATGCCGGCGGTTTCGGGTTTCCGGTCTCCAGTTTTGGCCGTATGCAGATTTTTTCCTATCGCTCTTTCATCAGGACCTTCTGTTTCAGATAAGGGGAGAAATATCCGGCGTATCTGTTTTGGAGCGCGGGGTTTTTCCAGTCATCCGGTTTTATGACTTTTCTGCAATCCGGTGAACCGCATCTGCACTCGAAACCATCTGCTAGCGATGCATAGAAAGCGTAATCAGAAAGCAGCTCTTCGCCCTTTTTGATGTCCCTGATCGCTACAACCCGGAGTGTCCCTCCAAAACCGCAGTTCGGCTCGCAGGAATGGTTGAAAACACCGGTTTTCTCAAGTTCCTCCCTGCTGCTTGGGCAGATGAAGAAATCATCGTCTATCTGAATGCCTACCTCACCCATCATTTTCCAATAATCCCGTATCTGCGCTTTGTTGATGACGATACCCCCGAGAACCGCGACTGTTTCCCCTTTCTTGATATCTTCGGCCGCCATCGTCCCGAGTCCGTGGATCTTTGAGTTTATGGCTTTTGCCTTGTTTGTCATCCATCGATGGGGCCAGATATCATGCAGATCTTTTGTCATAAAATACCCCTCTGATACCGATGCTATAACCATAATTATAATAGCTATTTTTTATACCGTAGAAAATCAAATGAAATCCGGGATGTCGACGACCTCTAACTAACGGACTTTTCCTCAGATATCGTTTGGCGAATAGAAGTATAGTATCAAAAAACATAACTTTAAATGCTTAATGTTATATAATTTGATACGATGAAGATAAGCAAACGCGAATCCGGCATTCTCGACGCCGTCCTTGAGAAACGCACGACTGCCAAGGAGCTCTCAACAGCCTTGGGCATAAAAAAATCCAATCTCTCGGGATACCTGCGGAAACTGTCCAGGCTTCGGTTGATAAGCGTCGCGAAGACGGGCCGGAAAACAGAGATCCGTCCCGATCCGCAACTGTCGTTCGGTTTTGCCGAAGCCAAAGCAGGTTTTTCGTCCATCAAGCTGGCAGATATCCTGATCGGAGGCAGGCCGTTCCTTTTGAGCTTCCTCAGGACAAAAAAGGCATTCCGGCTTTCAGAGATAGACCTGCCTGCAGCGACCGCAAAAAGGATGCTGGGTAAACTGAGGTCGCTCGGCCTTGTTTTCATGCCCTCTAAAGGGAGATACGAGCTGCGCGAAGACGCCTTCCCGCTTGCCGGGTTCTCACGCCGGATGCTCATGCACGCGTATCTTGCCGAAGCCGAAACCGAGCTCGGTGCGATAAATGAGGCGAGATTCTCGTTCGACAGCGCCAAAGGGCTGGAAGCCGTCTTTATGACCGATAAAGAAACCAGCCCCGATCGGCATTGGCCGACCGCTTACAGCGAGTTTAGCCGTTATGGGATTTCTTTGATCCTTGCGGGGAGATACTATTATGCGAATATCCGCCCAGGACCGACCGACATCATCGTCCACACATTAGCCATCTCGAAAGATGCCCGCAGCATCGCCTATGTCAGCGCCCTAATGATAAAAAACAACCTTGACCCGGAGCGGCTTTTGGAAAAAAAGCAGTTGTTCGGGCTCGGCGAAGATTTCATGAACGCTCTTGTCGGATTCATGCGTTCGAAAGGCGGATATGCAGCGCCGGGGTTCCCATCCTGGGGTGAAGTGGAGGCTGTTGCACATGTTTGACGCGGCTTATATCGATCAAGAGCTGGAAAAGATAGGCTTCCGGATCAAAAGGCCGATGAGCATCTATCTCATAGGTGGCTGCGCGATGTCTTTCCGCAGACTGAAAGAGGCCACCAAGGATGTCGACATCGTGTTCAACGATAAGGCCGATTACGAGCTCTTCTGCGATGCCCTCTTCGGAGCCCAGTATGCAGAGCCTTTCTCGGTCAAAAGCGAGCACGAACTCCTCCATGCGGCAAGGATGTTTGAGAACAAGGACGGCTTCCACCTCGACCTGTTCGTGAAGCAGGTGATACGGAAGCTTGTCCTGTCCGCCTCGATGATCGCGAGGGCCGAGCTGTTCAAGAGATACGGCAACCTTTCGGTCTACCTCCTCTCAAAAGAGGACATCTTCCTCTTCAAGGGATTGGCCAGCGAAGGCAGGAAGAGGGATATGCCGGACATGCAGGTCTTGTACCCGAACCTCGACTGGAAGGCAATCGAGAATGAATTGGATTCGCAATCCTTATCCGAAGACTTGATTTTGCTGTTCATCCGGCGCCTCGAAGCGTTTCGGGACGCCTTCAAGCTGGATATCCCCATCCTGACAAGGCTGAAAAAGAAGCGGAGGAAATGACACGGGTATAAGATGGCATTTGCAGGATATGGCATGTAAATGCTGGATATTGCACAATGGGGGGTTTGTGCCAGAAAGGCAAATGCGTTACCCGGCTTTCTTCTATTTGAAAAAAATCAATATTTCTCCAGGTATCTTTCCAGCTCCCATTCCGTGACGGCGAGGCGGAAAGAGTCCCATTCCTTCTTCTTGGAATCGACATACCTCGCGAAAGGCTGGTCGCCGAGCGTCTCACGGACTATCGGATCTGTCTGCATCTCCCGTATCGCATCGCCGAGCGAGCCGGGGAGGGTCTTGATGCCCAGCTCCCTCATCCGCTCCTCGCCCATATGGAACAGGTTCTCCTCGACAGCATCAGGCGGGGAGAGGTTCCGCTTGATCCCGTCCAGCCCGGCTTTCAGTATGACCGCGAATGTCAGGTAGATGTTGCATGTCGGATCGGGGCATCGGAGCTCGATCCTGGTGCTGCTCGGCCTCCCGTGCGATATCCTCGGGATCCTGACCAGGACAGAGCGGTTCCTCCGGGCCCAGGAGATGTAAACCGGGGCTTCGTAGCCGGGGACGAGCCTCTTGTATGAGTTCACGGTCGGCGAGAATATCCCGGCCATCGCAGGGGCGTGGAGAAGCTGGCCGGCTATGAAAGACTGCGCGGTCTTGGAGAGCCCATACCGGTCTGCATCATCATAGAACGCGTTCTTGCCGTCCTTGAACAGGCTCTGGTTGACATGCATCCCGCTCCCGTTTATCCCGGCTATCGGCTTTGCCATGAATGTCGCATGCAGGTCGTGCTTCTGGGCGATCGCTTTGAGCACGACGCGCAATGTGGATGCGGAGTCTGCGGCTTTGAGGGCATGGTCGTAGCGGAAGTCGATCTCGTGCTGGCCGAGGGCCACTTCATGGTGCGACGCCTCGACGTTGATGCCGAAGGCCTGGAGGGCGTGGTTCATCTCGCGCCTCACGTGGTATGCCTGGTCTGAGGTGAAATCGAAATACCCCCCCTTGTCATGGGGAAGGGGCTTGAGGGCGCCGTTCTCCTTGCGGAAGAGGAAGAACTCCATCTCGGGGCCTGTGAAGTAGTCGAAACCCAGGGCGCGCGCCTCAGCTATGGCCTTCTTGAGGATATGCCTGGGATCCCCGGAGAACGGTGTGCCGTCAGGGTCGAAGATGTCGCAGATGAACCTCGCGGTGTTCCCATACTCGGACTTGAGCCAGGGTATCACGGAGTATGTGGAGAGGTCCGGCTTGAGGTACATGTCGGATTCGTGTATCTTCGCGAACCCCGCCACCGAAGAGCCGTCGAACCAAGCCCCGTGCTCCAACGCCGTGTCGAAGTTCTTGGCTGGTATCGTGAGGCTCTTCACGTTGCCGAAAAGGTCCGAGAACTGCAGGTTCACGAACCGAACATCATCCTTGTCCATCCTTTCGAATATCTGGTCTGCCATGTTTCCGCCTCTAAAAGGTATGGATTTTTGGTGCGGGTAATCCATATTTAATATTTTTCCCGAATTTCCTGAACGATTGACCGAAAATATTATAATGATTTCATACAATTGTCCAATCGGATGGTGACCGACGCATGAAAGCCAAACAGATGGACAACGCGGACAGGCGGATATTGATAGAGCTCCGGAAGAACTGCAGGCGCTCGTACCGCGAGATCGCTTCGACGCTAGCCATGAGCCCGGCCACGTTGATAGAGCGCATGAGGAGGCTGGAGGGGGACGGGGTCATACTGGGATATGTCCCGAATTTCGATTACGGCAAGCTGGGATACGAGTTCATGGCCCTAGTCGAGATACATATATCCGCGAGGGACCTGCTCGCTATCGAGCGGAAGATCGCGCAGATGCCGCATGTCGCAGCGGTCTGGGACGTCACAGGGGAATACGATGCCCTGGCCGTCCTGATGTGCAAGACGCGGGGCGAACTGAGCGACACGGCAAAAAGGATACTCGCATTAGAAGGCGTGGAGAGGACGAATACGAACGTCGTCCTGAATGTCGTGAGCAGGCTGACCGAGTTCGACGGGGTGTAGCTCAGAGCGCGAGAGGCATCTGCTGGCTCTCCGCCGCGGGCTTTCCAGCCCCTTTCGAGTGGCCGTTTCCCTTGATGAACTGGTAGAGCAGCGTGTGGTATGCGGTATCGAGCATGTCCATGAAAGCGGTATCTCCCCCTATATAGTAGTGGTGGGCCGCGCCTCCGCGCTCCGCGATCTGGTGCCATCCTTCGGTCTTCAGCTGCCCCTCGAGGTTGAGCGGTGTCAGCGAAGGGCTTGTGCCACCGCTCATGGAACTGACGTGCCAATGGTATGCCTTGTAGCCGTTGTCCTTGTCGATGAATTCCTGCTGGAATGCGAGCCCTCCGCTCACCACGCGGCCCTGTATCGTCAGCGTGCCGTCCATTATCGCGCGCGCGATGCCAAGGACATGCTCCTTCTCCTCGGCCCCCATGCTGTCGATTTCCCTGCCTTTGTACTTCTGGATCTTGACGCGATAGGCGACCAAGTCGCTCATCCTCTCGAAGTCGAAGGAGCCGATGTAATTTTTCACATAGGAGTCCAGGGCTTTCGGATAATCCTCCTTGGAGATGATCTTTGATGCGGCATCTGCATCGAAATCGTATTTCAGCAGTCTCAGGGTCTTCCTCATCACCTTCCCTTCGCTCTTCACGGACCGGATCGTGACTTCAGCCTCGAAACCGTATTCGGCCAGGGTGACCCTGAGGTGGCGGGTTATCTGCTGGACTATCCCCCGCGTGAGCGCGAGCCTCTGCTTCAGCGCCTGGTCCTCCATGACCTCCATCACCCGCGAGTATATCTCCGGGTGGTTTATCTGGAAGGAATGCTTCAGGATGATCCCTGCGATGGCCGGAAAACCGAACAGCTCGGCGACAGGCGCATATAGCCTCTCTCCGGCTATCGCGTCCATCCGCATGGACGAATGAGCATGTTCGATGGAATCGTACGCCCTGAAGATGGAGCCGTGGTCAGGGTCGATCAGGCCCTTCAGGCGGTTCTCGGCCGTGTGCGTGACCGCATAATCCGCGAGCTTGACCAGAAGCGCGAGGGGAGGCTTGCCGTTGTTCAGAAGCGGGGTGAATTCCGACAGCTGGGCTCCGTTGCGCTCGAGCTCCGTCAGCTTCGAGAAGATATCTATCTCACGGAGAACGCGCTCGTCGTAGAGCGCCGGGGGGAGGTGGTTCGACCGCGCGACCCTCTGGTAGGTTGCGAGGTTGTTGGAATCCACGACGTGGTAGAGGCAGGTCTCGGCTATCACGCTGTTGACCAGCCTCCGCTCAGGATCGGC
>JAZDMN010000064.1:0-26040 GCA_043800955.1 Microcaldota archaeon
GCTCATGGAGGAGAACAACTTCATAATCGATCCTGATAGGATACGTAGGGCTTTCCCGAAGGCCAAGATGCACATCAATCCCATACATATGGTCCCGGGGAGCGACCGGGCTACGGTGATGATTGCCCTGAAGGGCAGGGCGCAGAGGCAGGGGTGATGGCATGGAAATGTTACCAGTAAAGACGCTGGACGACATCAACACGCTGGATAGGATGGTCCAGGAGCTCACATCCAAGCTAAGCTATCCCATGGGAAGCATCCTGAAGATTGCGGCCCGCTACCTCCCGAACTACGGCATAGAAATCAGCGACGAGAACCGGGGGGAGCTGGAAAGGCTCTCGCTGACGAATTATTTCAGCTGCTGGGGACGGGCTGCGAAGGTCACCCTCGAGGCCATAAAGAAGGCGACGAGAGACGCGGGCTTCCCGGTGGACAATTCAGACCTTAACGACGAAGTCGGAAAGATGACCGTGGATGTGCTCATCAATATGGCCAGGGCGGACAAGACGAAGCAGTTCCTGCTGACCGATATAGGCGCAGGCGACGGGGAGACCACCGGCGCGGTGTTCGACGCCATCTGCAACGAGGAGGCCTTCGAACTCGCTGAAAGGTGCGAGTTCATGCTCATCGAGCCGTCCGAGGAGAACCTCTGGAACGCGGTCAACAACCTAAGGGAGCACCGCATCAACACAGAACACAAGGTTAACATCACCACTGTCGGCGGGACGAACCACAATTTCTTAAGAAGGCTCAGGAGTGAGGAGAGCGACATCGTGTATTCCAGCGCGGTCTTCCACCACATGATTTTCCCTACCTATCTCGATACGCTGAGGGAAGGACTCGCCTCCGACGGCGTTCTTGTTATCGGCGACTGGTACACGACCATTTTCAAGCACCCGGCCTTCGTGGCTGAGATACTCAAAAACCTAGACATCGATAAGATGGGCTATGCCCAGTTCCAGTCCCTGTTCAACTGCTCGGACGGCGATGAGAAGGAGCTCTGCAGGCAGATGGACCGCGACGAGATAATCACGAACTTCAGGATGCTCCGCTACATCGTCGCCATAGGCCAGGAGTTCCTTAAAATCCCGGTGGAGAACCGGGACGAGTTCCTGGAGGGGCACTGCGCGTTCGAAGACAGGAAGGCGGACCTCGAATCCAAGGGCTTCGTAACCGATTTGAAGGCCCTCACGGAGCACCCGGGATTCTTGGGGATGCAGTCCAACGTGAGGAACGTGGATCCGTACGGGGCCGCAAAAGTGGGCGCCTTCGCGAAGTCGTTCCCGCCACCGAAGGTAATGGAAGGCGCGCCGGCAAAGGAGCGGCCAAGGCTTACAGCCTAGAACCCTATCGTCTCCTGGCCCATGAAATCCTGGAGAACCTTCGGGATGACGACCGTTTTCTTGTCTTCCTGATAGTTCTCAAGGATTGCTATCATGGTCCTTCCCACGGCAAGCCCGCTTCCATTCAGCGTATGGACGTGCTCGAGGCCCTTCGTTCCGCGGAACCTGATGTTCGCCCGCCTGGCCTGGAAATCCGTGCAGTTCGAGCAGGATGAGATTTCACGGTATGTGTCCTGGGATGGTATCCAGACCTCGATGTCGTACGTTTTCGCGCTCGCAAACCCGAGATCGCCTGCGCAAAGCTCGATGACGCGGTATGGAAGGCCAAGAAGCTCGAGTATGCGCTCGGCATCCTTTGTAAGCCCTTCGAGCTCCTGGAAGCTGGTCTGAGGATGGGTGAACTTCACGAGCTCGACCTTGTTGAACTGGTGCTGGCGTATCAGCCCCTTGATGTCCTTGCCGTAAGCGCCGGCCTCGCGCCTGAAGCACGGGGTGTATGCGGTGAGTTTGATTGGCAGGTTCTTCTCGTCGAGGATTTCGTTGGCGTGCAGGTTGGTGACCGGCACCTCAGCGGTCGGAATCAGCCACAAATCGTCATCTGCGCACTTGTACAGCTCCTCCTTGAACTTGGGCAGCTGGCCTGTCCCGGTCATCGTCTGCGTGTTGACAAGGTATGGGGGGGCGATTTCCAGATAGCCCCTAGATGAGTGCACCGAAAGCATGAAATTCACGATTGCGCGCTCGAGCTTGGCGATGTCGCCCTTTAGCACGGCGAAGCGGTGGTGCGCGAGCTTCACGCCCCGCTCGAAGTCGATTATCCCGCTTTGCTGAGCGATATCGCAATGGGAAAGCACGGATTTCGAATCCTTTTCCGGCTTTCCGTTCTTGCGGACAACCGGGTTGCACGTCTCGTCGTGGCCATCTGGCACGGATTCGTGGGGGATGTTCGGGAGCATGAGCAGGTGGACGCTTATTTGCTCCTCCAGCGTGGTGGTCTCGAGCGAGATGTCCTTAATGCGCTTTGCTATCTCCCCTGAACGCGCTATCTCCGCTTCGGCTTGGTCGCCGCGTTTCTTTTTCTCGTTAATCTGCATGCTGAGTCTGTTCCGCTCGGCCCGCAACTCCTCTTCCTCTTTCTTTATGTTACGCCACTCCGAATCCAGCTCTTTGATTTTGGCCAGGGCTGCGTGCGCATCCTCCTTGTAGTTCCTCCTGTGCAGCGAGTCTTCCGCGGCTGCCGGGTTGTCCCGTATGAGCTTGATGTCAATCATAGAAATCATTTGATGAATTGCCATGAAGGGTTTTAATCGTTTTAGAGTCCCAATGAAGTGGGAATGGGAAGCATTTTAAATACGTTTTGCCATATATTATAACATATAAACATCAATGAGGGGATACGATGGCTCCGGAAAAGAAGAAACTTCAACACTTATCCATCAGGGTAGGGAAAGGGACGAAAGAGCACCTTAAATCCGACATAGAAAGGAAACAGGAGGCCCTGAAGATGACTTTTCAGGGTTTCCCGCCTCTTGAAGGAAAACTAATTCCGCTTGATGATACGCCGGACAGAAAAATGATCTATGACCGGATGTACCGTGCCGTCGAGGCCCAGACAGATGATATCCAATCAGGCGATCATAAAAAAGAAAACGCTGAATATCGTGAAAGGAAAGCCGCCGTTATTAGGGATTTGATGCAGAGGATCGGTCCGAATATAGGCATATTCACACTAATTGAAGAGGGTACTGACGAAGCCACTGGCATTGGCAAGGACTTCAGAAGCTGGCTGATTGCAGAAGCGCTTGATGAGTTTATTCTCAAGCTGCGACAAATGCAAATTGTGGAGGCCCTCAGGCCGACGCCCCTCAGGCCGATGCTGGAGGGATTTCTAAGGGAGGCTGCACTGGAACAAACGGGCAAGCCTGTCGAGGAATTGAACGACGTGGAATTCTATAGGGTCCTCAGGAATTTCGTAGTAGGGAAGGCATCGGAGAAAACGCCCACGGAGTGATTCGCAGCAGGAGCGTTGCTTAGAAAGTATACGCATTATTTCAGCAGCGCCTGGAACTTAGAGATTGCCTCCTCCAGCTTCCCGTTGTGGTTGTAGATTATCACTGCCGGGGCTCCCGTGAACGCCGAATATGAGGCGAGATATCCCTTGTTCATCTCGTCGTGCAGGGCGATGTCATCCACGTCCCTTTTCCGCGTCGGGTCGTTCTCGCGCCGCGCTTTCAGCTCCTGTACGCTAGCAGTCACGTAGATGAGGGCCTCGACCTTCCAGAGTTTCAGGAACTCGAATGGAAGCCCGGGGTAGTAGCCCGAGGGTGTTGCTACGGAGCAATGCGTGTCGAGGATGACTTTTCCAGGCATCTTAGCGAGCGCCTCAGCGACAAGCTTCTGCGCGAGCTTCTGCTTCTCAATCGGGAGCTTCCGCATCTCGTCGCGGTCCTTGATGCCGAACTCCTTCTTCTCGATTTCGAGCATGAGGTCGCCGTAGTTGATGACCTTGTACTCTGATTTGAGCCCCTTAAGCACAGTTGTCTTCCCCGCTCCCGGAACGCCCAATGCGATAATCATTCAAAACACCTTCTCCTTGACTTCTCCTTTCCGCTGTTTGTCTCCCGTTATTTGACGGCCTCGCCAAAAAGCGAGCCGAGGTTCGCATCATATATATCCACATCAACGAAGTCGCCCAGTCTACCGGCAAACCCCTTGACGACGACCTGATGATAGTTAATGGCCCTACCTTTGAAATCCTTTTCCTTTTCGGTCACTAGGACCCTCAATCGCCTTCCTATGAACTGCATACGCCTTTCCTTCGTGATTGCCCGTGTAAGCAAGCTCGCCACCTCGCTCCTTCTTTTCACGATGTCGTTGGGGAGCGGCTCTAGCTCCATTGCCACGGTTCCCGGGCGGGAGCTGAATTTGGACACGTTAATGACTTCAGGCGTGGTTTTCCGCATCAGTTCCAGCGTCTCTTGGAAGTCCTCTTCAGTTTCGGTGGGGTATCCTACGATGATATCGGTCGCAATCGACGCTTCGGGAAGCCTTTCCCGCACGACCTGGACTATGTCGGTAAAATCCCTGACCGTATGATCCCTGTTCATGTCCTTGCACACCTTCTCGCTCCCAGTCTGGACCGGAACATGCAGGAACTGGTAGAATCTGGGCCCGCCAAGAGTTTTCAGGATGCCTCCGAGCATGCGCTTGGCGTGTTCTGGATTAATCATGCCAAGGCGCACAAGGTATTCCTCACCCTCCACCCGGCCTGAGCTGTCATCGTTTGATATGGAATCGAGCAGCGAAAGCAGGCTTGTCTTGAGGTCGATGCCGTAAGCCCCGGAATCCTGGCTGGTTAGCTGGATTTCCCGCGCACCGCCCCGAACGCCGTCGTTTATCCATTTGACGATTGTTTTTGGTGGGTAGCTGCATAGATACGGGCGGGCGAGCTTGGTCTGGCAGAAATGACAGGATGAGACGCAGCCGTCGTTTATCGGTATCCGGCAGATAGGCGCGGTGAGGATTCTGGGGAGGCCGGCCTTTCCTTCCCTTGAGCTGTAGATTGCCGACCGGTTCTCAAGCGCATCGCGAACGGCCTCGTTGATATGCCGTATGGATGAAGGCATCACAATCGGCGCGCCCGGGCAGTATTTTCGGATTTTTTTTATATTGGCGCTAAGGCATCCGGCGACCACGAACGGTTTTCCCTTTGCCCGCAGCCTTTTCATCCGCTCGAAAATCCGGTTCTCCGTAGCTCCCTTGACTGTGCACGTGTTGAGGACGACCACGTCGCTCGAGGCCTCGCCGTCGACAACCGAATGGCCGGATAGCAGGATTGCGCGCATGATGTCTGAATCGGCCTGGTTGAGGGTGCAGCCATACGTCTCAATATAGACTCTTGCCATCACGATCTGCTCCGGTGGTTTCCTGTTTCCAGTTCCCGGTTTCCAGTTACGGGATGCGAAACGCCGACCCGGAAACCGAATGCCCTTGGTCGCATGCCGGAAACGCGTGTTATTCGCCGAACATCTTCCCGAAGCTCGGATACATCTCGAACGCGTTCATCTGCTCAAGCTGCTCGTACATCTTGTGCAGGATGCCGACGGTAAGGAGAATGCCTGTCCCGGTTCCGAGGGCTCCGGTCAAATCCGCGATAGCGGCGAGAAGTCCGACAGCCAGGGAACCCATCACTGTAAGGGGGAAGATGTGCTTGTTCAGTATCGTCTCGAGCATGCGCGGGTCCCGCCTGAATCCCGGGATCTGCAAACCGGAATCCGAAAGCTGCCCGGCCACGCTTTTTGCATCCATGTTTGCGGTTTCAACCCAGAAAAGGCCGAACAGGACCGACACGAGCGCAAGGCCCACCGCATAAACCAGGGCGTGGACCCACTCTGGGATTTTCAGGAACGGAGTCGAGCTGTTCAGGAATTCCCAATGCTCACGCGTGCCGCGCCCCGAGCCGGCCGATATCGGCGTGAAAAGATAGAGCAGGCCGTCGGAAAGCTGCTTGTTCGCATTCACATACCCGACAAGCGGGACGATTCCGTCGCGGTCCATGGTGTAGTTCCTAGTCTCTGAAAGGTGCGACGCGAGCTCGGTCGGCTGGCCTGCTTGGTCCCAGTACTGGCCTAGGAGAAGCCCGCCTGAAAAGAGCTGGAGGTTGATGATGAGGGCGCTTGCGAAAATGACCGGAATATTGGAGACATAGAAGAACTTGAGCGGCAGCTTCGGCACCATGCCGCGCACGCGCTCGAATGCGATTGGTATCTCGACCTTGACCGATTCGGCATAGACGACGGTCAGGAACACGAGAATCGTGAAACCGAACGGCAGCAATGATAGTAGCGCATTCGGCAGCGCCTCTGCGCCACCTTCAGCCATGACCGAGACCACGCTCGGTGGATACATCTGGCCTATGAAAAGGATATCGAATAGCCCAAGGACCACGGAGAGGGAGACGCCGGCCGCGATGAACAGGCTGATGCCGCTCCCGATGCCGTATTTGGTCACGAGTTCGTCCAGGAAAAGGACGAGCATCGAACCGAGGGTAATCTGCAGGACGACGAGTGCCATCGTGTATGGGGCATGGGTGCTCTGCAGCCCGCTGACCGGGTCGACAATGACGCCCTCGCCCAGGCCTGTGAATATAGGTATCACCGGGACTATCCCGGCGAAAATCACGAAAATCGTTGCTTCGAGCAGCGCGAGCAGTATTGCGAGTATCTTCTGCGTTTCGAGGAATTTGGCGCGGTCCTTCTTGTCTTTGAGGTTGAGGTTCAGCAGTCCGGCCCCTACGAAGAGCTGGAGGAATATGCTGGCAAGGACGATGGGCCCGATTCCCGTAGTCAGAAGGCTTCCTATCCTTGAAGCGGTTATCGTCTGTAGGAAGTCGATGCCCCCCGTAATCTGCGGGACACCGAAGACGGTCGTCTGGTACATGAGGAAATACAGCACCAGGGCAAGGCCTGTCCACATAAGGCGTTCCTTGCTCCCGAGCGGCTTCTCCGGGGCCTTGATTTCAGGCAAAAATCCTGCTAGTGAATGCAATATGTCTATTACTCCCATCAGAAGAACCTCAGGTAGATAGTTCCGGGTAATTTTATAAACCTGCTTCCGTCAAGCCGGAGCGGATTCATGCTGCCGGAACCTTTTCCGGCTCCAGCTTTGAAATCTGCCCGCCGGCTTCGCTCAGCTTCTTTTCCACGTTCTTGCTCCATGCAGATGCCCGGATGACGAGCGGCACCGTCACCTTTCCGGTCGCGAGGACCTTGCCCTTGAAATCGAAATGGTACTTGCCCGCCTTCTTCTCGAGCTGGTTGCACAGCGCCTTCTGGTTGATATCGTAAAGGTGGGTCACGCTGAAGCCCACCGAGTTCGGCCGGACGAAACCGGTCTTGCCAAAGTATCCGGGGGCGTATTTCGCTGCCCACGTGCCCTTGTGCTTGCAGATGCCGGCCATTCCGCGCCCTCCGCGGTTGCCGCTTCCCCTCCGGTTCTTGCAGTTGCCACGTCCGTGCGTCCTGTGGCCGAGGTATCCTTTTTTCTGCCTTCCTTGCCTCTTGGTCATGAGAATCACCTTATATCATTCGCCTGAGGAGAGTGTCCATCTCGCCCCTTTTACCGAGGTCGCCCTGCGGGAAGCTCCGCTTTATGTCCCTGTACCCTCTCGAAGGCGGGCTAAGCCTGAAGACCGGGTTCGCAAAGTCGATAGTCTTCTTTCCGGAAAAAATCTCCTTCGCCGCCTTCTTGATGGCGTCCTCTTTGAGGACTGTCCTCAGCATGCTGCTGCCTTTCCTTCCGCGCTTTGTCAGAAGGGAGAGTATCGTCTCCTCGGCAACAGGCCCATAGGTCACGTAGTCCTTGACCTGCTCGAGCATGCCCTTGTACTGCGGCGAGTCGTCGACCAGGACGCAGTGGTTCGGCCTCTCAAGCCTAAGCATTTCCATCGCCTTGACTATGCGGGGCGCGATTTTGCGGACCCCCCTTACGCGAACAACAGCTATTTTCATCAATATCCCCTCGTGATGATGCCTCATTCCGCCCTCGGCTTGAGGAGGTTGAGGTTATCCAACGCCTTCATCGTGGCGACCGCCATGTTGTAAACATTCTTCCCGCCGTGGGCCGAGCTCCAGACGTCTTTCACGCCGGCCATGCCCAGGACCTTCTTCACGACATCATTCGCAGCAAGGCCAAGCCCTCTCGGGGCTGGCTTCAATGTGACAATCGTGCTGCCTTCCTTTCCGACAGTCTTCATGGTCACCGAGTGGTGCAGGGCGCACTTGCATTCCCAGCTTCCGCATCCGGTGGTTATCGCCAGCATGTGCTTCTTTGCATCACGGATGGCATAATCCATCGCTGGCTTCAGTTCGTCCGATTTGCCCACGCCGAGCCCGACGTGCCCTTTGCGGTCCCCGATGACAGTGACCACGCGGAACTTGACACGTTTTCCCGAGTCCGTGACCCTCTGGGTCGTCTTAATCAGGAGCGTCTCGGACTCCATGTCCGGAAGCAGGATGTCGACGAGCTCGGTTTCGAGAATCGGCTTTCCTGAAACGAGAATCTCCTCAAGAGTTGTGACCTCGCCGCTTTTGACCTTGATGCCCATGCTGGTGCGGGGCTGCCATGATTCCTTGTCCACGGTCCTTATTTTTTCTGCCATCAAATATCACCCTGGTTTGTGTTCAGCCTGCGCTGAGTTTCCCTTTTACCTCGTTGAATATGCCCTTGTACTTGTCAGGTGGGTTCGAGAGCTTGCCCGAAGGCACCTTCTCCTTGTCGAATAGCGTGCTGAGCCCCGCATCCGCCGCGCCCTGCTGCGCCGCGAAGATTACCGAGCCTTTGGAAGGCACGTACATGCCCATGTCGAGCACGAACTCCTTGACGCCCTTCTTCTGCGCCATCTTCCCGGCCATGAGACCCGCCAGGTAGGCGGTCCATACATTCCTCTTCGAGGGCCATTTGTAGAGCTTTGAGAGGTGCGTGCCGCTCACAGTTAGCAGCGTCCGGTCGCCTTTTGGGTCGAAATCGATGAACTGGACGATGATACCCTTGTTGCTCCTGCGTACGACCATTCTCGTCCGGCCTCCCTTTATGAGGGCCAGCCTCTTGGCGAAATTGGTCTTGCCTTCCCTCCTCCTTCGGAAGTATACCTTGAAACTCGGACCATCTGCTCTCGTCATCTTTGTTCACCCTTTACATGCTTGGAGTGTTCCTGCCCCTTGGCGTGGGTTTCATTCCCGACCGTTTTGGGAGCCTCTCTATTCTGCTCGGCCTTTGCCTCGCTTCTTGGAGCCGACTGCGCCTTGCCAGCTGCTGCCTTCACATCGGCCTTCTGCGGCTTCTGCTTTTTAGGCTTAGGCTCGGGCTTCTTGTATTCGGCTTTCACCGGCTCGAAGCTTTGCGCCACAAGGCCGGCCTCCTTGAGATAGAGAAGCATCGCTTTCTTGTTCCTGAATATGCCGCTCTTGACCTTGCCGTATATTGAGCGCCTTGCCTCGTTCTTGAGGACGTTTGTGTCGAGCAGCATGTTGAGGAAGCGTCTTTGCGCGCGGATTTTCTGCATCCAGACGGCCTTGCTGTCCAAGGGGGTGCCCCGGCGCCTTCCGTGCCCGGTCCGCCCGGTCCTTCCGGTGCTGGCGCGTCCCTGCTTCTTGGCCTTCGTGATGATGCCTTTGTCAATCAGGCCGCGGACGTCGCTCCTTGTGAGAGCGCCTTCAGCCTCCTTCAGACCATCAGGGCTAATCTTGACCTTGTTCTCCCCGACATTGAATATGTCGGCCGCAAGCCTTCGTACTGTCGCGATTGTCATGAGCAAACACCTACTTCTTGGACGAATCGGCCTTGCCGTCCTCCTTCACACCGTTGAACCGGTTGTTCAGCACCACGAGTTTGAGCGCCTTGGCCCTCTCCTCGAGCTGCTTCCTCTTCTTCCCGCCAAGTGCGGAGGCCAGTCTTACGACGACTTCCACCTCTTTGAGGGCATCCAGCTCCGCAAGATTGCTTACAAGCACTTCGGTCTTCCCGCTCGAGTGCAGTCCGCGGACTGTCAACTCGTTCTTGTAGCCGATTTTCGGGAGCGCGCCCATGAACTTGAATTTCATGCGCTTCTTGTTGTGGGTTCCGCGCGGCTTTCTCCAGCGAGCCTTCACGCTCTTGAAGAAACCCAGGTTCGGAACGTTGAACTTCGGCTTCCTCTTGCGTGTTATTCGCGATTTCCTGGTTTTTCCTGTTTTTTTCTCTGCCATGAACATCAACCCCTCAGCCTTCGACCTCGTAAATTCCGTCCTGGAAGACACGGCCGTCCTTGTCCTTGATGCGCATCGCGGTCCTGAGGTTGGCTATCGTCTGGCCGACGGCCTCCTTGTCAGGGCCTGAAACGGTGACGCTCTGCCCCTTTGCCAGTACCTTCGTGCTGCCGATAAGGACTGTTTTCCTCGGCTGCTTCTCCCCGAGGAAGTTCTTGACGGCCACATCGCTCCCCTTCACCTCTATCGTGATGGGGAAGTGCGCGTAAAGCAGCTTCAGGTTCCTCGAGTATCCGCTCGAGACGCCCTTGAGCATGCTTTTGAGGATGGATTCGAGGGTACCGTAAAGGGCCTTGTTCGGAGTCTCGATTTCTATCCGGTTGCCGTTCACCTGGACCTTCGACCCTTTCGGGAACATCTTATGTACCTCGCCCTGAGGGCCTTTGGCAGTTATCTTGTAGCCATCGACCCGGACGCTTATACCTTGTGGGATTTCCATGAGCAACACCTAGTAAACGTACGCGAGCAGCCTTCCGCCGAATTTCTTCTTCTCGGCTTCAGCGTTCGTCATTATCCCGCCCGGCGTCGAGACTATCAGCAGCCCCACGCCGAAACCTGGAATGAACTCCTGCTCCCTCTTGGACCATTCCGCCCTCCGGACGGGTAGCCTCGGCTTAATGACCCCGCAGTCGTTTATTCTGCCGTCGAGAACTATCTCGTACCAGCCCCCGCGGCCGTCATCTAAAACCTTGTAGTCCTTGAGATACTTGTGCTCTTTCAGCACGCGGAGTATCTCGCCTATCAGCCTCGTCGCCTTGACAGTGCATTTGCCCTGTCCGACGATTTCGTGCGTCTTTATCGTATTAAGAGCATCAGCCAAATGGTCAGTCATCGAATCAACCTCCGTATTTGCGGAATCCAATGTTTTCAGCCATCTCCCTGAAGCATCTCCTGCAGACATTGAGCCGATACTTCCGTATCAGCGCCCTGGAGTTGCCACAGTTCCGGCAAACACGCTTTCCTTTTCCCTTGTATCTCTCTTCCATTGACAGCGTCATAATCATCACTCGATTTTCACGTTCAGGAACGATTTCGCGAATTCCATCGCCTCATCCCGGCTTACGCGGTGGATTCTTCCCACCGATGCCGACTTCAGTTTCCTCAATGAAACGCGCCTCCCTTTCCTCGAAAGCGAGACGCAGATGTCAAAACCGAACATCGGTATGGCCGGATCGTATTTCGCACCCGGGAAGTCGATGTACTCGTGGACGCCGAAGGCGAAGTTGCCCTGCCGGTCGAAGTTAGACTGCTTGAGCACCTTCCTTTTTGCCGTGATGGCCTTTTCCAGGAATGTCCTCGCCTCTTCGCCGCGCAGCGTGACTTTCGTCCCGATGGGAAGCCCCTTCCTCAGCTTGAAGACCGGGTCCCTGCGCCTCGCGTGCGTCTCCACGGGCGTCCTCCCGTCAGCGAGCCTCTCGAGGAGGCTTTTTGCCTGCTCGAGCTTGTCGCCCGGGGCGCCCACACCGATATTTACCGTGACTTTCTCGATGAGTATCTCACGCATCTTGTTCGCGTCCATCCAGTTCACCCTTTGGCTCCGAAGGCCTCGTCAACGACAAACAAATATTTGGCCACCGTGACGAATTCCTCCGACTTGTCCTGCACAAGCGCTTCCGAGGGCTTCCCTCCTTTGCGCTCTATGATTTCCTTGAGCATGACTATTGTCCCAGCGTGCTTGCCTTCCATGATGAGGCACCGCGCGCCCTTGTCCCTTTTCAGGTGCGACTTAAGCACTGCCTTCGGGAGCGAAACTATCACGCTGTCTCCGACATGTATGTGGTTGTCGGCCAGCTGATTCCTCCCGTCGTGGAACGTCACGTTGATTTTGCCCCCGGGGATGGTGTGCTTCTTCACCACGCGCAGGATCTTGTGCGCCGCCGCGTCCTTGCTTATTTCGTGCGGGACAAGCCTGCCCTTGCTATCGACAATTATACGGAAGTGCTTCCCGCCCTTGGGGAAGGAAATCACGTCCATGAGGCCGACCGGGAATTTCTCGTCCGTGCGGACGCTCCCGTCGACTTCAAGAAGCCTCGATGCGAGTATCCTGCGGACTTCGCGCAGTGTAGTCGCGATTTTGAGGATGTCCCTGATTAGGACGCCAAGCGGAATCGAGTGCTTGGCCGGGTGCGGGCCCGGTGCGGCCTTCGTCATCCAGGTGTGTTCTTTCTTATCGGTAACCGGAATCGCTTTAGCCGATGCGATCCTTTTCAGATGCTTTGTTCCTCCTCTTTTTGCCATAAAAATTTTCACCTTGTAAATTTTATTGTAAGATCATTCACCTTTGAGCGTTTGGTTTCGTCTGGGCATGGACCCCTGAGCCTTTCGCAGCCTGCTCGCCATGCTCTTTGCCTTCGTGGGCGTGCTCACCGTGCTGGTGAGCGTGCTCGGATGTCTTCGCATGCTCGGATTTCGCAGCCTCGGCCTTCGGCGCTTCCTTTTTGGGCGCTTCCGCCTTCTTGAACGCATCCTCGCTGAATATTTGCTTCCTTTCCTTCGTGCTCTCGAGAGCGAGGAGCAGCAGGTTGGACGGCTCGAGCGCGATGCTTACTTCACGCCCGCGCACGTTCTTCACCACGACGCCTTCGACGAAAACCTTGAGACGCAACGTGTTCACGTCGCTGACTTTCGCCTCCTTGCCCTTGCCCGGCCCGCGCATCACCTTCACGGTGTCGCCCTTGCGGACGAGGACCGCCCTCTTTTTGACCTTGAGCTTTGCGCGCAGGTCCTTCGAGAGGTGGACGTGCAGGCGGCTTTTCCTCTTGTGGAGCTTTTCCGAATAGAATTTTTTCCGCTCAGTATCAGACTTCATAAGAAAACACCCGGTTCCCCCTTTCAAACTACCCCGGCGGATATTGCGGCAACCTTGGGGAATCTTTCCGCGATTTCCCTTGCCACGACGCCCTTGATTTCGGTGCCTACAGGAAGCATGTCGTCGTTCACCAGGACCGCGGCGTTGTCCTCGAAAAGGATTCTCGTGCCGTTGGCCCTCCTGAACTCCTTCTTCTGCCGCACGATGAGGGCCTTTACGACCTTCTTCACCATGTCAGGCTTCCCCTTCTTTACCGATGCGATGACCACTTCGCCGACGCCGAGCTGCGGGCCCCTTCCGCGCGTTCCGCGGTAATGGAGGGCGCCGACTATATATATCATCTTCGCGCCACTGTTGTCGGTGCAGGGCATCATTGTGCCAATCGTAAGCGTCTTCGTTATCGTGCTTGTCAATCCTTTCATGCTTGTTCACCTTTTGTCGATAGGCCGACAACCGTCCAGGCCTTGGTCTTGCTCAGCTTCCTGGTCTCTGAGAGGTCCACCATGTCGCCGACCTTCGCGTTTATGCACGGCGGGTTGTGCGCGGCGATGTGCGAGGTACCGCGGGCGTACTTGCGGTACTTGGGGAAATACTGGATTGTTTCCCTCTCCACTATCACGGTATGCCTGCTCTTTGCGCTCACGACCTTGCCCATCAGGGTCTCGCCCCTGAGTTTCAGGCCTCCATGCTTGAAACATTTTTTGTCTTGGCATTTCTCTGTCATATCTATACCTCGTTGAGTAGCGCTGATGCGCATGCGTGCCGCCCTTGTTTTTTTGGACGGTGCTTCCCGAAAAGCACGCGGACCCAGGGCCGTTTTCACGGAGGGTATCCGAATGCCGCCGGACCTAATGAGGGTCCGAATTGAGTGAATTATAATACGGGCATCTGGTAATTTGGATACATCCGTTTAAATACTTTTCTGACGCCGAGGAATTCGGGCGGTCAGCATACGCAATAGACCAGAAAAAAAGACATGAGCCGATTTTTCCTTTTTCAGACTTTTTTCGCGCGCTCGTGCGGACGGAACGCGATGGAGCTCCCGTCCACATCGACTTTTTCCCCGGATTCGGCGGTGATTCGGAAGGTCGAGGAGTTCTTCGGGATCCTGACCTCCTTTCCGCCCGCGCCCCCTTTTTCGATTACAATCAGGTTTTTCGTCTCGTCAACGATAGTGCCCTTGAGCCCGATTAGATTGCGCTGGCTGCTGTTGATGATTTCGGCCTCCAGGCCGATGAATGTCGAGAGGAGGAGGTTCTTTTTTGTTATCATCGTCCCATCTTCGGTCAGGTTACCGGAGGCGTGATGCCTCGCCTATCTTTAAAAAAATTGGGAAGCTGAGCCGGAAAATCAGCTCACTTCGATGTTTTCCTGCGGATACCCAAGCAGCTTTAGCACTTCGGTGGCGCGCCTCTTGTGGTCGCCCTGGAGGATTATCACGCCCTCCTTCGATGTCCCGCCGCAGGCGAGCTTGTGCTTGAGCTCTTTAGTCGTGGATTCGAGCTGCGCCTTGTCGATGCCCTCGATTATCGTGACCAGTTTCTTGAACTTCTTCTTGGTCGAGTATATCCTGATTTTCGCTGCTCCCTGTTTGTCAAGGATTTCGCAGACGCAGAGATCCTTGAGCATTCCGCATTTCGGACACTTATCCATTATTCCATTCACCTGCAGTTGTTTAGGTCTTTATCTGTATTAAATGCTATTGTATCATTTCTTCTCGTGCTTCTTTTTCGGCCTCGGGGTCTTTAGTGAGGCTATAGCCTTCCGGAGCGGCTTGACCCGGTCGGTCCGCCCTTCCCCGCGAAGCTCGAGGATGGCGCGCTCAAGCTCGACGATTTTCGCGGTTTTCGCCGCATCAGTCATCCCTTCGATATCGGTCTTTTTCAGAATTGCCATATGATCATCTCCTGCCGTGGAACGGCGGCCTGCGATTGAATCTCGACTGACCCCTCTGGTCCCTCTGCGGCTGGCTTTCGGCAGCCGGGGCGGCCGGGTTGACTTCCGCCGGCTTTTCCACATCGGTCGCGGCCTCGATGACTTTCGGGAGGACGACCTGTGTGGTCTTCTTGTCCGGGAACACTGTTCCGGGGGGAACTATGCGAACGAGGATTCCGATGACGCCCGAGCGCGTGTTGGCGCTGATGTGGGCGACGCGGATGAGCCTCGCTGGCTCGCCGGCTTTAGGTATGTATCCTGCGACGACGCGAAGGCTTTTCGCCCTTGCGCCCTTTGCGCCGATTTTTCCGGCGGCGACGATTTCCGCGCCAAGCGCTCCTGCGCGAATGATTTCACGGAGAAGATAGTGCAGGATTGCGCGGACCTTCTTGCCCATCTCGATGTATTTTGCCGCCCTCTTGCCCACCATGCGGGGCTCCAGGAACGGCTCCCTCACCTCGATGACGCTTATCTGCGGGTTCTCGATCTTGAATTCGCTCTTGATTGTCTCGGTCAGCTCGTTGATGAGCCGGCCCTTCTTGCCGATAATCCTTGCCGGGTTCATGACCTCGAGCGTGATGCGCGTTACGAGCGGCGTCCGCTGGATGTCGACGTTCGCCAGGCCTGCGCGGTCCAGTTTTTTCTCAAGGAACTTCATGACCTGGTATTTTCCGAACGGCTCCTCAATAAGTTTCTCCTGGTATATCATCATGAATCACCTTTTGTTGTGCTCCCCGTGCTGATGCGGGGCCTGCGGCCTGCCCTTCTCCTGGTCCGCGACCTTCTCGGCCTCATGCTTGTGCTCAGGATTGACCTTGCCCTCTTCCTTGAGAAGCTCAGGCTGTTCCTTCTTCTCCTTGCCGACAGTCGGGGCTTCCTCTTTCTTGGCCTCCTGCGACTTTGCGGGTTCGGATTTCTTCTCCTCCTTTGCGCTGGCCTCCTTCTTTTTCGGCGGCGTCACGGTTACCCCTTTCGGGACTTCCGAGCCTTTGAGGATTATTTCGACGCGAGAGGTGACGAGGTACGAACGCGCCGTGCGGCCTTTTGGTGCCATCCTCGGGTAGATGTCCTTCTTGTTTGCAGAAGCCGCCATGATTGTATAGACCTCGCCAAGCCCCATCGTCTTGCCGTTTGAGATGGCGCTCTGGAGCGTTTTGAGGACGATGCGGGCAGCCTTCCACGGGTAGCGGCCCTTCCTTCCGCCAAGCTCGTGCCTGTGGCCGAGCTTCTTGTTGTGGCGCCTGAAAAGGATTGGTATTTCACCCTCGGAAGCCATCGTAAGGAAAGTCACGGCCCAGTCGGATTTCTTGTTCCGAATCCTGCCGCAGACTTCGGCCAGGTCCTTATAGGACGCGTTGACCCCTTCCAGCCGCGCGCTCGCGCAGTTCTCAGTATTTTCGGGCATGTTGGAGTATCCTTTCATAGCCATCACTTCAGCGGCACGAACTTGGAACCTCTCGTAGCTCCGACACCGGGACCTGAATGCAGGACTCTTCCGGTCGAGTGCGAGAAATCTCCGAGGCGTCGGCCTATCCTGTTGAGCGTGATTTCAACCCTCTTGAACTCCTTCCCGTTGTGGACGCCGAAGGTCAGGCCGAGCCACTCGGGAAGTATTACAGCCTCCCGGACATGGGTCTTTATGACCTTCTTGGGATTGGCCTTCTTTATGAGCCTCACCTTCTCCACGAGCTTCTTGAGCCTTGGGTTGTTCTTTATACGGAGGAGGGTCCTCCGCTCCCTTGACGGGATCAACTTGAGGAAGTCGTCATAGCCGGTTGCCGCGGCATGCTCCTCGTCTATACCCTTCCATGTGTCTTTCTTCATGTTATCATACCTCTGTCGTCTCAACCATCCTCTTGCCTTTCCGGCGTCCGGTCTGCCTTGCTGCTATGTGGCCGACTTTTCCGCCTGGCGGCGTTCCCCTTCCGACTGTCGTCGGCTTGCCCACGTGGTGCTGCTTTCCTCCGTGCGGGTGGTTGTATGCCGCCTGGTGGACGCCCCTTGGGACCGGCCACAGCCGATGCTGCGCCGTCTTCTTGAACCATTGGTTGCCGGCTTTGAGCATGGGCTTTTCCAGCCTGCCTCCGCCTGCGATTACGCCAAGCTGCGCGCGGCACTCGTTCGATAGGACGAGCGTCGAGCGGCTCGGGAGCTTGATATATACTATCTTGCCCTCCTTCGCGACAATGTTGGCGTATGAACCGGCCGCTTTCACAAGCGAGCCCCCGTCTCCGGGGTTCCTTTCTATATTGAATACGTAAGCGCCATCAGGGATGCGGTAGAGAGGAAGCACGCTTCCCAGCCTCAGCCGACCCTGCGAGCCGACATCCACTTCGTCCCCGACTGCGATGCCTTCGGGCGCGAGCAGGATGCCGGATTCGCGGTTATCGTATTTGACTTTCATGAGCGGCGCGGTCCTTGCCGGGTCGTCGATGAATCCGACCACCTTCCCGGTCAGGACTCCGGTCTTCTCCATGTCGTCATAGGGCCTGTATGAAAGGTCGGCCTTGTACCTGTGGCTCGGCGAGAGATATCTCGGCGAACCCCGCCCTCTTTTCTGTTGTTTCAGTCTCTTTCCCATAAGCATTACCTCATGCGAGCATCTTCAGTTTCGCAGCCACATCGTCCGCCTTCGAACCCTTGTCCAGGCGTATCAGCGCATGCTTCTTCCCATCAGGCGTGACGTAGGTCCGAACACCCGCGACCTTGACCGAGAAGAGCTTCTCCATCTCGTTCTGGATCTCCTTCTTTGTGGCTTTCAGGTCCACCTCGAAGGTGAGCGTGTTCTGGTACTCAATCATACCGATTGCCTTTTCCGTCTTGATTGGCGCTATCAGGATCATGCAGAAAACCTCTTTACAATCTCGGGAATCGAGTTCTCCGAGAATAGCGTGAGCCTGCCCGGGTGGGTTCCCGGTGCCAGGTCCTTGACCGTAAGCTCGCTCGCCGCAACGACATCCACGCCCGCAAGGTTCGCACCGGCCTTCTTCATCGCGGCCGATGAGACAACGATGAGGGCGGACCTCGTGCCGTTCCTTTTCGCCTTCTCAACGAATTTGCCTAAGTTCAGCGAATCGAGAACCTTCTGGACTTCCTTCGCCTTTTTCAGCTTCTCGAAGCCGCTTTCCAGGATTATGGGGAGCGAAACACCGATATCCGAGTGCGCCCTCTTTATCACTGTGTCGCGGTCCGCGCTGTATGAGAGCGCTGATGCGAGCGCGAGCAGGTGCTCCTTCTTGTTGATGCGTTCAACAATAATCTTCTGCGGCTTCGGCGGGTGCGCCCTGCGGCCTTTGACCGCATGCGGAACGCGCTTCACCTTGCCGAGCTGTCCCTTTGGAAGCACCTCGTGCGGAAGGTGGGGGATACCCTTGTTCTTCACGGTACCGAAGTCCTCCTTGCGTCCGCGGTAGCGGGCGCTGGTCTCAAGTCCGGCCAGTCTGTAGTTGCCTTTCGGCTGGTACATCCTGCTCTCCTCGCTGAGCACCGCCCTCTTGACGAGGTCGACGCGCCTTGGCGATTCGAAGATGGCCGGCAGCTCTATCTGCTTCATGGCTTTTCCTTCGATTGAATACACAGTCGCTTTCATATGAACACCTACTTGGGCAAGAGGGACACGTAGCCCAATGACAGCTCCTTTGCCGGTTCCTTCGCGCGCACGGCCAGCCTCAGCTTTATCAGCCTCTTGACGGGCCCTGGCACCGAACCCTTCACCACCACGAAATCGTTCCTCACGAATCCGTAGTGCGGGAAGCCGCTCGAGGGATTTATCTCCTCAGGCTTCTGCCCGATCCGAAGAATCCTCTTGTTCATCTCAGTCCTCTGGTGATAGCCGGTCTGGCCAGCCTGAGGAACCGTGTAGAGAACATAGGCAGGATGCCACTGTCCGAGCGTACCGACATGCCTCATCTTGCCCGTTGCTTTGCGCCTCTGCTTCGCGACGCCGAATCTTTTTACCGCGCCCTGCCATCCTTTTCCGATGGAGATGGAAACGACATCCACATGCTCGCCGTTCTTGAAAACATCAGATGCGCGGAGCTCTTTCCCGACCATGCTCTTGCAGAATTCGAGCCGCTCCTTTCCGTCCTTGCCGCCGCACCCGAGTTCCATCTTCTCGATGTGCTTCTTCCCGATGCCGGTTTTGGAGGGCATGGAAAAGACGAGCAATCGCGCGTCGTCCACTTCGGCCTCGTTGACGGTCTTCACCGCGGGCTTCTTGTCGAAGCCTGCGAGCTTGAGCGTCTTCTCGTCAGTGGTGAGTATGTCGCCGACCGAGTTGTTCGCGCTGTAGCAGCGAACTCCGTAAACGACAATCGGGGGGACCTCTATGACCGTTGCCGCGCTCATGACCTCCTGGCCCTTGGTCGGCGACTCGGAATCGTCCACATAGGACACGTGGGTCATCCCGGCCTTGTAGCCGGCGAACCCGAGTATGCGCTTCTCAGCGTAATCCTGCCAGTAGACGCGCGCGTTCTGGCTAGCCGCCCTCTTCCGTGGCCGGTGGGCCATAGAACCCCTTCGGGGTCTTTGTATATCTGTCAAGCTATCACATTTTGCCTGCGTTGCCCGTTTTGTTCAGGAACCATTCCCTACAACATCGGGACCTCTAGCGTAGCTAAAGGACGTCTGTTTTGGGTTTTCGCGAAGCGAAAACTAACAAAACAAAACCGCCGGAAATAATTGGACTTCTAGGAGTATAAGAACAAATATTTATAAAGATGTGCGAGGGTGGCGGAGCTTTGCATGCAGCTTGTATGTATATTCATGCAGACCTGCTCCAGCAGTGCGGGATACAAAGGATTACGCTGATTGACGTAACATTAATCAACAAAACCTTTATATATTACAAAAACCATAAATCTACACCTGCACTTACCAATATTGCTATCCCATAGCTATCGACGATAAAACAGTTGTTGGAATTAGTAAAAAAGCATGTTTATAAATGTTGTCGAACATATATTATCATGTATATAAGCGGCCAGGCTAAAAATAAAGGAGGACAAAGGGCATGAACACCAACAGGAGAGGAAGGCTTGTCGGAGGACAGATTTGCAACGAGCCCACTTCTGTGGAGAGGAAAATCGATGCCGCCCTTAGGAAGGCAGCTTCCCTCCAGATTGATGCCGTACCAGTTATTGTCTGCGACCCGCAGGGTGCAGAAGAGAAAAAGCTGCACAGGTATCTGGTCACGATAGAGCCGACCATCATGGAAGTCGGCGGCAGCGGATTCGAGATGGTCGTCGGCCTAATCGACAAATCAAGGCAGAACCCGATAAACAAGCTCGGCGGCATGGACCAGGCAGGCGAGATGGCGATGAGGGCGTATTGGAGCGTGGCCGACCGCTCGACTAGCCTGATGTGCGCCATGGAAGGCTTCGATCTTGCTAAGGTGGACCTCATCAGGGTGTCTCCCACCTCAGACGAAGGCATTTTCATCATGGGCGGGAGGGATGTCACAGCCCAGCTGAAGAGGAAATTCGGGGAGGAAGCTTCCTTGAGGGACGTGTTCAGGGGCGCATGGAAAATCGCCCGCAAAGGGCTCGACCTCAGGGCATTCACATACACGCTTGATGTTCCTCAGGGCAATGGGAGCGTGGAAAGGTTCGATCTCGACCTCGAGGCTTTCTCGAGGGTTCTCAGGCACCCGGAGATGGTGGTGTCAAGCAGCGTCTCGCTTTCAGAACCGAGACGCGTCCGCTCAAGCGAGCGCGAGGGCTTCATACACGATGAAATCCGCAACCTGGAAAACAGGGAGATAGCATTCTACGATGCGCTGCCGAAAAGTTTCCGTGGCAACAACGGGGGTCGCGCTGAAGTGGCGTCACCGTTCTTCACGAACCTCATGAAAACAGAACAGAACAGCAAGGACAGTGGTTCGTACGTTGAGATAAAGCTTAGAGCGAAACCCGAGGATGCGAGGGAGCTCCTGCGCTTTGTGAGCGACCACCCGGAATGGAAAGGCACCTCTAAGGGCTATGCGGCGATATTCTCAGGCAATTTCGGCATGAGCGCGTTCAACACATTCCTTGGAAAGGCCAGAACGAACAACATCCTGACTTTTATTGCCCAGGCTATGGGAGATATCAGCAGCGAGCATAAGACGGTCCTCCCGATGAACGGCGGCCATCTATCATATTGGGTCGACATGCCTTCAAACGATCTGACGGTAGATTTGGTTCGCAAAGCGATAATGAGGAGAATGCGCGGCGAACTGGGAGACCTTGATATCGGACTCGAACCAAGCATAATCATTGTCGACGCGCAGGGCATGAAGCTCTCGGACATGAGGGCGCGGTTCATTCTCAACTCAATGGGCAAGGACCTCTATCCCCCGCAGGTGCTGGACATGACGGACTTTGTCCTCAACTTCATAGAGAACGTCCACCCGGCCTACCAGCAGCAGATATACGAGGCGCTGGCAAAGAAAGAGAACGGCGGGAAGAGGGTCAGTATGGAGGACCTCGACAACATGCAGATGCTTCGGCGCATATGCTCCTCGCACAGAACAATCAGGGACACCGAAGATATCGTCTGGACCATGAGGAGGGACAATGAGCTTCCCGAGGACACCCGACCCAAGAAAGACGACCTTGAAACCTGGCTTTTCGAGTTCTCCTATGAGAGGTATGAGCACATATTCCGGCTGCTCGCTGAAACTATCAGGAACCAGATAAGGAACCGGAACGTAATTCGGAGAGGCGAGGGACTTCAGGAATTGTAATCCCCAAAACCTCAACGATTCCCTCGAGGGCCCTGCATACATCCTCGTGTACGCTGACCGCCTGGGACTGCCTCGACTGGATCAGGCTTTCCTTCAATCTGGCATCATCCGCAGGATAGCGCGTTCCCGAAACGAGTGGTAGCGAGATATGGCCTGCGAGCACCTGCACCGCGATATTCACCCTCTTTAATGGGTATGAGCTGTCCGCCAGCTTGGCACGCTCGAAAGCGGATTCGAGCATGCTGGCAAGCGACAGCACGGTCCTGGCCGGAAGGGATTCCGCATTCGCCGCCGCCTCATCCAAAAGGCCCGTCTCCTTCATCTTTTCCACATCGGAGATGAATGAGCGTACTGATTCGACTTTGTTTTTCAGGCGCCCGACATTGGCACGTGTTCTCTGACTAATCTCATCAAAACCTTTCCTCGGCTCGGCAAGGCTTGAGTCTCTCAGGATGTCATCAAGCCTTCTTAGGAATCGGCCTACGCTCGCTTCGTTACGCCCTGCGGCTAGCTTGCGGACGGACATTTCCCCCACCCCTTGTTTTACTACCATTTCTTTCCTCTCCCAAACAAAATTGGTCCGAAATGTATATAAAACAAGCGCCGTTATTTTTACAAAAAACCACTTTCTTCAACTAAAATCGGTCAAGAGTGACCATATACTAACACAAAAGTAGGGTCAACGCACTATTTTTTTTCAAGAACGTGTGAAAAGAACATCAAATACACACCGCACGCGGATTTCGCATAGCCATCTCCGTCCCGGACGCGTGGGTTTCCCCGCACGGCTGATTGATGGTTGGTTGTTTGATGCTGTTTGTGAAAACGTTTATATACCTTACCTGGATTTGTATACACCGCAAAAAGCGGATGAAGGCCACCCTCTTGGCCTTTAAGAGAAAACAAAAGCGATGTCTTGACCGGGCATCGCAAGTATGTACGACTAGAATAAGTGAGCGCCCATGCAGGCAGCAGTATCGAACGAACCGGCCTCCAGCCGTGCCGGTATGCGAATCCACCAGTCCGGGGTATTTCCGGCCACCCGAAAATCCCTCAGGTTCAGGGAGATTGCTCCGGAGAAAGAGAACCGTGATTGGATTGTTTGCGACCCGCAAGGCTCCGGTAAGAGAACCCTCCGGGGGCACCTGTTGGAGGTTGAACCCAGACTTCTCGAGATGGCCGCCACAAATGATGATGTCGGTTTCGCTGTTGCGACTGTCGACAAGTCCAGGCAGAGTGCGATAAACAAGATAGGTGGGGAGAAAGGAGCCGGCGACAGCTCGATGGAGGCCTACTTCGACATCCTCGCTAAGGCGACAATAAACCTGGGGGGCGCGGATGAGCGGCATCTGCGGCTGGCACTCAGGCTAGACCAGATTTCCGACGAGGGCGTAATCTTTGCAGGCGGGAGAAACTTCCAGAAGGTTACAGAATCGACGTTCGGCAGGGTGTTGCGGCAGGCCCGATGTGAGACGGACCTGAGAAAATACAGATACACGCTCACTTCACCGTTCGGGGATAACGAGTCATTCGACCACAATCTTGAGTTGTTCTCCAGGGCTTTGCGTAATCCTGGGATGGTTGTATCGTGCAAATATTCTGTCTCGGCTCCGAGGCGGGTCACCCTCCGCGAAAGGCCCGGTTTCGTAATGGACGAAATCAGGAAGCTCGATGATAAAGTCAACGGTTTTTTCCCGCTTCTTCCGGAATCGTTCCGTTCCAATCTCACCAGCCTAGCCGAAGTCCAGACGCCTTTCCTTACCAGCCTGACCAAGCTCGGCATCCGCGACATGGACCATGGTGTCTTTGTTGAGATTAAGCTCTCCGTGAACGATACGGATGCGAAAGCGCTCATCCCCTTCACCAAGGACACGGATGATTGGCAGGGCACCAGAAAGGGGTACATGGAGATATTCTCGAACCTCTTCGGCATGAGAGGGTTCAACACATTCATCGGGCGGGCAAGGACGAACAGTATACTTACTCCCATTACACGTGCCATGAAGGACCTCGAAGCCGATGGCGTGGCGGTCATTCCGGTAAACGGATGCTACCTGAAATACTGGGTTGGCATGCCGGAAAGCGATTACACCAAGGGGGCGATAGAGAACGCCATCATCCAAAGGATAAGGAGCCATGCACCCGGGCCGGGTTTTGCCGACCTGGATTTCACGCCCCACGTGAACCTGCTGGATGCCTGCGGTGTGGATATCAGCCAGACGAGAGCCCTGTTCATACTGAAATCCCTTGGCATGGAGAAACTGCCTCCGGCGACACTGGATATGAGTGACTTCATGCTGAATTTCATAGAGAACGTCCACCCGATAGTCCAGGGGGTGGTTTTCGGGAGGCTCTGGAGCGAGAAGGGCACCTGGCTTAGCGACGGGGATAAAGACAACATCGCGGCTCTGCGAAAAATCTGCGATTTGCGGAGGACCATCCGCGACACCGAGGATTTCCTGGGGGTGTTACGCAGGGACGAGACCCTCCCGGAGGATATCAAGTCGAGGCGGAGCGAATTGGAGGGGTGGCTAATCGAGTTCTCTGCCGAGAAAGCAGGTAAAATATTCCGCCTCCTTGCCGAAGAGATTAGCATGTTCGCGCACAGAAAATGAAACAGGTTTGCGTCATTTGCCACGGATTGCCGGGCATTCATGTTTCTTCGTAGTTTTCATATATGAGATCATTGAAACAGTATGCGATAGGGTCATCCGAGAGGAGTTTCATGGCATCATCCCCCATGAGGAGGGAACCGCTTTCCGGGACAAACATATATGGGGAGCCTTTGTGCGAGAACTTCACGAACACGCGGCCTTTCTTGCTCACAAGCACACGCGCGTCCTCCGATTCGAACGAGCGGAGAAGGGCGGTGAGGAGGATGGCCTTGTCCATCACCGTGGCGACGCGCAGGCTTTCCATCTCCTTGAAATCCATATAGAAGGTGAACGAGAACTCGCAGGTCTTTATCCTGCGGACATAATCCATGGCGCGCTCGGCCGCGAGAAAAAAATGCTGGCGCTGGTCGTATGGGACTATGTCTTTGAGCATATCCTCGCGCTTCTTCCTTATGAACTCGGTATACGGAGAGGCCTTCTGGCGGATTTCGGATATCGAGAGGGATTCCTTCTCGCTTATCAGGTTCTTGTACCTGCCAAGGACAAGCTTGTATATATCGAGTTTCGTGCCCGCATCGAGTTCGTCGGCCATTGCATATTAAGAACCCGCCAAAGGTATTTAATTTTTCCGAATATAACTCCTACCGATGGTTATCGAGACTTTCACAGCCCTAGTCGGATTTTTGGCACTGATTTACGCAGGCATCACTAAGTTCGTGCAGGGAAAGCTGGTGGACAAAAGCGAGATGGAGGCCATGCAGGCCGAGTCTAAACGCCTTAACGAAGAGTTCCAGAAAGCGCAGAAGGCCGACGACAAAAAAAAGATGGACCGCATCATGAAGGAGCAGATGGAGTTCCTCCCCAGGATGAACACGGTGATGTTCAAGCAGTTTCGGCCGATGTTCGTGATACTTATCATATTCGCAGGGTTCATATGGGTGGTCAACGAGTTCGACCCGTTCATCAAGGATGACATCAGGCTGAACTTGACCGACGACGGGCAAGGGTGTGACAGGTTCCCGGGCGACGGGACGTTCACAGGCTGTTTCAGGCTCGATGGCACCAGCTTCGGCAAATGGACAGTGAAGGCGAAGGCTATAGAGAATGGCGCGGACGTGGCTGACAACGAGACGTTCTTCATATACAATCCAACTTCCGATGCCGACAGATACACGGAGCAGGGGAAGGGGGAGGACATGGAGCTTTCCACCGACAAGCAGGAATACGTTAGCGGGGAAACGGTCGTGATTACAGCGGTCCCGGCCAACATGACAAAAGGCTCGAGCTTCATCATCCAGCTCGCGGCGCCAAGGGAGCTCGATGTTGATAGGGTCGAAGCGACGGTTTCGAACGGGACCTATTTCCGCGCAGACCTCCCGCTGGCAATCCCGCTTCTAGAAATCAAAAGCATCTACCAGCCATACTGGTGGTTCATATTCATATCATTGATTGCGAATCTCGGCCTGGGCTTCGTAATGGGCCAGGTCAAGAAGAAAGGAAAAAACGGCAATAACGACAAAGATGGGGGCGAGAAGAAGAAATGATAATTGCCATTTCCGGTCTTACCGGCAGCGGAAAGAACACGCTTGGAGAGTTGCTCGCAAAAGCGCTCGGCTACCGCCTCGTCTGTCCGACATTCAAGGACCTTGCGGCAAAGGAGGGCGTGTCGCTCATGGAGTTCCAGGAGAAGGCGGCTAAGGACCCGAAGATAGACAGAAAATTCGACGAGCTGCTAAAGGAGCAGGCGGCCTCCGGGAACTGCGTCGTCACCACCTGGCTCGGGGCGTGGATGGTGGATGCTGACGTGCGC
>JAZDMN010000002.1:0-45433 GCA_043800955.1 Microcaldota archaeon
ACGCACATCCCGCATGCATGCGGCATGGATTTTGCCGACGTCACGCGCCTTGGGGAAATCAGGGAGAAGGAGAAGAAGAATTTCGAACCTAAAGGCGTGAAGCTGACCTATCTCCCCTTCATCGTCAAAGCGGTCGCGATAGCGCTCAAGGAATATCCGCGCTTCAATGCCCATTTCGACGAGGAGAAAGGGGATTTGGTAATCCGTAAGCAGCACAACATCGGAATCGCGGTGGATACGCCTGAAGGCCTTCTGGTGCCGGTCGTGAAGGACGTGGACAGGAAATCCATCGTGGAAATCGCGCAGGACATCGAGCATCTTGCCGCCGCGGCGAAGGAGAGGAAACTCAAGCTCGAGGATATGCGGGGCGGGACCTTCACAATCACCAATGTTGGCAGCGTTGGCGGCATGTACTCGACGCCAATCATCAACCCGCCGGAAGTCGCAATCATGGGCATTCATAGGATAAAGGACATGCCGATGGTGATAGAGGATAAAATCAGGGGGCGGAAAGTCATGGGCATATCAATGTGCTTCGACCACCGTGTCGCAGACGGAGCCGAGGCAACACTGTTCATGAACGTAGTGATGAAGCATCTTGAGGACCCGGGCCTTATGCTCGTGGACATGATATAGTTCACTCAGAAAGAAGTGTCGGAGTAAACAGGATGAAGTTTGCTGAATCTTTAACCGGAGTAAGGAAGGAGGAAAGATTCAAATGGTCATGGGAGAATTGACAACGAAAACCGATGTCGCGGTGATTGGCGGGGGGCCAGGAGGGTATACTGCAGCAATCAGGGCGGCTCAGCTCGGCCTCGATGTCATTCTTATCGAGAAAGACAAGCTCGGTGGCTGCTGCACTAATGTCGGCTGCATCCCCTCAAAGGCATTGATCCACATCGCCAGCCTCCTATATGATGTAAGGAACGAGCAGGGGATTAAGATGGGCTTTGGCCCGTCAATCCAGTTCGATTTCAAAAAGGCCCGCGCATACCAGGATGGCGTCGTGAATGAGATGAGGGACGGCATAGCGGCATTGTGCAGGCTGAATGGGATAGAAGTGATAAATGGCCAGGCATTCTTCACATCATCAGGTAGGATGTCCGTCCAGACCGAGGCCGGCCTGAGGGATATTGAATTCAAGAAGGCGATTGTCGCGACCGGAACAACCATAAACGGGCTTGAGAATCTCCCGTTCGACCATGAGAGGGTAATCGACTCGGACGACGTATTTTCACTTGCGAATCAACCGTCTTCGCTCCTTATTGTCGGAGGGGGGTATATCGCGGTCGAGATGGCTGCGCTCTTCGCGAAACTCGGCACAAAGGTGACAATCTCCTACAGGGGCGAGCGCCTCCTAAAAAACATGGATGCGGACCTGAGCGATGCCGCGCACAAAGGGATGAAAAAGCTCGGGGTCGAAGTTCTCTTTAACAGCCAAATCACCGGCGTTTCTGGAAATGAGGCGCAGCTTGCAACAGCCGAGGGTGAAAGAACCCTGGGATTCGACAAAATCCTTGTGGCAGCCGGAAGGACCCCGCATTTTGAGGGCCTTGGACTGGAAAAGACCGGCGCGAGGCTGGGCGAGGACGGCCTTATTGTGGTCGATTCCTCGATGAAGACAACGGATGATAATATTTATGCGGTCGGGGACGTGGTTTTTGGACCGCAGCTTGCCCATAAGGCGTTCCGGCAGGGTAAAATCGCGGCCGAGGCCATAGCCGGGCAGAAAAGCGCATATGACAATAATGCGATTCCCATGGTGGTTTTCGCTGAGCCAGAACTTGCATCAGTCGGGCTGACAGCAGAAGAGGCTGCCAAACAAGGCCACAAGGTCAAGGTCGGGAAGATGCCCCTCACTGCTTCAGGAAGGGCAAAATCCATGGGAAAGAAGGAGGGGTTCGTCAAGGTAGTCGCCGACGAATCAGGAACGATCCTCGGTGTGCATATCGCAGGCGCTGAAGCCGCGACTTTGATAGCTGAGGGCGCGCTCGCAGTGGAAATGGGCGCCCGGCTCGAGGACATCGCAGCCACAATACACGCGCACCCGACGATGCCGGAAAGCGTCATGGAAGCTGCAGAGGATGCGCTTGGCCGTGCCGTCCATATCTATAGGGGAAAAAAGGCCGGGCAGTGAAGCGGAACCATCAGGGTTCAAGGACGACCTTCATCCCTTCCCTTCTTTTCAACACGTCGAAGCCCTTCTCGATTTCAGAGAGCTTGAACCTGTGGGTAACGAGCTTTTCGAGCTTTACCTTGCCAGAGCGGAGGAAAGACTGCGTCTTGTACCAGGTGTCGAACATCTTCCTGCCGTTTATCCCGCTAAGGCGTATGCCGCGGAATACGATATCGTTCGTGACATCGACTTCGAATGGTTTTGGGAAGACGCCCAGGATTGAAGCCCTGCCCCCGGCTCTCAGCGTAGCCAGGCCGTCGTTCATCGCAGCCGGCGCGCCCGCCATCTCGAGGAAAACGTCTGCGCCCTGGCCGTTGGTAGCGTCCATAATCTGCTTTCGCACATCAGTTCCGTCCCCACTCCGTACAATGACATCCGCGCCGAAATCCTTTCCGAATTTCAGCCGGCCTTCGTGATGGTCGATTGCGATTACCTTCTCGGCGCCTGCAGCTTTGCAAAGGGCGACCGCGCAAACGCCTATCGGCCCCATGCCGAAAATCGTGATGGTCTTTCCAGCAACCTCGCCGTCGAATACGGTATGCACTGCGTTGCCGAGCGGCTCCTGCGCGGTGGCAACCCAGTGGGGGATTTTCTTGTCGTTGACCCAGGCGTTCCGGTAGGGCAGGGCCAGGTATTCGGCGAAAGTCCCGTTCGTGTCCACGCCCAGTATCTTGACGTTCTGGCAGATGTGCTCGTTTCCTGTCTTGCACTGGAAGCAATAACCGCAGGAGATGTGCGTCTCTGCAGAGACATGGTCGCCGACGGCCACGCCCTTGACATTCTTGCCGGCCTTGACCACTTCGCCAGATACCTCATGGCCGAAGATGTAGGGGATGTTTTTTCCGATGCGCTTCTGCGCCCATTCATCCCATTTGTAGATGTGCATGTCTGTTCCGCAAATGGAGGTTGCCTTGACCTTGATGAGGACCTCGTCATCTTTTGGAACCGGGACCTGGGCGTCTTTGAGTTCAAGCCCTTCTTTCGGGTTGGTTTTCCAGACCGCAAGCATTTTTTCCATATCAATACCTCTGAGTTGATTTTGAAGTAGAGCGCATTTGAAAGGCAAGTGTTAAAAATAAGGCACAACTGTCCCGCTCCATTTCGATGATAGACGTAATTCAAGGCGTGTTTCGCTCAGGTTTAAATTATTGCGAGGGCTGATAGCCTCAGGTGACTCCTATGAACAAGAGACTTGAAGACGAGCTTAAGCAAGAACTGGACGCGCTTTCGCAGCAAAGCCTTCTGTGGAATCCGCGGACCCTGAATGGGCCATCATCTTCAAAGACCACGATTGACGGCCGCGAGGAGGTGATGCTCTGCTCGAACAATTACCTGGGGCTTGCAAACCACAGGAGGCTCAAGAAGGCAGCGATTGAGGCGGTCAGGAAATACGGGGCAGGTAGCGGCTCGGTAAGACCGATTGCAGGGACTATGGAACTTCATCTTCGGCTCGAAGAGCTGATAGCGAAATTCAAGCACACCGAGGATGCGCTATACTACAATTCCGGATTCACAGCCAACAGCGGCGCGCTCCCCGTCCTTCTCCGCGAGGGGGATGTGGTGATATCAGACGAGCTTAACCACGGCTCCATCATCGACGGCCTCAGGCTGAGCAAGGCCGAGAGGCTGATTTACAAGCACAACGATACGAACGACCTGGAGGCAAGGCTTCGCGAGATATCCGCAAGGCCGAACAAGCCGAAGAGGATAATGATAGTTACCGATGGCGTTTTCTCCATGGACGGGGATATCGCCCCCCTTGACCGCATTGTCGAGCTCGCAGAGCGCCACGATGCGGTCACATACGTGGATGATGCGCACGGGGACGGGGTACTGGGCGAAAACGGCCGGGGCATAGTCAACCACTTCAAGCTGGAGGGGCGCGTGGATTTCGATATGGGCACATTCTCGAAGGCCTTCGGCACGATGGGCGGGCTCATCGCCACATCGAGGGTGAACAAGCAATACCTACTCAACAAATCCAGGACCTGGCTTCTCACGGGTTCGCACGGCCCGGCGACTGTCGGGGCATCGATTGCCGCGATAGAGCTTCTCATGGAAAGCGACAAGCTCGTGAAGAAGCTCTGGCGCAACACGAAGTACTACAAGAAGAGGCTGAAGGAGCTCGGTTTTGACACAGGCAGAAGCGAGACCCCTATTACCCCGGTAATGACATACGATGCCTCGAAAGCAAGGGACATGAGCAGGAGATTGTTCGAGGAGGGCGTGTACGCGCTTCCAATCGTATTCCCGATGGTGGCCAAGGACAAGGCCAGGATTCGGACGATGATAACCGCCGAGCACAGCAGGGAAGAGCTCGATTTCGCCCTGATGAAGATTGAGAAGGTCGGGCGTGAGCTTGGCCTGATTAGATAGCCAGATTCCCGAAAAGGGTAGGATGGATTGATGCGTATGACGACGACAGCGGTTGCCCCAACGAATATCGCGATTCTTAAGTACTGGGGAAAGGAGCCGGGAAAGGAAGACCTCTCGATTCCGACAAAAAGCAGTATATCTTTCACAGTCTCGGAACTCGAGACTACGACAACCCTCGAATCCGGGAAAAAGAAGGGCGCGGCGCAGGAGCTTTCGCTCACGCTCAACGGTAAAGGCAAGCCCAGAGGCAGCAGCGAACACCGCTATGTGGAGAGCTTTTTCAGTACGGTTTCGCGTTTCTTCCCGGTCGTCTCCAGGTACGATTTCAGGATAATTAGCGAGAACAATTTCCCTACAGCGGCAGGGTTCGCCAGCTCGGCAAGCGGATTTGCTGCCCTTGCTAAGGCGCTTAGCGGCGAAGTGCCCGGATTGGGCAAACTGGACGAAAAACGGCTTTCGGCGATTGCGAGGCTCGGTTCAGGCTCAGCGGCAAGGAGCATCCCTGGCCAGGGCGGCATCGTCCTCTGGGAGAGGGGCGGAAGCATGTGGAAAAGCATCGCCAGATCGCTCTATCCGCACGATTACTGGCCGGATTTGAGGATAATCTATGCGACAACTGAGGCCGGCGAGAAAAAAGTCAAGAGCAGAGAGGGGATGCAGGTCAGCGTATCCACTAATCCCATTTACAGCTCCTGGGTGCGCTATGAGGAGAAGGTCCTAAGGGGCGCCATGCTCAGGGCTCTTGCGAAGAAGGACTTCCCGGCCCTGTCCGAACTAATCATGAAGGCCAGCAACAGCTTCCATCAGATTTGCTTCGGCACATACCCAATGCTGAGATACCTCAACGAAAGCAGTTTCAGGATAATCGAGGCTATCGAAGAGATGAATTCGTCGGAGATGAAGGCAGCATATACGTTCGATGCCGGCCCGAACGCAGTCATCTTCACCCTTTCAAGAAACGAGCAGGAGACGATACGCGCGCTTTCCGGGATTGCGCAGGAAATCCGGGTGACAAAACCCGGCAAGGGCGCCCGGTTCTCGGACAAGCACCTTTCATGAGGATGGCAGCGGGCAACCGGATTTATCGCTTATCTCCTGGAAGGTCAGGGGGCCAGAACGCCTGCTTTCGTTGTTGAACACCCATGTGGGATACTGCGTCACGTTTGCGGCCTTGCATATATCGAGCGCTGAATTTCCGTCCGGCGTTGAGCACTCGACATAATCAATAAATTGCCAGCTCTTTCCGAACATCTCCTTTTGGTCCTTGCAATGCGTGCACCAGAACGCGCCGTACATCTTGACCCCTTTGCCGCTAAGGCATTTGGCGAAATCGTCGTATTTGCCAGGCGAAAAGAAGAATATGGCCGCAGCGGCGATGATTGCGAATGCCAGAATCCCGATGATTATTGCTGATTGTGAGGTTGCCACGCGACAACATCCACGTTTTGGTTTAAATACTTTATCCGACCGGGCTGTCCCTTACCGATTTGGGCATTTGCGTATCCGAATAGACGGTTTTTCCGTTCCGAAATACAATGAGGCGCCCGCTGGGGAAGGGTATCCATGCCTCATCGGTCAGCGGGCGCGTGGCGACAATGAACCCGAACGTTCTGGGGTGCCTGCCTTTGCCGAGGTCTATCGAGAAGTCCTGGTCAAGCAGCCTGACCCGGCCATAGGGCGGCACGCGGTTGAGGAGATACAAGGTCCTCTTCTCATCGAACCCCCGGTAGGCAAAAAGGTGCTCGCCATCTGAAAGGAGGCAGTTGAAAATCCCATAGCGGTTGATTTCCCGCAATTCTTTCTCCAGGAACCGGAAGTCTGCCAGTCCCCAGCCCGCGATATTCTTTTTTCGGAGGCGCTCGAGGAGGTAGCAGAATGCGTGCTCGGAATCCGTCTCGCCGACAGGGTGGTATTGCCCGAGGGCAAGCTCTTTTCTGAAATTGCCTATAAGGTTGCCATTGTGGGCGAATACGTAATCCTTGCCATCAAGCTCGCGCTGGAATGGATGTGTGTTCATGTTTGTATGGCTTCCGACCGTCGCATGCCGCACGTGCGCGAGGAGAATCCTGGAGCTCATATACTTGTAGTCCTTGAGGAAATTCGATAGCTCGCTTGCGCCTGCGTTTATCGGCTCCTTGATGACCTGCGCCGAATGGTCAGGATAGAACGCCACGCCCCATCCGTGGCGGTTGACCTCGCCCCGCTGGCGGAATCCGATGAAGGATATGCTGGGTGTGATGGGCTTGTTGAAGCACATCCCCAATAGCTCGCACATGGCAGGGATAAGATTTCGGGGGATTATAAATCATTGCATGACAGCAATGCCTATCGCATCCAGTTCCATTCCCTCGTTTTATATCTTGTTTCGGTGAGCCCGAGCGCTTTTGAGATTTCGTTTTTTGTGAGCGAATCGAAATGAGACTCCTTTCCATCGGTGAACCCCTTCACGAGCGCGCGATAAACAGTGTCCCTGTCGATGTGTTTTTGCTGGGTTATCGAAGTGACACGTTCCTTCACGGTAGCAATCATCTTGTCCTTTATCTTCTCGTCCGAGACCCTCAGGACCGAGAACATCCGGTCCACATCGACGGAATAGAGTATCGTCCCGTGCTGGAGCAGGACGCCGTTGCGCCTCGTCTGCGCATTGCCAGATATCTTTTTCCCGTTCACGACGATGTCGTTGATGGGCTTGAACTCCGCGGGGATGCCCAGGATGCCGAGCGAGTCCGTTATCCAGCCGCAGATGAGCCGATAGGAAGCGATTATGTCCTTCGGGAAAAGCTCCTCCTTTCCGATTACGCTGTAGGTTATCTCGCCGAGGTTATCATGGTATACGGCACCGCCGCCGGTCCGCCGCCTCACGATGTCCACACCTTCGGCAGCGCATCTTGCAGCATCGACCTCTTTTTCCATGCTCTGGAAGTACCCTATGGAGACCGCGCTCGGCTTCCAGCCATAGAAGCGGATGGTTGGCGGCCCTCCGGCAGCGACCGACTCGGTCACGGCCTCATCGATGGCCATGTTTGTGAAAGCACCGTTCTCCGTGAAATCTATCACGCGCCACTTCATCCGTTCACCGCTTTGGCGAAAATCCTCGCCAGGTCATCGCAGGAAGCGCCGATAAGCTGCGCATCGCCCAACGCCTTAGCGAATCTCGCTGCCACCTCGGCCTCGTCGATCGAAAGAGGCGAGCCCGCCAGCGCCCTTTCCAGCGGGTCTATCGCATCCTCTGGGTGGAGGAAGAAATCTCCGGTTATCTTTACCTTCTTGACTTTGCTTCCTTCTGCCCAGACCTCGACGCAGACAAGCTTGCCGCCAGGGACTTTCTCCTCGCACCTCATGAGTGGATATCGGAAAGAAGGAATAAATGGCTAACGGGGAACGAAAACCGGGGACTGACAACCAATCATGCGGCTTTCGCGAATTTCTTCTCTATGGTCTTCTCGCCCATCCTGAGGATTGTCGGCCTTCCTTGTACGAATCTCCTCGCCTTTTCCCGAAGCTCCCTTTTCTCATCCGGGCTCAAGGTGGCTGAATAATCGTATTTTGCCTTCAGCAGCGCTACGATTTTCCTGATTTTACATGCCGGGGTCGTATCAACAAAGGGATATTTCGTATAGTCTATGCCTATATAGCGCAACAGCTGCACCGAACCTTTTACTGTCTGCTGGGCATTCCCAAGCAATTGTGGAGAAGCAAGTATGGTCTCTTTTGTGAAGAAGCACCTGAGGAATTCGTAATTCCGCTGGATTGTTTCTGGGTCTCTGCCGAGGAGTTGTGCCTGGCTGGCGATTTTTTCAGGGGTGAGACCCAGGCTCTTGAGAGTATCTGCGTTCCTCTGGATGGTTTCGGGGTTCATGTTGAGGAGTTGTGCCTGGCTGGCGATTTTTTCAGGGGTGAGACCCAGGGCTTTGAGGCAGTCTGCGTTCCTCTGGATGGTTTCCGGGTTCATGCCGAGGAGTTGCGCCTGGCTGGCTATCTTTTCTGGGGTGAGGCCGAGGTTCTTGAGGGCATCTGCGTTCCTCTGGATGGTTTCCGGGTCTCTGCCGAGAAGCGCTGCGTTGGTGGCTATCTTTTCAGGGGTGAGGCCGAGGTCTTTTAACAAGGAAAAATTCCTCTGGATGGTTTCCGGGTCCATGCCGAGGAGTTCTGCACGGCTGGCGATTTTTTCAGGGTTGAGGCCGAGCTTTCTTAAGCAATCTGCATTTCTCTGGATGGTTTTGGGGTTCATGCTGAGAAGTTGTGCATTGGTGGCTATCTTTTCTGGGGTGAGACCTAACGCTTTCAGGCAGTCTGCGTTCCTCTGGATGGTTTCGGGGTCTCTGCCGAGGAGTTGTGCCTGGGTGGCTATCTTTTCTGGGGTGAGGCCAAGTTCGAGCAGCTTCGCATACGCTTTCCTGATGGTTCCGGTCGGGGTTCCGAGAATGATAGTTCTGGTGGTTTCGTTGAGCTCGTCGAATCTGGGACCGAGGATTTCTCTGAGAAGGGCTTCTGTTTCAGGAATCATTGTTGTTTATTATGGAGAAAACGGTTTTTATTGGTTTGTAGAGGATGCGGAATGCCGGGAACTGGATGCCGGAAACGGCTCAGGCTCCGCCAGTCCAATGATTGTGGCCCTTTATGACCGCCCGGCCGAATATCACGAATAGGGCCACGGAAGCGGCTAGGACGAAAAACAGCGGGGTGAAACCGAAATTAGCAATAACCAACCCTCCCATCGAGAGGAATGTGAATTCAGCTACTTTGAGGGGCGCATAAAGGACGCCGATATCAGTATTGACGTCCTTGCTCCGGTAGACCTGGTCGACGAGTATGTATTCGCCCACGATATTTGTCGCCCCGGTGCCGATAGCGAGCAGAACCAGGAGGAGGAGGCCGTCTTTTCCCATGAGGGGCATAAGCACAAGGGCTGGAACGCTCAGCAGGGTAAGCAGGAAAAGCGTCCGCTTGGAAAGCCTGATACGCATAAGGATTAGCGCGAACGCTGCCGTGGCGATAGAGAGCAGGGCGAGCGTGATTCCTACCTCCTGGTACCCCATATCCAGGCTCTTTATCAGGTATAATGGAATCAGGAAACCGCTGAGCATGTTGTATGGCAGCCAGACGAAGAGCTGGAGGACCGCCGCATGCCAAAAAGTCGGGGGGCGCTTCTTGAAAATCCGCTTCATGTTATTCCGGTCGACATGCATTTTACCGTTTTGTTTTTCCCTGCTAAAGAGCACAAGGATTGCTAGTGCTATTGAGATGAGCAGGATAAGCGCGAACGCCCCCTGGAATGCCAGATAGGCGAGCATGAACCCTATGGCAAGCCTGCCCAGGCCGTCAGCGAGCTGGCGCATATTCGAGAAACGGGCAAGCACATTGCCCAGGTTCCCCCTCCCGTTGGCATCGAACACCTCGGCGCGCGAAATCGCCCAGAAGCCCGATGCCCTGACCCCTTCCGCCAGTGTCGCGAATGCGAATCCGAGAGGCGATACGAATAGAAGGTAGAAAAGGACGGCTATGATGTTCGATACCGAGTAAAAGACGGCTATCGCTTTAGTGCCAATCTCGTCTGCCATGCTTGCAAGGAGGATGCGTATGATCATGAATGACAGCGGGCCGACCGAAAGGATAAGACCTATCCAGGCCATGTCGACCTTCTGCTCAAGGAGATAGAGCGGAACCATGACTGCCAGGGCTGATACGATGAAGGAATAGAGCATATGGACCGCCATCAGGCGGTTGATGCTGGTTTCATCTGGTTGGTGATTTTTCCGCTCGTTCATAGCGCTTTGCACTCACCGTACGGGCAGGCCTGCTGTCGCACATTCATAACGCGCCCTGGGATTAAAAGATTTATCCTTGAGATATGCGCGTGGATAGTGCCGTTGAGACTGCCGCGCAAAGCGTGAGCATTAGCGGAAAGGAGTATCAGATAGTGCGTACACTCAGCGCCAACAGGACCGCTTGCGCGAGGCTGAAGGAAGGCGCAATCGTCATTAGCATCCCGGCCCGATGGCCCAAAGCCGAAAAGGACCGGGTCTCTTCGAACCTGCTCGGCAGGGCCATCAAGGCCATAGAGCGCGGCCGCTGGAGGCAAGAGAATGCCGGGAAGGTGGTTTTCTCGCACGGGCAGAGGGTTATGGCTCTGGGGAGGCCGCTTGAAATCGTCTTTGTGCCTTCAAAAAGGTTCAGGAGCCGGCTTGTCGAAAACAGGGTCGAAGTCGGTTTTATCGAGAACCACCCTGATAGGGAGACCATCGCAGCAAGACATGCCAAGAGAAGGATAATGGAGGAGGCCCTGCCGCGGCTGATTGAGGAGGTGCGCAAACTGAACGATGAGCATTTCCAGGCAGCCGTTCCTAAAGTCAGCCTTCGGGACAACACAAGCAGGTGGGGAAGCTGTTCGGCGGACGGCTCAATCAGCCTGAATTTCCGGCTCCTGTTCATGCCACCCGACATCCTCCGCTATGTCATTGTCCATGAATTGGCGCATACGAGATACAGGAGCCATGGCCCCAGGTTCTGGGCCTTGGTTGAAAAAATCATACCGGACCATAAGGAGAAGAGGAGATGGCTGAGGGATAACGGCTGGAGCGCCCCGGACAAGAATACGGCTGGTGGATTAGCGCCGCCCCCTAACGGGCAGCTTTCCCTTGATGATTTCTCAGATGAACCGTATTGAAACCCTACTCGCCGATAATCTTGATTAGCACCCTCTTGTTGCGCCTTCCGTCGAATTCGAAATAGAAAATCTGCTCCCAATGGCCAAGGTCAAGCCTGCCGTTCGTTATCGCCATGACCGCCTGGTGCCCCATTAACTGGCGCCATATGTGCGCAGCTGCGTTATCCTCGCCGGTGTCATTGTGCCTGTAATCGGCGTTATACGGGACGATTTTCTCAAGAAGGTGGATATAGTCGTTGTGGAGGCCGGATTCATTGTCATTGACAACCACTGCCGCGGTTATGTGCATCGGGTTGATTAGTACGAGCCCTTCCTTCACGCCGCTTTCTTTTACAGCCTGCTCCACCTTTTCGGTTATCTTGACGATCTGGATTTTCTTCTCTGTCTTGAGGGTGATGTAATTCGTGCTTGATTTCATGCCATCACTTCGATTGCGGGTATACGATTTCACGCATCATTGAAGAAGCCTGCCTGAAATGAGCCTGGGCTTCTTTTAAGTCTTTGCGCTCGAACGCATCCACTGCAGTCTGCATGGTGCCGATGACGCCGGACAGGTATGCATCCGGGGATTTTGCCAGCTCATCGAGGATGAAACGGGGCTTGTTCGAGTCGAGGAAGAGAGACATCGCTTCGAGCTTGTCCTGCGCCAGGCCCAACTGCCCTTCCTTGATATGGCGGTGCAACCAGCCGTAATCGCCCTTCAATGCGGTGATTTTTACCCCCTCGCCTAGTTCGTAATACATCCGGGCGTTGGCCCAAATGCAGCGCCTTGCCTCGGTTTTTTTCGCTTCGAATGCTTCCCGCAACGGTTTCGAGTCCTCAGCAACCTTATCCGCACGGGTTTTTTGCTGCTCAAGATTCTTGATTTTCCTGCCCAGGCTGGACCTTACGCCGGGGAGGTTCCACCTGCATGCCATGGCCCGGGCTTTTTCCTCGTCTGCCTTCCTGCGCTCATCAACCAGATTCCGCTCGTCTTCCTCTGAGCGGTTTTTGCGCCGTTCCAGCTTCCTGACATTTTTTTGCATGCCCTTGCGTGTATCAGGGTCTGACCAGGGGCAAATCATCGCCTCGGACCGCATCTCCTCAAACCCTTTTTTTGCCAAAGCAAGCTGTTCCCCGTCTGCCTGCGTCCAAGGGCGCCGGCTGTCGAAGCGGCGAATCGATTTCTGCATCTCCCTGAGTTCGGCGAGCATGGAACCGATTCGGCCCAGCACTTCCTTTTTCTTCGAATCGATTTCGCAAAAGGCCGCAACCCGCGTTGTTGCGGAGGAGAACCGGGAAAGCTGGGAGTACAGCCACCTGTCCTGCTCGAGCCTGAGGCAGGATAGCCTCGCATGCGTCTTTGAGATTGCCAGGCCGATTTGCCTATCCCGCCAGCGGGTCATGCGTTCCGATACTGATACGAGAACAGCGCATGCCGAGCCGACCCTGAACGCGCGGCTCGAGTCCCCGCCTTCGATGGCGCTTTCGAATTTTTGGATGGCAAAATCGATTCGGCCAACTGTAATCAGGCTTTGCAGGATTCCGCGCTTCTTCGCAAGAGGCGCTTTCAGTGCGCGAAGCTTTTCTATCAGCTTGCGGATATCATCATCCGTGACTTCCGGGCCTTTGCTTTGTATCTCGAGATTAAGCTGTATGACGCTTGCGAGGGGGTAGACTTCGGTATCGATTCGCCCGGCCACTTCGCGCGCGTATGTTTCCTCAACGTGTTTAAGCTCCCGGACTGCGGTTATGATATGGTTTTCCGTGACGACCAGGTTCAGCGGTACGTCCCCGGATTTGACGCGGGATTCGACATCTCTCCATCCAGCTTCGCTGAGCCTTCTGCGGTCTTCCCGCTTGAATGTCATCTTCACTCTCCAGCCGTGCACCTCCATCCCAAGTTTATGGGGCGGGAGGGTCTTGGCGGGGGTTGAATCATTATTTTTCCCGAGAATGACCTGGCCGCTCATCTCTACATATGCTTCGAACTGCGCTTTGGCCCGCTGCATTATTTCAAGGCGGCTGGTTTCGGTCCTGCCTATCGCTGCCTGGACCTGAGAGTCAATTCGAGCATTCGCCATAGGTAGTATTTGTCTCTTTATAGTTATAAATATTGGTGTTGGGTAGCAGTATTCACTATTCCGACGTAATTCCATCCTAACCACTGAAAGAGGCGGGGATTGCTTGGCAATCCACACAGATTTTTGAAAAAAGTATATATATCCAGGAAATCCCCTTGAAAAACAGGGGGTAAGAATGGGCAAAACGATGTCGGACGCTTTGGTAGTTTTGATGTCAAAACTATCCCCACACCTTGACAAGGCATCCGCCACGCTTGCCCGCCTCCCTATTTTCAATAAGCGCCGCATCGAACTCGAGCCCGAGGAGAGACTAGCGATTTATCTCCGCTTGCGGGCGATGAAAAGGAAGATGGGGCTTCCTGATGAGATGGAAGTAGATGTCCAAGAGAATGGCGCTCTGGAAGGTGTCGACTATGAAGGGTCAATTATCCGCGGAGATGCTGATATTGATAGTGGTTGTGCTTGCGGTCGTGGCGATAGCCGCCACTCAGATGATGGGCACCGCGAAGGAGACGCAGAAAGGCATTGGCGAGCAGACGAAAAGGATAAGCCAGATGGCAGCCGAGTCGGTGAAGTCTGAGGAAGGCGATTATTGCACTGAGTCCACAGATTGCAGGGAGGGGCTGAGCTGCGAGGCATACAGATGCGCATGACCAATCGGGATCATTTGATATGGCTGATTCTGAAGAGAATAATTACATCCAGGAAACCGGAGCGCGCCAGTTTCCGGCGCTCTCCGAAAGTCCTATTGGCTCGGGCGAGGCATAACATACCACCTTTAACGGCAGCACATCAACGCCTACTGGCAAGCGCCCACAGATCGAGCAAGCGGAGACGGGGCGAGCCCTCAGGGGGAAAAGCCCTCAGTCGGTTCCGTTGCAACCCGCGACGAGTCGCTTCCACACCCGAAATGCCCGGATGCGTAAGATATCACGGTTTTTCTATATATAAAGCTGCTCCCGTAAAGTTTGACAAATGTCTAATTTTACGAACTCGGGATTGTTTTTAACCTTATTGCAGTAGTCCCAAGTGATGATAATCGAGATAGTGCTGGCCATAATCGGGCTTTTCCTGATCCTGAAAGGCTCGGAATTGGTCACGGACGCCGCAGTACCGCTGGCCAAGTTCCTGGACACTACGTACGTTGCTATAGGCCTTGTTCTTGTTTCGGTCCTTCTGAGCCTGCCGGAACTCTTGGTATCGGTCTCAGCCATGCTCAAAGGGCATAGCGATATCGGCATAGGCGTAATCATTGGCTCCATCATTGTGAACCTGGGTCTGATAATCGGCATTTCCGCAGTCATACGGCCATTGCGGGTACCCCGCCATGTGATAACGCGCGATTCTGTCTTTATGCTCATAGCCACCATCGTTGTCACGCTAATCGTCCTGGAGGATTTCCAGGTCACACAGAGAGACGGTGTGGTCTTCCTCCTCCTATTCATCCCGTACCTCATCAACATCTGGGAGCAGGAAAAGACGCTTGCCCTGAAAGAGAGGAAGAAAGAATCTGATATGATTACGAAGACGCTCCAGTTCACCGGAAAGATAGCTGGTACGGAGATAGTCATCCATGACAGCAGGCTGATTTTCGTCGCTGGAATCGGGATTCTGCTTTTGGGAACGGAGTTATTTACCGGCTCATTGATTTCCTTGGCGGGCATTTTCGGGATTTCGGAGATTCTCATCGGCCTGACAATCGGCGCCCTTGGCCCAAGCATCCCTAACCTGGCTGCAGCCCTCCAGGCTGTCCGCCGGGGGTACGATGAGCTTGCCATATCGGAAACGATAGGCTCGAACATTTTCACGCTCTTGATAACCCTGGGCATCATCGCGATAGCAAGGCCGTTTCAGATTGACATAATAACCGCGGTCGTCACGGCGCCGGCTTTGCTAATGGTAACCGTGGCGTTCTTCATCTTCACCCTTAAGGGCACAATTTCACGGATAGACGGGGCGACGCTTATTGCCTTCTACCTGATTGTGATGGCGACCGAGATCTATATGAGAATGGGCGTATAAATAGAAGAAAGCCGGGTAAGGATGTTACACGGTTACTCCATCTCCCTGCGATCCGTACAAGATTATGCGTTTCTGTATAGATTTCTGTATGGGTGGTATATAAAGAAAGCTTTTTATACATATAGTGTACAGTATATGTACAGTGATTGTATGAATATTAATCTTAAGCTTTCCGGCATCGCCGAAGTTGTAGTTGAAGAAATGATTGCTAAGGGCTACGCAGCCACCAAAACAGAAGCAATCAGGATGGCCGTTCTTGACTACAAGCACCACCACCTGGAAGAGGAGGGCAACGTTATGACAAAAGAAGATGTTGCTGACCTTCAGCAAGCAATCAAAGAATATAAAGGCAAGAAAACGGTTTCGCTTGAGGAAGTTTGATGCGCGAGATTCAGGTCGCATCAAAGGCAGTCAAATTCCTCCGAGGCTTGCCTGAGGACTACAAGAACGCTATCAAGGAGCGACTGAAAGAGCTAGAGACAAATCTTCTTCCAAGAGGAGCTATTCAGTTGAAAGGGCAGGAGAAATGTTATAGACTCCGGGTGGGCCCGTTCAGGATCCAGTATCATCATATGGAAAAGGAAGACGTTGTGCTTATCTATAAAATCAGCAGAAGAGATGAAACGATGTATGAATAGTAAATGTTCAAATAATTGAACTTGTTTTCAAAAATCTGAACAGGAAACCGGATGCTGAAAACCATCTGGGAACATCTGTAATTACCTCAGAAAAAAGAAGAAAGCCGGGTAGAGGAAATGTCCTCCCAAAACCCAGATGATTGGGCGGGGATTTGAACCCCTCTAATCCGCTTACTGCCCCAGTTTTTGGGGCGCCTTTTTACTAAAACGCACAAGAACGATGTTTCGTTCTTGGCGCAGCGGGAACGTAACGACGTTCCCGCACGAGGCGCAACTGCAGGCGGGCGCATAGCCGATCTGCCAACCCGGCTTTCAAACGGAAAGCGGCGTGCTTTGAGCATATTACAGCTCAGGCAATACCGGCTTTCCAAATGGAATTGCTCTAATCCATTTAAAAATAATTCTAGGCTACTCAATCCGTTAATCAAGGGCTCATAGCTCAGCTAGATGCGATGCTGCTTCGCAATTTGCATGCCGTTTCGCGTCCTGCAATGGTAGAGCGTCGGACTTTTATTTTTGGGAAAGCGATAACCAATCAGTTTTGGGGCGCCTTTTCCCAAAAGGCGCGATCCGCAGGTCGAGGGTTCAAATCCCTCTGAGCCCGATACAGGGCTCGGGGTTACGTGAACTTGTTCACAATACTCTGAGCCCGATTATTTTCCTCCACCTTAGTACTACTGCCCTGCGTCATTATTGATCTCTTGACCTGGCGTAATGGCCAAGCTCTTGATTAGATCGCCCGCAGAGTGTTCGGGATTGGAGGTGTCCAAGCAGCTCTTCGGCGCTTTCGAAGTATGAAACGAACGGCGCATGGATAATCCGCTCATGCAGCATCAGCGCATCCATCGGGGGAAATCCAATGCGATGGAAGAGGATTTCATCGCTGCTGATTACCTCGTATCCAGCCCAGATGGCATCCAGCATCGTGTCCCGGATGCATATGCCCTTCACCCAGCCCGCCACGATTAGGGCATCTGTCAGGCTGTCTTCGAGAAAACGGAGGAAAGGCGCCACGGTGAAGGCGCTTTGGAGTGTTTTGGTGAAATGGGGCGAATCCGTGCCAGCTGCTTCTGATATCTCGCGTATCACTTTGGGTGTGCTTTCATAGGTTACCAGGATAACCGGCCTTCCCATCTTCCGCACCGCCTGGATTACCCGGCTGGTACGCCATATGCCTTCTTCGACGCTGCCGCTGGCGTACCCAAGCTTGTCGCGGCACGCCTCCTGCATGTCCACAACGACCATCGCGAGCTTTGGCGGCTTCCGGCTGCGGAAAGGATAGACCATCTGGCTTTGCATCAGTAGTGTCATGGCAGAAAGCGAATTTAAAGTTATGCAAAATGGAATATAATGAAATAAAAGAAAAGAAGGTGTGCGAACGCTCACACGTCATGATAAAGGTGGAACTCGTAGGGGTGCGGGTGCAGCAGATCTATCTCATTGTGCTGGTTGTAGTCGACCCAGGTCTCTATTAGACCTTTCGAGAACACCCCTCTCTTCCAATCAGTTATAATCCGTGTAATAACAAGTCTTAAATACCCTTTCCAGCATAATACAATCATGCAGATTCATCGCTCTAAACCCAAGGGAAAACCGAAATCTCCCGTCAGAGGAACCAAGGACCCATTGACCGACAAGCCATCCGACCTCAAAACAAAGATCCTCGGAGGCACTTACGAGGAAAGGACAAAGGCCATCCAGAAGGCCGCCGAAACCAAGGACTCCTCCTGCATACCCGCCCTCATCGACCGGGCCATCGCGAATGAGAAGGGCAACGTGATCTCTCCAACGGAGGACGCGGAAACGCTGGACGACGAGATAATCATGATAAACGAGGCCATCCAAGAGATCGGGCTCAAGAAAGCGGATCTCGACCGCGTCATCACTCTGCTGAAGGAAGGCGATGTCCATGAGCGCATCACAGCGACATGGATAATCCGCTATACCCAACCGCAAGGGATCCTCCCGATCGTCATCGAAGGCCTCAAGGACGGGGATGAGACCGTCAAAGGCACGAACGCCGGCACCATCATGCAGATGGCCGAAACTGGAGTTGATTGCGCTTCTGCTATCGAGCCCTTATTCTCAGCTTTGAAAAAAGAGGGGCGGAGCGAAGCGAAATTCCAGATAAGATCCGCATTGAAGGCGTTGGGGATCAGCGAGAAAGAGATAGATGGAAGGATCGTGGACCTGACTGATCTGTCCGACCCCAATGAAAGAGCCTTGCAGAGGATAGAAAGCGCACTCGATGATGATGCGGAACGGGTGAAACGCCTGACTGGTATCCATCCGAACGGGGCATTGCTATCGGAGATATACGGATACTGCAAGGATCATCCCGAAATGAAACGCTCCGAAGCCATCATGGTCTTCTTCAAGAAAAAAGCATAAAAAAAATGATTCACACATCGTGGTAGAGGTGGAACTCGTAGGGGTGCGGACGCAAGCGAAGCGGGCCGATTTCCTTGTGGCGCTTGAAATCCACCCACGTATCGATGACATCCTTTGTGAAAACGCTGCCTTGAAGGAGATACTCGTGGTCGCTTTCAAGCTCTGCCATGGCTTCGGCGAGGCTGCCAGGAAGTTTCTTGATTCTGGCGCTTCGCTCCCTTGGCATATGGTAGATGTTTTCCGAGACCGCATCGCCCGGGTCGATTTTCTTCTTTATGCCGTCCAATCCTGCCATGAGCATTGCGGAAAATCCAAGATATGGATTGCAACTGGGGTCAGGAGGGCGGTATTCTATTCTTTTGGAAGCCGTATGCCCTTCGGGCGTGAGCGGGATGCGCACGGCCGCGCTTCGGTTGGCCTGGCTGTATGCGAGGTTAACTGGAGCCTCGAACCCGGGAACAAGCCGCTTATATGAGTTCGTGGTGGGGGACAGGATTGCGGCGAGCGAATGCGCATGCGTGATGAGGCCTCCGATGTAATACAACGCATCCTGGCTCAGACCAGCATACCCGTCACCGGCAAATAGGTTGGACCCGTCCTTCCAAAGGCTCTGATTGCAGTGCATGCCAGAACCGTTGTCGTTGAATACCGGCTTCGGCATGAACGTGGCGACCTTGTCGTGCTTGCGGGCTACGTTCTTCACGATGTACTTGTATATCATGAGATTGTCCGCCGCCCTTGTCAGCGAATCGAACCGGATTCCAATCTCGCACTGGCCGGCAGTGGCAACTTCGTGGTGGTGCTTCTCGATTTTCAGCCCGCACCTGCGCATGGTCAGGATCATGTCCGTGCGCACCTCCTGGAGCGCGTCGTTGGGCGGGACAGGTATGTACCCGTCTTTGAATCTCGGGCGGTATGCCAGGTTGCGCTTATCGCCATTTCCGGAGTTCCAGATGCCCTCGTCCGAGTCGATGAAATAATATCCGGCGTTCTCGCTCTGGTCGAACCGGAGGGAATCGAAAATGAAGAACTCGGCCTCTGGCCCGAAATTGGCCGTGTCTGCGATTCCAGTCGACTTCAGGTAGGATTCGGCCTTCTTCGCTATTGTTCTTGGGTCGCGGTCGAAGAATTTTTTGCAGTGGGGGTCATAGACATCGCATATCATGGATATGCTATTACTAGCGAAAGGGTCAACGAATGACGTGGAGTAGTCCGGCACGAGCTCCATATCGCTTTCATGAATTTCCTTGAAGCCTCGGATAGAGGAACCGTCGAAAGGCAGCCTGTCTTTTTCCGAGAAATCCAGCAGGTCCAAGGGCATCGTGAAATGCTTCCACTGGCCGAAGAGGTCAGAGAATTTCACGTCAACGAGTTCAAGTCCTTCCTTTTCCGCAAGAGCTTTGGCTGATTTGGCATCCATTTGATTCACCTGGCCTCTTGTAAGCCTAGTGCGCGGAAAAGTATTAAAATACCGTTGAAATGCCTTTAAACAGAACAAAAAATAGGTATATTTATAAAAAGCATTATCAAATGTTCGTAATTATGAGCAAAAAGGCACGTGAAATTGACGAATTGGATGCCAGGATAATGCGCGAGCTTGTCGGCGATTCCAGCCGCTCATACAGGCGATTGGCAAGGGAAGTCGGGTTATCACCGGCTGCTCTCGTCGAGAGGATAAAATCACTCGAGCGGAAGGGATATATCACCGGCTACGGGGCTAGGGTGAATTATCCCAAGCTCGGTTTCGAGTTCATGGCAATTGTGGAGATCAGCATGTCCGGAAAGGACCTTATATCCATTGAACAGAAAATCGCCAAGCTTCCTCATGTCGCAGCAGTCTGGGACACGACTGGAGAATACGATTCATTTGCGATAGTGATGTGCAAGACACGCGGGGAGCTTAGTGCGACGGTAAAGAGGATTCTTGGGATAGAGGGGGTCCGTAAAACTAATACAAACATCGTGCTGAATGTCGTGAGCAAGCTGACCGAATTCGAGGAAGTGTGATTGCCCGAGCAGTATGCCCCATCAACCCGATTCCGGGGGTATGGAGTTGCGCCCGCTTGGAGGGCTTGAAAGGTCGTGCCCATAAAGCAGGTCGTGGTATCCGTGACCCAGTGTCTCGATGAGTTCGCCATCTATTGGCCCGGATTCATCGCAGCCCTTGAGGAGGAAGTGAGCGGCTCCGCCACTTTCGGATATGTAATGCCATTCGGTCGTCCTCAGCTGGATTTCGAATGGTACGAGGGATATCCCGTCCTCGCCGAGCGCCTTGGTGTCGAAATGGAACCCCTGGTAACCATTGGATTTTTTCTTGTACTCCACGCTGCATGCATATTCGCCGAGGGATTCCGGATGTAGAAATGCCAGCGAGGTTAGCATGTCCGCGATTATCTTGACCGCAATCTTTAGCGCTGGAACGTGTATCGAATCGAGAAGGTGACGCACATGGCTGAGGTCGAACTGGCGATTCTCAATCCCCGGCTCCACCGCATACCCTGAATCCCTGATGAGCTTGTCGATTTCGGCGCCGCGGAACCGGGAGATAACCGCCCTAACGGCAACGAGGTCGTTGAACCGGTCGAAATCGAATTTCGAGATGCGGCTGGTCACGAACTCATTCCGACCGAGGCGCCCTTCACGGGGCGTGTTTTCGTAGTCCTGGAGCAGAAACCGGTATGCCTTCTCCATCTGCTTCCCCATGTGCTTTACTTTTCGCAGCGGAACATCGGCCTTGAAACCGTATCCCTCCATGCTCCTAGCGATGACACGTGCAGCCTCCTTTGCCAGCATCTGCGTGCGGGCAACCCTGTCCCGGGTATGGGGGTCTGACATGTTCGCGAATATGAGCGCATAGATATCCGGGTGGTTCACTTTGTAGGATTGCTGGAATATGTCGCCCGAAAGCTCCTGGTATCCATAGAAACCTGCAAGGGGGGCCCAAAGCCTTTCTGCCGCCTTGAGGTCAAGCTGCATTGCGAGCTTTGCATCATCTATTGATGAGTACTGGCGTATGATTGACGGCTGTCCATTGGCAATGAATCCCGCCAATGCCTCCTCGGTGTCATGCGTGAGCGAACAGTCAGGAATCTTGATAAGTGGGGCCAGGGGACGCTTGCCGTTGTTCAGAAGCGCAAGGAAATCCGATTTCGGGGCACCCCGGCGCTCGAGGGTGGTGAGCCGCTCGAAAACATCGAGCTCTTCCATCAGCGAATCGTCGGCAATACCGCTTGGCAGAATGCCGGTCTTTCCGTGAACCTGGCTAGAATCAACCGCATGAAGCAGCGCCAGCCTCCTGCGGAGGAGGTGGTTCGTACGAAGGGATGGTTCCATGCCCTGATTCCGGATTATATCCTCATCTATGATTCCGAACCTCACCGCTTTCTTGTAAACTGCATGGGAGTGATTATACGGATTGAGGGCATTGTGGCGCTCGAAAAAGTGCCTCACGCGCTGGATGTCGGACTGGGCACTCGGGAGGGAGGATATTATTACCATAAATATACACTGTTTAATACATTTTTTAAAGCTAATGAAAGATATTGCCACCGCGGATTCCGGGCGATGGATTATGCTGACATTCTCGACATTCTAGTGTTTATAAAAGATTAAAAAAGTATGTAAACGAATCCCAGGCGCTCCTTCGCCCATTGCTCCGGGTTCGGGATTCAGTAGCTCGAGGTTATCTCGCCCAGCCTCTGCAGGAAGCTCATGCGCTCGCCGTTGCGGAGCGGAGAAAGCTTGTAGACGTCGTGGCCGGCAGTCCCTTCATCCGCTTCAACGTGCATCTCAGACGTGCGTACGATGGCTTCCATTGGCACCATGCGGGGGTCGCGGCTCACTGTGTCTATGTGGACGCTCCTGTAGTGCGTCACCGATTTCGGGTTTTTGGCATAGTCGACCGGCGGAAGGACGCAAAGGTCGCTTATCCCGGCCTCATTCGCTGCCAGGCGTATGCCATGTTCGTGCAGGAAGGTCACTATGTTGTACATCCGGTCTTCAGTATCGGTTATCACCGTGAAACCGGACCAGTCGTGAACCTTCTCGAAGGGGACTCCCTTTTTCATGGATTTGTGTAGCAGGCCGCCGATTCCCTTGAACGGCTTGATGGATACTGCAACTGTCCGGTCATCCAGTTCGGGGAATGCCTGGGATACTTCCGAGTAGTGGTTTGCCACCAGAACGCGGAGGTTGAGCTTCTCTGACATGAGCCTGAGAAGCGCTTGGAGTATATTGTTTGTCCTCTCAAGAGCTGGCATCCATTTCTTCATGTAGGCAGTGGTTTTGCCGAACTCCTCGGGGTAGAGGTATCTGATGGCATTGTCGCGCATGTCTCGGTACGCCACGGTCTGGGCGCCCCAATCGGCAATGGGGCAGTAGACGCGAAGCATCGGGTCTGCCCAAGCGGTTTTAACATCGTCCCAGCTCTCATGGATGGCAAAAACGCCTGGCATCCTCACAGTTGCCGCCTGCTGGGTCGTCCGTTCATGGACAGTCATCATGTCCGCTATCCTGGCGTATAGGGCGACTATCAGGTCTGCCGGGTCTATAGACCTGTTCCGGAGAAGGCGGACATAATCCTCGGAGCGGTCGCCGCCCATGCTGTCCAGCTTCTTCAGCGCAGTGTGCACGGAAAAAACCCTCCCGAAGCCTGCGGTGAGGGCTGGGCCAGGAAGGTAGGTCTCGTTTTCGAATGAGTGGTAGAGTATCAGTTCGGCCAGGCGAAGCGAGAACGGGTCTGCCCCGTTGGATGATGGAAGCAGGAGCTTGCCGCGGACCGCGGCCCGCAGGACGTCGCATGCGTGTGCGTATACATCATGCGCGCCGAGCCTTTCATAGTGGCCTTTTGCTTCCTCCATTTTCCCCCGGATTTCATGGGATAGCGAAGAGATCCCTTCCGCTGATGAGAGGATTATGGGCTCGATCTGGGGGGATTTGAGGATACGGATTTTGGAATGGCTGGGCTGTGCGCCCACAACGCCTCTGGAAAGACATTTTGTGTTAGCCATAGGTAAATAATGTAGGGAACTCCTTTTAAGCATATGGTTTTCCATTTTTTAACACACTCTTATGCATGGGGCTCACGTCTGGCGATTCGCAAACCCTGGTCGCTAAAAGTAGTGCGATTTGTTGGTTTATAAAAGTATGTCACAAAAAATCTACGAAATTCGTAAAAATCAACGGAATGCCATCTTCGCTTTCTTCAAATCCTTGACGCTTTTGCATCCGCAAAGGAATGCGCATATTCGCATCTGCCTAAGGAATTGTTCTACGAAAGCGTCCAGGCTGTGCTCTCTCAGCGAGCGTATGAACGGGTAAGCCGCGCCGCAGATTTCTGCGCCGAGCGCTATTGTTTTCGCCCCTTCGATCCCGTTTCGTATCCCGCCGCTGGCTATCAGCGGCAGCACGCCCCGGCATTGGATTATCGATTCTGCTGTCGGGATTCCCCAGTCCTCGAAGCCCTCGGCAGAATCCGCCCGCAGGTATTCGACCTTGCTCCATGACGTGCCCCCGGCGCCTGCTATGTCGAGCCATTTCACGCCCGCATCCTTCAACCTGATTGCCACTTCCTGGCTCATCCCGGCCCCGGTCTCTTTCGCGATGATTGGCACTGACAGCCTCTCGCAGGTCCTGGCAATCGCATCGAGAACTCCTGAGAAATCGGTGTCCCCTTCGGCTTGGATGACTTCCTGCAGGGGATTGAGGTGGATTGCCAGCGCGTCGGCCTCAATGGACGAGACGAGCGAATCTATCTGCTCGAACGAGTATCTTTTCAGCTGGAAAGCTCCGATATTCGCGATGAGAGGGATATCCGGGGCGACTTTGCGTACCCGGTACGTCCTTGCCAAATCCGGATTTTCAATCATGGCTCTCTGGGAGCCAACGCCGAAAGCAAGGCCGTATTTCTGGGCGGCCTGGGCAAGGCTCTGATTGATGCCCTCCGCATCGCCGTAGCCGCCGGTCATTCCCGTGATAAGGACAGGATAGCGCATATTCCGACCGATGAATTTGCAGGAAAGGTCGACCGAATCGAGCGATATCTCCGGGAGCGCGTTGTGGATGAAATCCATGCGCTCGAGGCCGGTGGTCTTGGTGTACTGCGCCCCTTTGGCTACGACCAGCTCTACATGGTCCTTCTTGCGCGATTCGGTCTGGGTCTTTGGCATGACACACATTCTTTGCCAAGATTTTTTATCGTTCCTGACGCCACTTTATTACCTTGGCAATGCGTGAATGGAAAAAACCGGATTGAATGCTATTTGCCTGAAATCGAACGTATGGCCGCTTCTGACGCCGCCCTGACATATTCGCTCGGGTCGTTTCTGGCAAGCTCTGCGAGCTTCGGCGTCGCGCTGTACACATTCATCATACGAAGAGCATTAGCGGCGTCCCCACGAACAACCGTGTCATTGTCTTCAAGCGCCTTGAAAAGGGCGGGCGTTGCGCTCTGGTCGCCGATGTTACCGAGCGAGCGGACAGCATAGGACCTCATGATACTGTCTGGATATTTCAGCGCTTCAATCAGTGACGGAGTGGCCTTGGTTCCCATGGCGATGAGGGAATCCATATATGAATGACGATTATCAGGATTGCCAAACAGTATGGCGTCGAAAAGGATAGGTATTGCTGGTTCGCCAATTTCTCCAAGAGCCTCGATAGCGCTCGCCCGAACATAGTCGGTTTTATCTTCGATTGCAAGAAGGATCTGGTAGGATGCATCTTGAGCTTGGAGGACGCCTAGGGCCCGAATTGCTCTAGTTTTTACAGTAGGTTCTGGGTCTTTCAGTAAGCGAATAAGCTTCGCTGTGGATGACACTGAGCGTGCTTTTCCAAGAGCCTCGGCAGCTACCGCCCGATAGGCGAGGTCATCGCTTTCGAGCTTTTTTTCCATAAGGGGGATAGCTCTTGGATCCTTGAAGTCGCCGAGGATGACGAACAGGTCAAAGTCGTATGGGTGTTTATGCTCCACGAGGTCGATGATGATAGGCACTGCACGCGCATTCCGGATATTAGCAAGCGCGATTGCGCAATGGAGCTGTGTTTCTGGATGCCTGCCCTGGAGCTCATCAAGCAGGATAATAGCTACCGAATCGTCGGCAATTTCCTTCAGCCTCTTGGCTGCATGGAGCTGCTCGTCATCATTTCCAAACTTGATGGCTCTTAGCAATGCTCTCGTGACATCTTTGCGGCTTTGAGCACTAGAAGGCGTGACAGGTCTAAGAAGCGGCTCCGGTCCTTGGATATTGATGAGAGGGCCGTGTGGAAGCGGGATTTTCTGGGACATGCATGCTGAGAGGGCCATTGCCGCCAGTATGACTGGTGCTTTATATCTTTTACACAGCATAAGATTACCACAATAGTCTATTATTAAAAACATTTAAAAGATAGACTATCGCGCTAGCGGATACTTTTCCATGTACATCTGTGTCTGGACCACAGTGAAGAATGGGAGTATGAGCAGGCAGTTCACAAGCAGGACGAAGAATCCCGAGAAAGGGCTTGCGAAGACGAGGTCGGCGCCCATCTTGACGACCGATACCGAAAGCAGCAGAAGGACCGTCCAAAGCATGACGAAGTGGGGATTCTGGACCGCCATCGCAACAGAGCGCCTTATCGCGGTCGGCGTATCGGAGTTGTCTATGACAACGGCCGGGGGGACGAAAAAAAGCAGGAATGATAGGGCGAGTATTGCCAGGGGATATATCCAGGGCTGCAGGGGATTGTCATAGGTCAGGAGCTGCAGGATGAACATTATCAGCAGGAACATGGTCGATATGTAGAATATCCTCATCGCATATGTTCCCATGGCGTTGAGAACCTCGTACCGGATTGAGGTCAGCGTCCTTTTCGAGCGGATGATGATGTTGATGTTGACAATCGTATCGCCCATGATGAACATTCCGAAGGCGTAGGCGAGCGCCGTGATGACGATGTCCAGTATGGAAAGCTCAGGTAGCGAGCCCGTGCGAAGGAAGACGCCGCCAAGGGCCAGGTACGTGGGGGCCGGGACGAGAATGGGTATCAAAAACGCGAGGATGAACGGTACCGAAAAGACGATAATCAGTCCGAGCCGCTTCAGGTAGAACTCTTTCGCGTACTTGAAAGTCCTGGTTAAGTCATCTTCCTTGTCCATGCCCACAATTCGAGCGCATAATTTAAATAATTCTCGGATATCTCCGCGAGGCCGCGAATCGCCGCTGCGGGTCAGTTGAAGGGAAGCAAGCAATTAGCTTTATAAAAGGAAGCAGATGAATTAATTCGAAGATATTATACGCTTTCTAGAGGTTTTGATATGAAGACTATTGATGCGATTGTGGAAGGCGGAAAGGCCACACCGGGCCCGCCGCTCGCGCCTGCGCTGGCTCCCATGGGAGTCAACATAGGCCAGGTTGTTGCGAAAATCAACGAGATGACCAAGGATTTTGGCGGGATGAAAGTCCCGGTCAAAGTCCATGTGGACCCGAAGACCAAGACGTTCACCGTAGAGGTGGGGAGCCCGCCTACTGCCGAGATAATCAAGAAAGAGGCCAATATAGAGAAGGGCGCCGGCAACAGGGAGGCCCCTGCAGGCAACCTCACTATCGAGAAGGCAGTCGCGATTGCCAAGTCGAAAAGGAATTCGCTGGGAAAAGACCTCCGCGAAACGCTTAAAGAGGTACTCGGTTCATGCGTTAGCATGGGAGTAACCGTCAACGGAAAGAACGCGAAGGAGACAATCAGGGAGGTAAACGAAGGAAAGCACGACTCGCTGCTCAGTGGATGAGGACATGAGACACGCGCTATTCCTGCTCCTGGTATTTGCGTTATCGAATGCATCGCTCGTCTGGCAGTTCAGCACGGACGGCGCCGTCAACAGCAAGCCGGTGATTTTCCAGAATGCCGTCGTAGTCGCTTCCGATGACGGAATCGTCTACGGGCTCGATCCCTCGACCGGGGTCAGGCGTTGGCAGACGACGGTAGGGAAAAAGCCCAACGACCTAATCCTTGCAGACAACGCGATTTACGTTTCCACAAGCAATGGCAGGATATCCAAGCTTGGCACAAACGGAGAGAAGCAATGGGAGGCCAACCTCAACGCCACCCCGTATAACGTTTCCAGGATTTATGGGGCGAGTGTGAATCCCAAGGCGGTTTTCGTTACGGCCAACAACGGGGTTTATGTCATAGAGAAGAACGGCTCCATCCGGAAGATGATACTCAACTTCACCGACACCGTGCTTTCGCCGCCCGCCACCGGCGCAGATTTCGTGATATTCGGCAAGGATGGCGAGCTTTTCAAGATGAGCGAGGCCGGGGCGGTAATTTGGAAGACAAGTCTGGCAGAGGGCTCGTTCTGGCTTTCCAAACCGGTCATTGAAGGCAATGTGGTCTACATCGGCGCCCTCGATGACAAGATGCATGCGTTCTACACAACTAACGGGGCGGAGTTGTGGGGCACGCGCACCCGCAACTGGGTCGTGGGCACGCCGCTTGTGAAAAACGGGGTCGTGTATTTCGGCAGCAACGACGGCAACATTTACGCGCTTGACACCGGCAACGGGAACCCGAGATGGACTGCACAGACGCAGCTTGCGGTGCAGACGCAACCCGAATCCGGGATAATGGGCGGCATAGATGTCATTTTCGCAGGCGGCACGGACAAGAGCATTTACGCGATTTCCACGGAAACAGGCGAGATTGTGTGGAAGGGCTCCTCGACCGCAGCGGCCGGCAGCCCGTTGTTCTACCAGAACAAGGTGATTTTCGGCTCCGATGATGGAAAGGTTTATGCTTACAGCACCGAACGCGCCTGCTCGATTACAAACCCGCACGAAGGGGATTTGGTCGGATTCAAGGAGCTCGTCGTGAACGGCAAGCACGTTTCGGAAAGCGGAGGGGCGAGCGTCCTGGTGCAGATAAACCAGGGGGAGTGGATGCAGGCGAACACCACCGATGTCGACTGGGTGTATTATGTCGACCCGAAAAAAATGCTCTCGCCAGGCCTCAATGTGATTTCCTGCCAGGTTTCTGACGCCGGGGGCAGCGAGGTCGGTCCGGCATTCACAACGGTGACTATCAATCATGACCCTGGGACGCCACTCAGCGACCTCGTCGTGAAAATGTCCCCCGGATATTATCGAAGGTAAAAACTTCACTATATTCGTCAACGATGCGGACGACGGTTCGCCTGTCGACAGGTTCAACATAACATTTGGAAGCAACACATTCCGGTCAGACAGGAATTATACCACGAGCATTGCCTCGCCCGGCGAATATACAGCAACCGTGAAAAAAATCGGTTTCAACGAAGCCACGATAAAAATAAGCGTGAACGCAAGCGGAGTCAACCCGCTCTACATCGCGGGAGGCGTGCTGCTGATTGTAATAATCGTCTATCAGATATGGAATAAGGTCCTGAAAAAGAAGTTCGCTGCCAAGAAGAGATAATTGCAGCGACCAGAATATTGATTCAGCTCTTTTTAGAAAAGATTATGGTCGTAATGGTCTATTCCGAAATATCCCAGCCTGGAGGCATTCTGGGGCGCCTGGGACCGAAGGTCGTAGTCATCATGAAGAGCCCTCTGGCAGTCCATGCCGCGCTCGTCTAAGGGCGCGAACTTTTTTCCGAATGCTTCTCTTGCAGTTTCGGGTTGGCCGGTCTTTTGGCCAGTTGTCTGGGTATTTCTAGTGGTGTTGGAATTCATGTATTAGTAGTAAAAGGATTGGATTAAAATAGTATCGACGTATTTATTGTGTTAAATAATGGGAGGTAGAGAATTTGAAACTGAGGAAAACAGAAAAAATCCCGATAAAGGAGCAGAATTCTTTTTCTAAGATCAGGAGCACGCTTACCGAAGGGCTCGCCATAGCAGGAATCCTCTTCAGCGCATGCGCATCGATTCCTCGAAGCGTCAGGGATAACGAAACAAGAACGGGGAGAATCGCATCTGGCGAAGCACAGAACTCCGAAGCGAGCGATGACGGCAGGCAAGGGCACAGACAGGAAACGCTAGGACATGAGGTGGAGGAAAGCAGTATCTGGTCGTCATGGAATCCCGATACCCGTAAGCTCAGGGCGATGGTTCTGGTTTTTGAGCAATCCGAGCAGCCGGAAATTATCAGAAGGCAGGCTATGGCACAAATAGTTGGCAGCTGCCTGCATGAATTGGATATCAGCACCTGCTTCGAGCGAACGATAAGGGCAAGCATAATCCCTCCGGAACATGATAATTTTGTACGTTGGATGAAGGCAAATATGCAGACGCTGCAGGGAGCACGTATGAGCTTTGAATTCGGTTTAGCAGGGCTGCTTCCCAACATGCCAGAAGGGTTTTTTCCTTTCCCGGGCTGCGAAGAGGTCATCGCGGACAGAGAAGTGACGGTTAATATGCCTGCAAGCACGGGAGTCGTCGCGATGAGATTAATTTACGGCGAATGTGATATGTCGGTGCTCATGGGAAGCGGGGCATTGGTCAGGGTCAATTTCACTCCGGATCAAAACCAAAATGCGATGCCGGCATCCCGTTATCTGGACCCGAGAATCTTGAACTTATTCACTCGACCGTGACGCTCTTGGCAAGGTTCCGCGGCCGGTCGGGGTTGATTCCCCTCAGCACGCTCGTGTGGTATGCAAGGAGCTGGAGGGGCACAATCAAGGCGAACGGATAAAGGACCGGGTCGATGCCAGGCGGAAGCGATATCGAGATGTCGCTCTCCTTTTTTACCTCATCATCGTCCGTGATGCTGAGTATGAATGCCCCCCTGGCCTTGGCTTCCCGGATATTGCCGAAAAGTTTCTGGAGCGTCTCGTCTTTCGGGGCAAGCGCTATGACCGGGACGCCCTCGGTAATCAGGCTGAGCGTCCCGTGCTTTAACTCTCCCCCAGGATATGCCTCAGAATGGATGTAGGTTACCTCCTTGAATTTGAGGGAGCCTTCATACGCAATCGGGACGTTCCTGCCCCGTGCGATAAAGAACGCGTTCTCCTTGCCTGCGATTTTCTGTGCAATCGCCTTAATCTCGCCATCATGCTCCAGCATTGTTTCGATTAGCCCCGAGAGCGCCTTCAACTTCTCTTTCCCGTAGAACATCTTGTAGATGACGGCAAGCTGGGCGGTGAATGTCTTTGTGGCCGCGACGCCGACCTCCGGACCCGCATTAAGGAATACGATACAGTCGGCAAGCGTGGTTATTGTTGAGCCAACCACGTTCGTGACCGCTATCTTCTTGCACCCCTTGCCGAAGCGGAGCGCCTGCAGGACATCGGCCGTCTCGCCACTCTGGCTGATTGCCAATAGGAGCGTATTTTTGTCAGGTTTTGCGATAAACGGATAGTCGCTTGCTATGAAGGCCTGTGCGACCTTGCCTGAATTCTGCAAAAGGTATGAAAGCATGATTCCCGCATGGTAGGAAGTCCCGGCAGCAATGATATCTACCCTCTCAGATGCATCGATGAGTTTCCTGGCCTCGGATACGTCGGAGGCCAGGCTCTCGTTGATGAAATGCTTCTGGTCTGCAATCTCTTTGAGCATGAAGTGGGGGAAGCCGCCCTTTTGGGCCATCTCAACATCCCAGTCGACGGAAATTTGTTTTCTTATGGCTTCGGAGCCGGCATGGTCGTATATCTTGTACCCGTGCCGGCTTATGACCGCGATATCGCCTTCCTGGAGCGGGATGAATGTCCGCGTGTATTTCAGCATTGCCGGGATATCAGATGCGCAGAGCATCTCGCCCTTGCCGGCACCGATAATAAGCGGGCTGTTGCGCCTTGCCATGAAAAGGCGTTCTTCGGAATCCTTAGCGCTCATGGCTACGATTGCATACGAGCCTTCGAGCATATTTATCGCGCGGATGAAAGCCTTGATGAGCGGCTGGGTCTTGGCGTTCTCCTCGATGAGATGGGCTATGACCTCGGAATCGGTCTCGGAGGCGAATTTGTGGCCCTTGAACGCCAGATCATCCCTGAGCTTTGAATAGTTCTCGATCACGCCGTTATGGGCAAGGATTATGTTTTCTGAACAATCCGCATGGGGATGCGCGTTCTCCCGGCAGACTGCACCGTGCGTTGCCCATCTAGTGTGCCCGAGGCCCAGGTTGCCGTCTATTGAGGTGAAACGGAGGGCAGTCGAAATCTCTTCCACCATCCACTTGTCCTTCCGTACTTCCAGCCTGCCCGGACCTGTGCGCACGGCTATGCCTACCGAATCGTAGCCACGGTATTCGAGCCTTTTAAGGCCATCTGTTATGACCTGTGATGCCCTGCCGGGCCCAACGTAGCCTATTATCCCGCACATAGAATACGAATAAAAGAAGGGGATAAAGAGTTTAAATAAATGCCGCTGGCGACATCCCGGGTTCAGGCGGTGTCAGCTACGGGTTTTGCCGGGCCCGTGGGAACAAGGCGCCCGCTGGTAAGGTCATATCTTAGCCGGCTGATTGTCAATTCGCCGGAATCGAGCATGTTGGCGATGATTGGTTTTCCGTTAACGGTCATTTGGCGCAGGTCCATCTCCCATTGGTCGAAGACTGCGGCGACCATCTCCGCATTCATCGATGTGCCAGGAGCGATGAATGGGATGTGGCGTACGCCCAGGTGCTCTATCGCATAGAGGATGGAGCCTTCATCGAATTCGTCCAGGCCGTTTCCGGAGCCGGTCGTCTGGAATACCTCGTTCTGGGAAGCGTGTGTGATTGTGCTTAGGCTGAATGGGAGCAGGTTGCTGCCGATGATGATTGCATGGGGCTTCTGCTTGGTAAGCCTTTCGGCGAGATGGCCGTCGGAGTTCGCATCAGCATGCCGCTTGTTGAAAAGGTCGACGAGAAGTTCAACGACCGGGGATTGGTTAGCATCCACGACAGTGACTCCGCCTTTTTCCCAGTCGTAAAGCAAAGCCCCGGTTGCGCGCCCTCCCAATCCCGGAAGGTTGCGCATCTTGGACAGCTGGGCGACCGCGTTATCTGTGGGCGTCGGGCCCATCACTTCGTGAAGAAGGCAGTCGAGGGAATCGCTTCCGGTCGGCTTCATGCCGCCCTTCACCCATTTTACGCGCTCATTTACGGCACCGCAATTGCAATGCGCCTCATCCAGGCAGGCACCGTCGCTGCGCACCAGCGATGCTACCTGGGCGATTTCCTCGAATGATGCGGTTTTCTTTCCCGGGATGACATTTCCTGCGATATAGATATGGATGCCGATAAGTGTGTCCTGCTCGCTGTCTGTTTTATGTATACGGGCATCTGAGCAGCGGACAATCAGGTAGTCCGCCTGGCCGGCCATGATTTTCAGGTAGCGCTGGTGGGCGGTCATCGGCGCCCCTTTCAATGCGGAAACGTGCTCGCTGTTTCCATTGAGGATGAGCTCGAGCGATTCGGATGCGGTGAGATTTCCCGCTACGTGTTTTTCGCGTAGTTCCCGAAGACGGGATTCGTTATGGAGGTCTCTTGAGAATTGCCCCCGTTGCTCTTCCAGACGCCTAGCCTGGAGTAACCTTTCCTTTTTATGGTGAGTCATGATCTAACTTGAGTCAAACTATTTTTAAATGTTGCAAAAACTGCTCGTAATTGAGTGGGCTCGCATCGGAAAAAGAAAGCGGGTTTTTAAACCTTGGAAGATATTTGGAACTATCAATCATCTAGTCAGAGGAATGAGAAAATGGACCCGAATGAAGCCTTGAACAGACTGATAGAAGGGAACAAGAGGTTCGTAAGCGGCGGGGTGGAGCAGAAGGATTTCGCCCCAAGGCGCGAGGAGCTCAAATCCAGCCAGCATCCGTTTGCGACCGTCGTTTGCTGTTCGGACTCCCGCGTCGTTCCTGAATACATATTCGATGTCGGCCTGGGGGACGTCTTCACTGTCATCAGCGCGGGCACCGTGGTCGACAAGATTGGCATAGGCTCTGTTGAATACGCCGTTGGGCACCTGCACACCCCGCTCTTGGTCGTCATGGGTCATGAAAAATGCGGCGCTGTTAAGGCCGCGTACCACAACCACGACGAATCGAACATAACCGCCATCGTGAAAAAAATCGCCCCGGCTATAAAAAGGGCGAAGAAAGGCGGTGCCGAGGATGAGGAGCTCGAGAAGGCCGCAGTATTCAATGTGAAGGGGGTAATGAGGAAGCTCAAAAAAAGCCCCATTGTCAAGAAAGCGCTGGATGAGGGCAAGCTCAAAATCATCGGGATGAAGTACCATCTTGACGGCAAAGCCGAGGTAGTGGCGTAGTCGAATCCGTAGCCGGACGCGCCCGTTTTCATGATGGTTCTTTTCCTTCCTTTTCTTATTTATTTAAAAATATTCATCGTGAGTTGTTATCATGGAGAAAGTGCTTATTTTGACCGGAAGCAAAAGCGACGAGGAGATAGCGAAGCAGGCGACGGACGTCCTTGCGGCGTTCAACGTCCCTTACCGTTACGAGGTCGCATCGGCTCATCGGAATCCTGAGAAGGTCGACAGGCTGGTCAGGGAGACCACCGCGCAGGTTTTCATAGCGATTGCGGGCATGAGCGCCGCGCTTCCGGGCGTGGTTGCCGCCAGGACCACAAAACCGGTCATCGGTGTGCCTGTCAACGCCTCCCTCGATGGTCTCGATGCCCTCATGTCTGTTGCGCAGATGCCACCGAACGTGCCGGTTGCGGCGGTCGGGATTGGGATGGGCAAGAATGCCGCGCTTTTGGCAGTGCAGATTCTCGCCCTGGGCGATTCGGCGCTCGCTGCCAGGCTTGCCGAGTTCAAGGAAAAACTGAAGCAGTGAAGGGAATGGCAGACTCGGAACAGACATACCAGTTGAAGAAGCAGCTCCGTAAGCTCGAGGGCTACCGGGGCAGCGGCACCGAGCTCATTTCGGTCTACATACCCGCAGGCTCGCCTATCCACGAAATGGGCAACAAGCTCCGCGAAGAGATGAGCCAGGCCAGCAACATCAAGTCCAAGTCGACAAAGCTGAACGTGCTTGGGGCGCTTGAGCGCATCATGAACCATTTCAAGATTTACAAGAAAGCCCCGCCAAACGGCATTGCGGTCTTCGCCGGGAACGTCTCCGACAATCCGGCGAAGGTGGACATCGAGCTGTTCGCCATCGAGCCCCCGGAAAAGCTCAATATAGGCGCGTACCGGTGCGACAGCAGGTTCTTCCTGGAGCCGCTCCAGTCCATGCTCGGCTCGACCGATTCTTATGGCGTCGTGGTTTTAGACGGACGCGAGGCGACGATTGCGATTGTCAAGGGAACAAATATCACCATCATAAAGAAACTGAACTCGACCGCGCATGCCAAGATTAGGAAGGGAGGCCAGAGCGCGCGCAGGTATGAGAGGCTGATAGAAGAGCAGATAGAGGTGTACTACAAGAGAATCGGGAATTCGATGGATAATGCTTACCTGAAAGAAGAAAAATGCTTTGTCAAGGGGGTCATTGTGGGAGGGCCCGGCCCCGCAAAGGAGTTTTTCATGAAGATGAGCCCGTTCAACTATCAGATAAAGGTCTTGGGCGTAGTTGATACCGGCTACACTGAAGAATACGGCATCCGCGAGGTGCTATCGAAAAGCGAGACGATATTGTCCCAGCAGGAGGCCATCAAGGAGAAAATCCTCGTGGACAGGTTCATCAAGGCCGTCGTGAACGAGGGCCTCGCCGCATACGGTGAAAAGGAGGTTCGGGAGGTCATACTGTCACATCAGGCCGAAAAGATCATGCTTTCCGAGGGGCTCCCGCACACCAGCTGCCTGTACTTGTGCCCGTCCTGCAGCACTGAGGCGAGGAAGGCCTATCGTGACAAGCCCGAGGATTCCATTCCATGCCCTAAATGCAATTCATCGATGAAGAAGCAGTCCGAGGAGCTTCTCCTTGATGATTTGAACGAGCTTGCGAGGCAGAACGATATTCCCGTGGAAATAATATCCACGAATACGGTCGAGGGGAACCAGTTCCTCACAGGCTTCGGCGGAATCGGCGCCTTCCTCAGGTACAAGACAAGGTAGGGGGACAAAATTTCACAAATTTTGTCCGCATCGGAATTTCGATAGAAATTACGATATAACAAGAAATTCGAATCGTTATCCTGGTGTATAGTGAAAGTGCGGAGAAAAACCGAAAAAGGATAGCGGACCTGATGGGGCTCAGGTCACCTTGATGCCACAGGTACCGAGGCTATACTGGTTTCCGACCAGGACGACCATGCCGTTGCTGTAATATTTCGCCCCTCCCGGACCTTCCTTGACGTATATCGTGACGCCGTTGCTCAGCATGGCGAAGCACTCTTTGGGCTTGTGAAAGCCATCAGGAGTGACGCACCCATCGTTTCCGAATGAAATCGGCGTGACGATCTTGCCACCCATGCCGCTGCTTGCAGCGAAATCCACCCCGCATTGCAGGACGTTGTTGGCTACCACGTTGTCCGGTGCTCCACGGACGTCCATGACGATGTAGACGTTCTCCGAGTGCGTGAATATCCCCTTGAACGTCTCGGCATCGACTTCGGTGCCCGGAACGAACGAGTTCTCGGAGAGCGTAATGAAGTAGTATGCAAGGAACAGCACTGCTGCAAGGAGCCCGAAGACCATGATGCCCTTGATAAGCCCGCCCCGCTCGCGTCTGCCCACTTCCTGAACCTTGGGTTTTTGGGAAGGCGAATCGGCTTTAGCGCTTGTCATGGGGGGCTGCTCAAGTAAAGGGCTCTCTGAACCCATGCCCGTCGCCTTGGTTTCCTGCGCGATTTTCTGTTCCTTGGCAGGCTTGCGGATTTCCGTTTCCGTCTGGGCTTTTGCAGTTTCAGGCGCTTTCGCTGCACCTTTGGCAGAAGCCGCCTTTCTGGTTTTTTTTGCCATATCAATCAGCTGAAAAGAGCCACGAGCGGGCATGACTTATAATAATCAAGGTTGGCGTTTATCTCCGCCCGGTTCTGGTAGATGACCGAGAAGCGGGGCGGTTCGCTTTTCTGAGAATATCCGAGCACGAAGGACGATTTGGCGTCGTCCGCGGTTTCGAGGCAGTCCGCAGCGTTCAGGCTGGAGTTCACCCCGAGACTGCTCGTCTTCGTGCACGTGTTCGGGGTAATCTGGTACATCGTCCAGCTCTTGTTGTTATTTGCGAGGGAGGATGCCAGGAGTCCGGCGCAGGTGCTCATAGCCTGCGCATCAGAGAAAGACGCGTTGCGGAGGTCCACCACTATGGACGTGGAATTCCTCGAATTGAGGTCGGAGATGAATTCCGGCAGCGTCGCATCGGTCGAGGTTTTCCCCAGGAACAGGTACATCATCAGGCTGAAGACGAAAAGCAGCACGACAATCGTAATGAATGACGCAAGAAGTATGTGATTTGTCTTCGGTATCGAGAACTGGTTTGTCGAGAAGATGTAGAGAAAGACCAGCATCGCGATGGATGAGAAAGACAGGAAAACGAGCAGGGAGAATACCCCTAGCGTTGTCGGGCTGTCGGGAATCTCGGTCCTCTGGACGATTTCTGTCTTCTCGGCCATATTGGCGATTCCAGTGTTCACCTTGCGCGCGAATCCGCGGAATAGCAGCAGCACCTTTGTCGCAGGCGTGTCGCTTTCAGCCTTGAGCAGCTCCTGCTCCTGGTCTGAGAGGGCGGTGTAGTTGGATTCGAGCTCATCGAGCTGCGCCAGCGTGAGACCGTCCCGGAATTGCGCGTCGAGGTCTATCGTCTTGTTCTCAATCAATTCCAGGGTTTTGCTGGAAACCGGATCCAGATCCTTGCTCTGGAGGATGATTAAAAGCGAGTTTTCGAGGTTCTTGGCCTCGAGCGTTTTATTGTACCCTTCCATCAGGAATACCGAGCCCTGGGACACTTCGTCCGTCAGGCGGGTGTAATCGGCTATGTCCTGGTCGAGGTTCGTGAAATTGTGCGCGGAAATGTCCTCGGGGATTGTCTTGTGTAGCGAGCGGAGCGAATCCAGCTTGTCACCAAGCGTGCGGTTCTGGACATGGGAGAGTGCATCAGCCGCAGCACTTATCGTCTCTGCGCCGCTCTGGTTGAGTGGCGAGAAGAGGTCCTGGTAATATATTGCCATGTTGACCTGCCTAGTGTGCTCCAGGCGCGTCACCGTGCGGTTGTAGATTGCTGCGGATGTAGTGTTATACGTGCTCAGCGGTGCAAGCTTGCTTGATAGTGCGGCGGATTTCGTCTTTATTTCTTCGGCTGCGGCCTGGTCCAGGTCAAAGGACGGGCAGATGGCCCAGCATTTGAGGTTGCAGTCGGCCCGGTCAGCGGTGTCATTGAGGCGAGGGGTCCTGAATATGGACTTCTCTATCCTCAGAGAAAGGTTTTTCAGTTCGACCGAGGTGCTTTTGATATAGTTGATGGTTTCGGCGACATTGCTTTCGGTCATAGCATCAAGCCGCTCGGTGTAGTTTGCCAGAAGCTCGTCCATCTTGAGGCTGACCGGGGTGAATTCCATAAGGGGGGCGATTATAACTGTCGGAGAGCCAAGACCGAGCCCCTCACCGTAAACCGAGAACAGTAGCATGGCGGTCTTGGTGCAGGACTCGTTGTCGGTGCACCTTACGACCTTGCCGGAAACGGTTATCTTGCCGTTTGACAGGAGAACGTCGTCCCTGCAGACATACTCTTCCTTGTTCTTGTAATCATAGCCGTTGTTCCTGCTGTCGTTGAACTTCTTTATCGATGACCGTAATGAGTCGAGCTCGGTCGAATTGGGGTAGAACGAGCGGGTAAAGTACGCGTACATCTCCGAGTCGAGCTGGGACTGGTTAGAAACCGGCTCGCCATTTTTGAGAAGGAAGGTCTCCAGCCCGTTTATCTTCACCAGCGAGTATGCCGCGCCGTTCTGGGTGAAATTCGTATATGAAACGGTGGCATTCGCCTCTTCGGGAAGAAGGTAATCGGCCAGGTTGAACGCTGAGAACAAGCCGATTAATAACAATAGGGCCGCTACGCATTTATGGGAGGTCATTGAGGATAATAAGCCGTTCGAATTTAAATACTTTTTCCCTGCCAGGCAGGGCGTTTAACCTATCACCGCTCTCGGGTGATGACATAGGTGGCAATGGACTCGAGTGCCGTCCGGTCTGCTGATTCCGGAAGGCGTTTCAGCTCGGCCTTCGCCTCCTCCACCAGCCGCAACGCGCACTCCCGCGCATAATCAATCGAACCGACGTCGCGCATCGCTTCGATGGTCCAGGAAATGTCCTCTTTGGCATTGGAATGCGAGGAGAGGATTGAAACCAGCCTTGCCCTATCCTGGGCCCGGGCATGCTTGAGGAAATGGACCACCATAAGCGTCCGCTTTCCTTCGGATATGTCGCCGCCGATTTCCTTCTTGTATTTCTTGAAATCGCCGATGAGATTCAGCACGTCGTCCTGTATCTGGAAAGCCGCGCCGATTTTCTCGCCATAGGAACGGAGCGCCCGCCTTGTCCGCATTGGCGCACGGGCGATTGCAGCGCCTGCCTCGCATGAGAGGCCCATCAGCGCGGATGTCTTGCCGTTTATCATGTGGAGGTAATTCTCCTCGGTCACATCGAAGCGCCCGGATTTTATCCACGAAAGCTCTATCCCCTGGCCCTCAACCACCCGCTTGAAGGCTTCGGCATAGAGGGCTTGGAGGGCAATCAGGCTTTTGGGCGGGATTTTCAGCAGAATAAGGCGCTTCCAGAGAAGCGTATAAAGCGCATCGCCAGAATTGAGCGCGATAGGTATCCCGTGGCTGACATGGAGGGTGGGTTCGCCCCGCCTGAATTTGGAATCGTCCTCTATATCGTCGTGGATTAGGGTGAAGTTGTGGAACAGCTCGATGATTGCGGCAGGGGCGAGCATGTCCTCGTATTTGCCGCCAGCTGCAGAGCAGGAAAGGAGCGAGAGTGCAGGCCGGATGCGTTTCCCCCCACGTTTTATGAAGGGGAGCAGGAGGCCGAACACGCGCGCATCCTCCTTTTCAAGGTCGTTAGCCATTATCCGCTCGACCTGTGAAAGGTGCTTGGAGATATGAGGATAAAGTTCCATGGCACAACCTTGATTTGTCCGTTTTTTAAGAGTTGCTACAGCCTTTTCGAATGATTGCACGCGCACCTGATGCGGAGGCAGTCGTTCTTCCGGTCGAAATACACTGTGGCTGTTTTGCCTGGCACCCATATGGTGAAGCATTTCCTGCAGAAGCTGTTGCGGAGCTCCTTTTGGAGCCCGACCTTGTGCTTCCGCTGCAGGTCGAATGCCATACGGACGTACCGTTTCGAGCGGGCAGGATTGCCCCCAGAGTATGCGGAACGGGCCTGGGCCAGCAGCTTCGCTATCGAGGAGCGCACGCTGGATTTAATAAGGCTTTTCCGCGAACTCTTCATGCAGTTGGTTCGATGGATAACTTTATATACGATTACTTTATCCGCCCGATATGGGAGCGCTCGGGATACAATATCGTCAACACGCTCGCATATGCCCTGATTGCCATTGCATCCATATATGCCATCAGCCGGGCGCTCAGGGGACGGGTGGCGATAGACCGCACGTTCATCTGGGGCGTGATGGCCTTCGTCCTTTTCGGCTCCACTGTCCGCGTAGTGACCGATTCCATCGACAATGGCAGGTTCCTTCCAGTCTCCCCGCTGCATGAGCTCGTTCTCGAGAGCCATATTTACGACTATGGATACCTTACGGTCACGCCGGGGATTTATATCGTCACGGCCGCCCTCATGCTGGGCACTGTCGCCATCCTGTATATGCTGAAAAGGACTGAATTGCTGGCTTATGTGGGCCTGGCGCTCTGGCTTCCGCATTTCCTCCTGCTTCTCCCGTTCATGGGTTACGCCGTATACTCTCTTCCGATACTCGTGCTGGCCGCGATTCCGGCCTATGCTGCATTATGGCATTTCAAGAATACGGCGCTGACCCTTGTTGTCGCCGGGCAGTCGCTTGACGGAGCTGCGACGTTCTTCGTGATAGACATCTTCTCGAAGGTTTCTGGGATACAGTACTTCGAGCAGCACGTCGTCGGCGGCTTCATCGGTACGTTTTTCGGCACATTCTTCGCATTCTATCTCCTGAAGGTGGGGATAGCCTTCGCGGCCGCATATGCCCTGCAGAAAGAGAGGATGGATGAGGAGGACCGAAACTATATCGCCCTTGTCCTGATGATTATGGGCTTTGCACCCGGGATAAGGGATATCCTCAGGATGGTGATTGGCGCATGAAAACAGAAAAGAAGTATATGGTCAGGGCAATCGATGTGGCGATTATCGGGGTCAGAAAGGGGAACTCCCCCTTCGGCTCATGCATAGTGAGGAAAGGCAGGGTAGTAGCGGTTTCGCATAATACCGTTCTCCAGAAGCATGACGCCACGAATCATGCCGAGATGAACGCACTCCGCCTCGCCTGCAGGAGGCTTAAGAGCCACGAGCTCAAGGGCTGCACGGTTTATTCCACCACGGAGCCGTGCCCCATGTGCTTTTCGGCGATTCACTGGGCGAAGGCGGACGCCATCGTTTTCGGAACCGGCATAGCGGACGTCAAGAGGCTCGGGTTTTCCGAACTGACCGTAAGCGACCGCAGGATGAAGAGGGAAGGGCACTCGAAGCTGCGGATAAGGAGCGGGTTCATGAAAAAGGAATGCCGGGAGCTCCTGGATTATTGGAAGAAGAGGAATGGGGAGGTCTACTAGTTTTTTCAGAACTTGGTGGCTATAGCTATCAGGAGGAGTAGCCCGCCCAGGAACACCAGGGGGAGGGTGATTTTGGCTACCGCGACAATGGAATTCACGGTGGAGATCACCTCGATGGACTGCTTGGCGCCCAGCACGCGGATGTCGAACCAGCGCGTGTCCGAAAAGTATTTTGCAGCCTTCATATCAGACACCGCTTCGCGCACGGCGTCCTTTATTATCGACAGGGAGATTTCCTCCTCCTTGAGGGGATTCAGCACGCCGCGGACCATGTTTGTCTGGTGGGTGTCGGTCGTGAATACGCCTACGATGAATTCCCTTCCGAGTTCTTTGCCGACCGACCGGACCTCCGAATCTATCCTGCTGCGGAAAGCCGGCGTTACGCCGTTGGAGTCTATCAGCACGATTACGTATTCCGGCGCAGATGAGATGACGGCCACCTTGATTCCGGCCTTCCCGATGACACCCGAATCGACGGGCCGGAAGGATGCGCCTATCTTCAGCGGCTTCCCCGCGGGAACGCGCGCCAAAGCATTCCGTATAGCATGGATGTAGTTGAAACCCACCAGGCTTCCGGGCTCGAAGCTCGTGATGTCTCCGGTCTCGGCATTGTGCTGGTCGATTATCATCGCATTGCCAACATGCTTCTGCGCTTCGAAAAGCATGGCCAGACCAAGCCCGAAATTCACGTCTTCTGTGACTTCGGGGGCGCGGCTGAGGCCTATTATCGCAGAATCGTTTATTCTCAGCGATTCCGCACGGCACTCGCTCATCTTTCCGAGTGATATCGAGACCTTTGCATCCTGATATTTGGCGGATTTCACTGCAGAATCGAATTCTGATAGGAGCTTTGATATCTCGGTTGTGGCAACAGGATTGAGGTCGTGCGTGACTGTGCCATGGAATACGAACGTCCGGGACTTGTACCTCCGGTCGATATCATCTGATATCAGGTAAGAGAACTCGCTCCCCCCGAGATTGCCGAACGGGCCGTAATGCACGCAGGGGGTGACGAAGAATATCGTGCCGTCCTTCCTGGAGAACCCGCTTACGGAAAGCAGGGTCCGGACATCCTCCCCGACCTGCGAGAAAACCTTCTCGACGTCCTTGTTGTGGTAAAGCCACTGGCTGAAGAGGTAGGACATCGCATCGGTGCTGCTGAGGCCGAGGTTCTTTTTCATCGGTGCGTTGATTATGAAGAAGAACAGTATCAGAGCGGCAAGGAGGACGAATGCCGAGATGTAGAACCGCACGGCTACGTCGAGGAATGGCTCGCTCGTCACATAGATGGCCTGGTTGCTCAGGGAGAATACGAGATAGAACAGCATCTGGAGCATGGCGAATATTATCGAGCGGTATTTCAGTATGAAGACGAACCTTGCAATCACGTACCAGAGCACGAATACGATGGCCGAGCCCACCAGAACTACAAGCTGCGCCCAGAGGGGGTTTACACCGGCAAGCAGGAGGTTGGATGCGTAAGCGATGGAGTAAACGAACTCCCCGGCCAAAGCCGTCGCGGCAATCCTCCGGTACGGCATCTTACGTATCATGAGCTTGATCAGGGCTGATGAGAGGATGGCGGGCAGGGTAAGCAGCATCAGGCCGTCCGCTATCGCGACCTCAATCGGCTTTCCGGAACCCAGGTTGAACAGCAGGCCGGACGCGATACCCAGGAGGACGATGGAGAACACAATGTACCGGGCTGGGGGGAGGGTTATGAAATAAGAAGTGAGGTTGACCGCCTGATTGATGTTCTTGCTCATCGTTTTTTAATATCATTCTCAATGGTTTAAAACGATATGTCAGACCTTGTGTGCCCAAGATGCGGAAAGAAAAGCAGCGAGACGGAGTTCATCGAATCGTTCTGCGCAGACTGCTATCCGGTGAAGATAAAAACACCGGACCGCTTCGAGCTTGAGCAGTGTACCAGATGCATGAGGGTTCACCTGCGGGGAGAGTGGGCTCCGTATAATGCAAGGAAGCTGTCTGATTACATAATCGGTAAATGCAAGGGCGATTTCGATTCTGCAGGCTATGATGCGGACAGGCAGGTGGCCGTGTTCATCATGAGGGGGAACAACGTAAAAATCGAGCGCCCGATCCCCCTGGACCTGAAGAAGACGATTTGCCAGCAATGCTCACGGATTAGCGGCGGCTACTTCGAAGCGATTATCCAGCTCCGCGGGGACCCGATAAGGGTCCTTGGCCACTCCGAAATGATATTGAAGAGGCTTTCAAAGAAGAAGACGTTCATAACTAAGGAGGAGGAGAAGGACGGCGGCCTGGACCTGTATGTAGGCGATTCCAAGGTCGTTGTTGAACTGATGGGCGAGCTTGGGCTCAAGACGCTCATCACAAAAAAGCTCGTCGGGCGGGACCAGGGCAGGCGGCTTTACCGGACGACTTTTCTGATACGGCTGTGATAAAAGGATCATGCGGCCCGGGCGAACTGTTTTTCTATCGCCCTCTCACTCATCCTGAGAATGCTGGGCTTACCTCTCACGAAATCCCTTGATTTCACAACGAGCTCCGTTCTTTCATCTGGTGTTAGGGCATCCGAAGCCCCATACCTCGCTCTGGCAAGAGCAGTGATTTTTTTCAATTTGCATTCTTTTGTCGTGTGAACATATGGGTACTTCTCATGGTCCACCCCGAGCAGGGTCAAGAACTGGACCGAGCTTTCGATTGTTTCCTGGGCGTTACCGAGCAGTTGGGGCATTTGAAGGATTGCTTCTTTTGAAAAGAACCTTCTGAGAAATTCGTAATTCCTTTGGATGGTTTCGTGATTCGTGCTGAGGAGTTGTGCATTGCTGGCTATTTTTTCGGGAGTGAGGCCCAATGCTTTAAGGCAGTCCACGTTCCTCTGGATTGTTTCCGGGTCTCTGGCGAGGAGATATGCCCTGCTAGCTATCTTTACAGGGGTGATGCCGAGGTCTTTCAGGCGTTGTGCGTTCGTCTGGATTGTTACGGGGTCTCTACCAAGGAGATCTGCGTGGGTGGCGATTTTTTCGGGGCTGAGGCCTAGGTCTTTCAGACTTTGTGCGTTCCTTTGGATGGTTTCCGGGTCTCTGCTTAGAAGGTGCGCAAGTGTTGCTATCTTCTTGGGGGTGATGCCGAGGTCCTTAAGGAAGGAAAAATTCCTCCGGATAGTTTCCGGGTTATAGCCGAGGAGATATGCCCTACTTGAAATCTTCTCAGCGGTAAGACCAAGGTCTTTTAGCGCTTTGGCGTTCGTCTGGATGGTTTCCGGGTTATAGCCGAGGAGGTGGGCGTAGGTGGCTATTTTCTCAGGGCTGAGACCTAGCTTTCTTAAGCAGTCTGCGTTCCTTTGGATGGTTTCCGGATCTCTGTTTAGAAGCTGTGCTTGGCTGGCAATGTTTTCCGGGGTGAGACCCAATGCTTTCAGACAGTCTGCATTCCTTTGGATGGTTTCCGGGTTCATGCTGAGGAGTTGCGCCTGACTGGCTATCTTTTCAGGGGTGAGACCGAGGTCTTGCAGTGCTTTGGCGTTCCTCTGGATGGTTTCAGGGTTATTGCCAAGGAGTTGTGCGAGTGTTGCGATTTTATGCGGGGTGATGCCGAGGTCCTTAAGGAAGGAAAAATTCCTCTGGATGGTTTCGGGGTTAAAACCAAGGAGCCCTGCCCGACTGGCTATTTTCTCTGGGGTAAGACCAAGTTCGAGCAGCTTCGCATGCGCCTTCCTGATGGTTTCGGCCGGGGTTCCGAGAATAATGGTTCTGGTGGCTTCGTTCAGCTCATCGAATCGGGGGCCGAGGATTTCCCTCAATAAGCGTTCTGATTCTGCAGACATTGTTGTTTATTGTGTTAGAACGGGTTTATATTGGTTTTTGAATCTCGTTCGTATGCAGTTTCACCATCCGGAGGCCCTCAGGCACGGCCGGAAGGTGAAGCAGCGTGCTCTTGAACCTGACAATCAGGGCGAACGTGGCGGCCTGGGCGCCAGCGATTCCGAAGAGCGAGAAAACGAGCGTTGTGCCGCTTTCGCTCAGCCCGAGCCCAGCTATCGTCGGCGATGGAACGAATTCCAGCATGGTCACAAGGGGCTGGAGGAAGAAATAGAAGAACACCTCCGGAAATTCTGTGCCCAGCGTGATGCCGACGCTTTTCGCTGCGAAATACCATGAGAGCGAGCGGAAGACCCAACTCACCATGATGAGGGCGAGTATGTGCGGGGTTTTCCTGACAACCACATGCGAGCTGTCCTGCATCCTCACAACCACATCATACAGGCGTGAAATCACGGGCAGTCCCCTGGCGAATGAGAAGAGGGATAGGAAGCGCCTTGAGAACATTATGAGGAGCATCAGCAGTATTATCGCCGATATCACGAATGCGCCGGCTATCAGCACAAGGCCCTGCCCGGGCCCGATGAAAACGAATATGATGTACAGAATCGCGATGCTGCCCGCGACGAACTTGAATATGAAATCGAACATCTGCGGGCCGAATATGGAAAGAAGGGCCTTGTCCG
>JAZDMN010000003.1:0-9374 GCA_043800955.1 Microcaldota archaeon
CCCGAGCGGGGCAAAAACGGATACATCCCCGCTCCTTGTTCCGTCATAATTCACGCGAAATGACGCATTTTGGTCTGGCCGCGACGTTGTGCTCGCGATATTCAGCTTGAATTCGACGCCTAAGTCATCAATGTTGCTTACCTGGAGTTCTGCTGTTGTCGATGGATAAACCTGCGAATCGAGCGCCCGTTCTCCGTATACCAATGAAATGGCAACAGTGTTCTGCGATACGATGCCGCTGAAGATTTGTATGGTAGCGGTTTCCATTGTGCCCCCATCCTGAGCGGATGCCTGCGGGACTTCCTGCGCGCGGGCGATTCCTTCGGCTATAGGCGCGACGGCGATTGCGCTTGCTGCGGCCGTTGTTATGAATTTTAATACAAGCGAATTGTATGCTTTCCGAATGAACGAATCTCGATTTATTCCAGAAACAGATTTCCTCTCATCTGCGTGGCGTAACCTCATAATTATCCCGCAAATTATTGTAATAGAAGGATATTTAAGGTTACAGTAAATTGGATAAAATGAGGATTATTCATTCCTTGGCAAGGCCGCTTTTGACCATCTGATGGAACATCGCAATCGGCACAACCACGGAAACGTTCGCGCCGCAATCAGGACAGAGGAAATCCTCCTTATGCTCCTTTGAAATCTTGCCGCAGTTCGCGCAAATCTCTACGGTGTTCTTCAGATGGTCACCCGTGGAATCCTGGAAAGTTCATGCTATATGCCTGCCGCAGTGGATGAAGTCGCATATGGCTCCGGTATGGCGGAATCCGCCGATGGACGTCTTCATAACCGCCCGCTCGAGGATGTCGAAAGCCCGGTCCGCATCGTCCTCGCCGCTGACATATGGCGGGATAAGCCGGATGCTTTTCTGCCCGCAGCCAAGGACGAGAAGGCCCATCCGCGCGCATTCGACAACGAGGTCGTCGCGCATGGAGGCGTCCTTGAAATCAAAGGCCATCATCAGGCCCAGGCCGCGCGGGTTCGATATGCCCTTCATGTCGTTAAGTCGCCCGAGCATATATTCCCCGAGAAGCTGGTTTTTCCGGAGCATTTTTTCCTTATTGATTATGTCTATGGTTTTCATGCCCAGGGCCATGTCAAGGACATGCCCTCCACCCCAGGTGCTGGACAAGGCACCGGATTCGCCCGGAAACATCGACTTCCTCGACACGACCGCGCCCACCTGCAGGGCCTTTGCCGCGCAGAACACATCAGGCGTTATCCCGAAGTGCTCGAATGACCACCATTTGCCGGTTCTTCCGAGGCCTGCTTGTACCTCGTCGGAGATATAGGGAATGCCATTCTTTTTCGTTATCCTGCGTATATCCTCGACCATATTCCTTTCCGCAATATTATAGCCGCCTTCGCCCTGGACGTGCTCTATGATTACGAAGCCTATCTCTTCAGCCGAGGCCTCGGCCCGCAAAATCCGCTCTAGCTCGTCACCCGCATTCTCGTTGAACGGGAGCCGCATGGCCGGGAAGCGCATGAAGCCCGTTTTGTGAACCCTGTTCGAATTCGTGAATGATAGCGCCCCGAGCGTCCTCCCATGCCATCCCCCGGCCATGGATATACCGAATTTGGCCGCGGGCCTTTTCCTCATGCATACTTTTATCGCGTTCTCCACGGCTTCGGCGCCGGAGTTTATCAGGAACGCGGCGTCCATCGAAAACGGTGAGATGGAAAGCAGGCGCTCGATCATTCCAAGGTGCTCCTCAGTAGCGAAATCCTGGCCTGCGTATTTGAGAGGATGCCGCGTCGAGTAGCTCTTCACCACCTTGAGCAATGCCGGATGGTTGTACCCGAGCGGGTTCGATGCTATCTGGCTCGCAAAATCGAGGAACACGTTTCCGTCGATGTCCTCGCAATACGGGCCATGGCCCCGCCCTGAGAAAACGAGCGGATAAGAAACCGACCATCCGCCGTTTTTCTGCTTAAGCCCCTTGAGGATTCGCAATGATTTGGGCCCGGGTATCTGGGTTTTCAGCCGTATCATGATGAAAGCAAAACCGTGAAAATTTAAAAGGATGAAGATTAGCCGAGCATCTTGGCGAATTCCCACTTCTTCCTCTTCTTCCAGCTGCCCTTGTGGTAAGCGTAGCTGGCCAGAAGCGGGAGGACCGATGTCGCTTCCGCATAAACCATCTGCTCGTAGGTCGTGTCGACCTTGCCCCATGAGCTTGCCTCTTTGAGGGTCGAGCTTGAGCATGCGCCGTCTCGCACGTCCGCGACAGTAATCTGGATGGCGTATTTGTGCATCGGGACTTCCTTGCCCAGCACCTCTGCACAGACCACGGTGTCTTGCGCGAAGTTCTTCGGTACGCCGCCGCCAATCATGAGCAGGCCGCTGGTCGGCGCTGCCATCTTGATTTTCGTCAATTCGTAGAAATCCTTCACAGAATCGATGGAAACGTGTTTGTCCGGGTGCTTGTGCTGGTGGAGGACGAGGCCGAAGCCCGCGCTCGAATCCGAGAATGCAGGGCAGAAAATCGGGACGTTGTTCTCGAATGCGGCCTGCACAAGAGAATCCTTCTTTTTGGAATTCTTCGTCAGCCACCGGCCCATCTCGCGGATGAACTCGCGCGAGGAGTACGGGCACGGCTCGAGCGAATCCGCAATCAAGCCGATGGTCTTGTCGCATTCCTGGAGCTGCTCCTCGTCGATGTAGGTGTCGTATATCCTGTCGATGTACCTTTCGCGCAATTCGCGGTCGTTCACATAGGGGGTGCCCCGGTAGTGTTTGTAGCCAAGCGCTTCGAAGAAGTCCATGTCCACGATGCTCGCGCCTGTGGCGACAATCGCGTCGACCATGTTGTTCTTCACAAGATCTGTGTATAGGTTCATGCAGCCCCCTGCGCTTGTGCTGCCGGCGAGTGTGAGCATAATCGCGCATTCCTTTTCGCCAAGCATCATGTCGTATATCTCGGATGCCCGACCGAGGTCGCGCGAGGTGAATGACATCTTCTTCATCGCTTCGATAATCTCGGTTGAATTGATTTTCTTGATGTCGATGTGCTCTACCGTCGTTTTCAGATAATCCTTCTTGTCCAAACATATCACCTTGTAAGAATTTGATTGAGAGACTATTTGCTAGGAAAATTTAAAGCTGTTGCCTGATGCGCGAAGCCATCGCGGCAAGTTCTGCCGGGTCCGCTTTTTTCGCCCGTGAAAAGCTCAGTTCGCCTGCATAATTGAGGGGTACGAGGTGGACATGCGCATGCGGAACGAGAAACCCCTCCACGATAACCCCGATTTTTTTGGCCTCCGCCGCTTTCCTGAGGGGCTCGGAGATTCTCCTCGACATCTCGAACAGCTCGGCGTATTCGGCCTTCCCGAGGTCGAACACGTTTTCCACATGTTTCTTGGGTATGATGAGCGTGTGGCCCGGATTGATGGGATTTATGTCTAGGAACGCCAGGAAGTCCTTGTTCTCGGCGATTTTCGTGCACGGGATTTTGCCCGATGCGATCATGCAAAAGATGCAGTCATTCATGGATTCATTCCTCCTTCGCAAAAGGACAAAATTTTATAAATTTTGTCCGAATCGTAAATTATCAAATTTACGATAAGATAAAAAAGCATCATATATACCTGATTTCCAGGCGTTTTGCCTTGGGCAACATGTTCTTCACCATGCCTTTCTGCAGGAGGCCGCAACCAAGCGGGGCGCCCTCGAAACGGACAAGAACATAACCCTCTGAAATGCCGCCAATCGCGGCTGGTTCGGGTTTGAAGTCGCCGCCCTTGGCATATGCGAGCGCCTGTTCTTTTGTCACATTGATGATGCTCTTGCTGACATGCCTTCCGACGGCTTGCAGCAGGTTGGTCGACGGTTTGACCGCGACGTTTACGCGCGCTATGAGGAGGCCGATAGTGGCGATTTTGGGCAGGTCGGGAACTCTCCGAGGGCCGAGGTAGATGCGTCCCTTGGATGCCATATAGAGCCCGTAGTCGTCGAATATCGAGCGCGCCAGGCCGAATCGCTCCTCGAGGTAGCCAAAAACCTTCTCCTTCGTTCCCTCGGGAGATATCACCTCGGATGTGCCTTTGCGCCTCATTTTCCCACCTTCGCAAGGAAAAAGCCGCCCGTGTTATTGTGGTGCGGCCAGATGCGCGCGGCATTGCGGATTTGGCTGCTGAATTCTATTCCGTTCCACGAGCCGACGGTTTCCGATGTCCGGAGCCCTTCGAATGATATCTTTTCCAGCCGGGCTTCGGGCCGCATGTCGATGAGGTGCTGCAGAACCCCCTCGTTCTCTTCAGGGGCGAAGGTACAGGTAGAATACACAAGCGTGCCTTCAGGCATCAGCATATCGAACGCCTTCACAATGAGCTGCTTCTGGACATTGGAGTACTGCCGTATCCCGCCTTCGGACCATGTGTCGAAGACGTCATAGTTCTTGCGGATTGTGCCTTCCGAAGAGCAAGGCGCATCGAGCACGATGACCTCAAACCTCAGGTTCTGGAAGGCGTTCAGGTCGCGGTTCGTGATTACCGTGTTGAGGACGCCGGCTTTCTCTAAGTTGAATTTCAGGGCGCGAATCCTGCTGTATGAGACATCATTGGCAATCAGCGTGCCCCGATTACCCATCATCGCAGCTATTTGGGTGGTCTTTGAACCCGGCGCGGCACAGCCATCCAGCACGAACCTGGATGTTCCAAGCTCCTCACGCACAAGCAGCGGGGGAAGCATGGAAACGAGCTCCTGCATATAGATGGCGCCCGTGAAATGCTCGAGCGAGAACCCTGCTTCAGGGTTGTCGCAAATGAAGGCATCGCTGTACCATGGCACCCGCGAGAGGCCAATGGCGTAGCTCTCGAACCTGCGCATCACTTCCTCCGCGGAGGACTTTATGGTATTCACCCGGAAGGATTTCGGAAGAAGCTCCTCCAGGCATGATAGGAATGCGTCTTCGTCGTCTACAAGGCTGCAGTACCTCTCCCTGAACCTGTCCGGGACCTTCATCAGCTATTGCCCTCTTCTTCATCACTGTTCATTTCCCGGAGCTTCTCCCTAAGAGAACCCTTGCCTCTGCTGACCACGAATCCCTTATGAAGCACAATCGTTTTTCGCATATGGCTGAACACGGCATCCATGACCGTCTGCCGCTCCACCGGGGCGTTCCAGGACAATGAGAAGACTATATTGCCGGTGGAGAACATCACCCCGCCGCCGAAAAACTTCTTCGTTCCAGAGGAATAGTGGTAATCCCGAACGTATGCAGGCATATCATGGAAGCGGGATTTACGGACTATCGCGAATATGCCTGAGGTCGGGCTTTCGAGTTCTTCCTTGGCGTATTTTGCGAATCTGAACTTCTCCAGCAGCTGCGCATCCACCGCCACAGTGAACTGGCATAAGCCATCCGTTGACTGGAACGATATAGTGTATTTCCCATCGACCACCGCGACATTCTCATCGTATTTCCATCCTTCGGGCACCGAGAGCTCGAAATTGCCCATCCCGTCGCGGAATCGCCAGAAGCGTATGGATCTCTCGCCCATCCCAAGGGCTGATGCTATTTTAGAAAAAACGTCAGCGTTCGGCAATCCAAAGCACCTCTTTGCACTCGTTGTTGATTGCGCCGTAGGAAAATCCGCAGTAGGATTTTATATTCCGGAAACCGGCGGATTTCAGAAGCGATTCAAGCTCCCGGTTCGTCACGAATGAAAGGTCCATCAAGAATTCTTTTTCAAGGCCATCTTCGGGCTTCAAAATTATCTTGTAGTGGCCGATCCGCCTGCGCGGCTCGAAATGCAGGAACCAATCCAGCCGGTATTTCATCCCCTGCGGCGATGAAATCTCCTCATGATCATAGTTGTGATAGCCATCCTGCATACTCCTCTCTTCGTTTGAGGGGTTGTACGTATGCAGGATGAGCCTCCCAGCTTTGGCGAGGTGCTCCTTCAGATTCTGCAGCGTCTTCCCCCTCGTTTCGCTGTCTTTGAGGTGCAGGAAGCTCCGGTATGGCATGATTATGAGGTTGAATTTGCGGTTTATCTTGAAATCCGTCATGTCGGCCTGGATGGCATTGGCTTTGATTCCGAGCGTTTTGGCCTTGTCCTGGAGCTTCTTCAGCATCCCTTCGGATACGTCGATGCCGGTCGCATCGATGCCGTCCTGTATGAGCCGGAGTAGTATCCTGCCGGTCCCACAGGCGACTTCCAGCACAGGGCCGCGTGCGTTCCTGGCCTCGTTGAGGTAGAATTTGAGGTCCAGCTCATCCGAGTATATCCAGTCGTAATAGTCCGCCATCTCGTCGTAGACTTTCATCTGATAGGTTAGCGATGGCAACCTAATTAATTCTTATTGGGTGAATAAAATCGTGTACCTCCACATCGATATGGACTATTTCTTTGCCCAGCTTGAGGAGAAACGCAGGCCTATGGCACGTGGCAAAATCGTCGTTGTCTGCGTTTACAGCGGAAGGACCGCGGATTCCGGAGTGGTCAGCACGGTGAATTATGCCGGCAGAGCTGTTGGCATCCATTCCGGGATGCCGATTGCGTTTGCGAAAAAACGCGCCTCTCCTGCTGACTCGATATTCATCCCAGTGGACCATGAATACTACTCACAGGTGTCGATGCAGATTGACGGGTTAATCCGCAGGCATTGCATCAAGGTCGTGCAGGCAAGCATCGACGAATGGAACGTCGAAGATGAGAATGCGGGCGGGATAGCAGAAGTGCTGAAAAAGGCGATTAAAGATGAGCTGGACCTCGTATGCAGCATCGGCGTCGCTCCTTCGCTCCTGGGGGCGAAGATGGCATCATCGAAATCCAAGCCCGACGGACTCCTTATCCTCGACCGGGCTGCGGAAGCGAAGATGATAAGCGGCTCTCCTGTAGAGAAAGTGCCGGGGATAGGCCCCAAGACCGCCCAAGCTCTTTCTGAGATGGGCGTCGTTAAAGTCGGCAACATCGAGAAACTGGACCCGATTGCGCTTGTCGATGTATTTGGAAGGAAAGCGGGCGCATGGCTCCATGACCTTGGGCGCGGGAGATATGACTCGGGACTGGGAAGCGAGAAGGAGCAGGATGAAATCAGCCGGATTGGCACTCTGAAGGAGAAAACGCGGGACCCGTACATGTTCCTGGCCAAACTAGGGGAACTTGAAAAGGAGGCGAAGGAACGACTCATGCAGATGAAGAAATCCTACAAGACGCTTTCTTTGATTTTCGTGACCGAGGATTTGAAGACGCATACGAAATCCGAATCTTTCCGCAACCCGAAGAGCTGGGACGCGGACATCCACAAGGAGAAGGAGGCGCTCGTCCAGGCGTTCCTCGCGGATAATCCCATGGAAGTCCGGAGGATAGGCATCCGATTCGGGAATTTCATGGACCTTGGCGGCCAGACGACGCTGTTTTAATTGTGTAAAAAGATGATAAAAAGAGTATATTTAAACACTTCCAACCATTAATTATGTCATGCACCGCAGGCGTACCAGTTTCGGCAAGGCGTTGGAAGAGAAGGGCGATTTCAGGAGAGCTCTCGGAGCTTACCAAAACGCAGGGCTAATCGAGGATTCGCAACGCATGCGCTCGGTAATAGAAACCATTGAAACGGCTGGAAAACTGGAAAGGCTCGGCCTCTATAAACGGGCCGTTGACATGCTTCTTGAGCGCGGGCTGGCCGGCGAGGCGAAAGCGCTTTCACAAAGGATCGGTTCGGATGGTGTGCGCGAGTCGGACTACGTCCTCCTGAGGGTCCTTTCTGCGGAGCAAAATGTTGAATCCATGGAAGGCCCGGCCGAACATCTAATGCGGCTAGATGGTTACGCGAGGTATCTGGCGGGGCTGTCGGTTTTCGGCGCTTACCCCTATGTTGCAGAGTGGATAGCTGATGGGCTCAGCGGCAAAAAGATGGAAAACGAAGAGCAACGCTGCGATAAAACCGGCGACAAACCCGAGTCAAGGATGTTTTTTTCTGCCGGCAATATCAGGGAAATGACGAATTCGATGATTTCGATGATGTTCATGGCGATGGACAGTCCTGCCGAGATGGCATACCATGCGATGAGGCTGTACTACAGGCTTGGGAAGACCGAGGATGCGGCACGCTGCCTCGCGATAGCGAGCGCAAGCGAGGAACTTCACTTCTTTTCCACCCTGGCCAAAGGGGGATATGAAGAGGTTAGGACCCAGGGCATCCATCTCGACAACAGGATGAGGCTCATCGTAGCGATAAGCGACGGCCATGCGGATATGGCTGTGCGGGCCATAGAGCGCATTGGAGAAGCTGAAGAAGAACGGCTCGAGATAGCTATGGGAATTCTTTACGACATGGAGAAGATGGTCCCGGAGCGCCTCGATACAGATTCGATATTCACACTCAGCGCATATATGGATGGAAAACGGAATGCGCTGAAGGAGCAGAATACACAGATGCTCAATGAATTCAAGGCGCTTATCGCAACCGGAGACCTCGATGGCTTGAAGGCCGGATTAAAAGTACTTGAATCAATCAAGTTCCGATATCTCGATATATCCTATCATGACATGAAGGATGCTTGCGCGGATGCGGCGATGAGGATAGGAACCACAGATGCTGTGAGGCTCGCCGCAAGCCTGTACGGCAATGCTTCGGAAAAAAGGCTCGAATGCGCGGAAATCCTTCTAGAAAGGGGTGAAGCGAAAGAGGCCTGCGAGATTTTCGCCAAGATAGCGGGCTCTGTCTCATATGACATTTATTCCGAGAGGGAGAATCACGTCACGAACCCGCGCTCGATAGAAAAGAAAGAACGCCTTCTTCGGAGGGCGTTTTCGCTCGAAGCCATCCATCCCCTGATCAGCTTATCGGTCTATGAGGGATTCCGTGAGCATGACGGTGCAATCCGGGTAGCCGGCACGCTTCTTTTGTCGCAAAACCAGGTAGAGGTCGAACGCGCCGCCTGGGCGGTTTCAGGGTTTGATAAGCGCGGCATGCTCATGAGGGACCTTTTGCTTCGCCTTGAGTCGTTCGGGGAGGATGGCAAAATGAGGGCGGACGGCATCCGCCTCGAGATGAGGGTTCCGCTCCTGTTTGTGGCCAAAAACGGCACTGGATAACCCAAAGCATACCTTTTTATACCCTTTTAACCATAAATAATAACATCAAAAAAATATCATCAGAGGTGGGTTTGAATGATTGGAACTATCAACAGCTTGGTCAGCAAAGTAGTCAGTACCGTCAGCGGTCCTATATACGCATGGGGCCCGAAGCCGGTAAAGAAGAAGCCGCTGAAGCTTGTGAAGTCGAAGTCGAAGAAGTGCGCCTGCAAGAAGAAATGCAAGTGCAACTGATTCCGGCTTTTACTTCAATTACAGCGATTCGAGAAACTCCTGCTCCATAGGGTGCAGGGCGGCAGGCACGATTAATGTAA
>JAZDMN010000008.1:0-14413 GCA_043800955.1 Microcaldota archaeon
CGATCCTGCCCATACCACGTCGACGTGCAGCAGCTGCGGTCTGATACGTAAGAAAACGCTTGCGGAGAGGTGGCATGAATGCCCTTGCGGGGCATCGATGCCACGAGACCTCAATGCAGCAAGAAATATACTCACACGAGCTACCCCAGGAATTGGGGGACGTCAAGCCTGTGGAGAAGGCACCTCTACTCATTCCGAGCAAGTTTCTTCAACGAAGCAGGAAGCCCAGGGCTTTAGCCCTGGGTGATTCACTAGGGTTATCGGCTCGTTATGGTTTGGATGGCGCCTGTTATGAACGACTCTGATGCGCGATAGGAGCTTCTCACAAAAGGCCCGCTCGCCACATGCAAGAAGCCCAATGAGTAGCCTAGCAGTTGATACCCTTCGAATTTCAATGGCTCCACATACTCCCTGACCCGAATGTGCCTGTTCGTATTCGAAGGGGCAAGGTACTGCCCAATCGTCAGGATATCAACCCCGACAGAGCGCAAATCCATCATCGCGCTTACCACTTCTTCCTCTTTCTCTCCGAACCCGAGCATCAGGCCGGATTTGGTGGTAATCCTTCCTCCCGATAGCTCGCGGGCAAGGCGCAGCGTCTCGAGCGATTGGCGGTAACCAGCCCTTTTATCCCGTACTAACGGAGTGAGCCTTTCAACGGTCTCGATATTGTGCGATATGACGTCAGGATTAGCCTGCACGAGCTGGAGGATGGCATCCTCATCCGCCCTGAAATCAGGCACCAGCGTTTCGATGATTAACCCCGGGATTCCTCTCAGGCTGCGAACACACTCTGCGATATGCCCAGCGCCCTGGTCGGGGAGGTCATCTCGGGTAACCGATGTGATTACTACGTACTTCAGCCCGAGTGAAGCGATCGCCTTCGCAAGTTTTACTGGCTCGTTGCTATCGAGCGGGGGTGGCCTGGCAAGCGTCCTGACTGCGCAGAACCTGCATGACCGCGTGCAATATTCTCCCATCACCATGAACGATGCGGTTCGCGCGGCCCAGCACTCGCTGCGGTTCGGGCAATGCGCGCTCTGGCACACGCTATGGAGCTTGAGGTTCTTCAGAATGCCTGCGACCTCGTTCGTACCGGAGTTTTCCCTATGGCGTATTTTCAGCCAAGGTGGAAGATTGGTTTTTACCCTAGGTTCCATGCAAAATGAAATAGGAAAAGAAGGCTTTTAGGCATGCCGCAGGGGCTGCCTTACAACGGCAAGCATCGGCATGGGCATGACTTTGGCCAGAGGCTTGAGCGTCATTGCCGGCATGAGACCGTTCAATGTTTTTTCTGCTGCTGCCTTTGCTTTTTTCGTACCTTTTTCGCAGGCAAGCTTGAGGAACTCCATATGGCTCGGGGTATCATCAAGCTTCGCGAACAGTTGCCTGACATCCTTGCACCCATAAACCGAAAGCTCGGCAAGCAGCCTTCCTGCCCCTTCTCTAGTGAAATTACCTTCGCAAAGGGTATCTGTGGCGTTCTCGACAATCCTGTCTATTCGGAAGACCTCGGTCCTTGTCCTCCCGAATGCCTTCAAGACGACCATGGCGACCGATTTCATATCCGCTTCCCAAAATATCCTGGCATCAATGTTGCTGGCGTTCATCATCCTGCCGACAAGCCGGATTCTGTCATTCAATTTTTGGTTGAGCTCTTCTTTGACGCCTTCGGAGGGGTTCTGGCGCTCCACCAGCCCGCCTAGTGCCTCATCCATCCGGTCATAGGCGGCTTCAAGGCCATCCCTGTCCCTTGCATTGATTAGCATCTCGCGTGTGCCTTTTGCAAGCCAAGCATTCGCTTCCTGCCAGAAGGCCTTGCTGTTGAAGCCGACCTTCGGCAAACCATTCGGTCCATCCATGGTCCCCACCTCGTTATGGATGATTTCTGGTTCCACGTTTTTTTCCTTCAGGAGTTAAGTACTGGGTGTCTTGGGTTTATATATCTACCTTCATTTGGTGGGCAAAAATGCATAGAATGAGGAATAAACTGTTGTAAAAACACACAAAAACGTCGATTTTATGTTGGCAAGGCCGATTATTTATCCTGACGTGTGTCGAATCTATCCCAGCCCGGGCGGCGATTTTGCTGAGAAGACGTCTGGCGCCTTGCTCACCCAGACCTCGAATATGGTTATCCCGGCCCGGGTTTTCCTGACGATTTCTGCAACAAAGCCCTCCATCTCGTAGCGCTGTGCTACGCGCTGGGCTTCCTCTATGCTTTGCGTCCTGCCGACGCATCGCCTACTTATTTCCTGCCCGATATCCGGCCTGTCCATCGGCTGATAATCAAACGCAAGAAATAGAAATGTTAGCATCAAAATGGGCTTACTGCGAACTTCCGAAAAGTTCAAATCTCAGTCATATGAGAAGAAAAAAGCCACTATTTTTTCTGTCTGCGCATGATTACGAGGGCCGATGTCCTAAGCCAAAGGAAATTACCGCGTGTAACCGTATCAACGCTAATGACCTCCCAACCTTCTTTTGCATGTTTATTCAATGCTCTTTCAAGGCATCCGCGTCCAATTGAGTCTTTCAACTCTTGGGATGCCCATGGCATGAGCATGACCCCATTCGGAGGTAAGTAGATTACCTTGAATTCGTATTCGGCCATGTTATCGAATAATCATGACAACACTTATAACACTTTCAGAAAAGTTTTGTCTGTAAAGAAGATGGCAATTCTTGAAGAATGAGATTTCAAAATAGATTTGTCAGACCCCAGGTCTTTTGACCATGCGATTGCAGAAGAAAAAAGAAATGGGTATGGGGTCACTGTGATTTGAACACAGATCAAAGCCTTTCTCTAAACTTTTTGAATGCCAAGTTTTTTGTCAAACTTTTTTCCAAAAAGTTTGCCCGAAGGCTTCAGTCTACCAGGTTAGCCCATGACCCCATTTGACTCTGTTGTGATATTGATTCCTAGAAACATTTAAGAGGGCTTCGCGGGGCGGATGCCTAGGCGCTAGAAGCTGTCGGTTTCCAGCACCGGCCGCCGCTTCTCATTCACGAAATCCAGCCACTTGAGGTACCGCTCGTCCTTGCCCTGGACCACGTTGAAGTACGTGTCCCTGACGCATTTTGTGATAGGGCCGGGTTCGGTCCCAATCTGCCGCTGGTCCACGCTCAAAACAGGTGTTATCTCCGCGGCAGTCCCGCAAAGAAACATCTCTTCGGCCGTATACATCTCGTCCCGCAGTATCGAGCGCTCGCTTACCGATATATCCAGCTCGCGGGCAAGCTCCATGACCGTCTGCCTTGTGACGCCTGCCAGCACGCCGTCATGGAGGGGTGGAGTGACCAGCTCGCCGTCCCGCACCACGAAAATGTTCTCCCCAGTGCCTTCCGAAACATGACCGTCGTGGGAAAGCAATATCGCCTCATCATAGCCGGCGTTGACCGCCTCGTGCTTGGCCAGGGCGGAATTGAGGTAATTTGCCGAAGCCTTGACATGGGGCGAAAGCACATTCGTGCTTATCCTCCTCCAGCTGGAGACCATGCACTTGATTCCTTTCTCTGCCTTTTTTCCGAAGTACTTGGTGAAATCGATGGGTACTATAGAGAGCTCGAATGGCTTGCCCTGCGTGCTTATCCCGATTTCCGAATACCCGACATAGCATAGGGGGCGGATGTAGCAGCTTTTTACGCCGTTGATCCTGATGAGCTCGCGCGTGGTCTTCATGAGCTGGTCCATCGAATAGTTGATTTCGAACTGGTAGGATTTCGCGCCTTGGTAGAACCTCTTATAGTGGTCTTTCATCCTGAATATCGCCGGACCATGTGGAGTATCGTAGCAGCGCATGCCCTCGAATATCACAGTCGCATACTGGAGGCCGTGGGTGAGGATGTGGATTTTCGCATCTTTCCAGTTTACGAACCTCCCATTCATCCATATCTTTTTGAGCGGCTTCATGGTAGAGCTAATCCGACATGATTTTTTAATGTTTCATGGGGAAATCCCATCCATGGCAAAGGTCATTGTCTACACTAAGGACGACTGCACCTGGTGCGTCAAGGTCGAGGATTTCCTGAAACAGAACAATATCGCGTTCGAAGAGCGGAACGCCCAGCGGAATCCGGAGTTCGCAAAGGAGGTCATGCAGAAAAGTGGCGGCGTGGCGATGCCAGTGACGGACATAGATGGCACGATAATAATCGGCTTCAACCCAAAGAAGCTGAAAGAGTTGCTGAAGCTTAGCTGAATATTCCATAATATAAACCTTATTATTACATATATAACAACTATATGCTAGCCGAATCAGAAGTTGTTTTACGCGAAATCCTAGGTCCCAGGTTCGACGAGCTCAACAAAGCCACCAGAGCCATCATTCTCAAAACCCCTGCGGATACTGTCAGGAAGACGCATGCGAAGCTGCTCGAACTCGGCCTCACCCCTGAAAAGATAACCACCTGTGCTCAACTCCTCAGCATGAACCCCGAGACGATACAGAGGAAAGCAGATTGCCTGAGAGCATTGGGTCTCACCCAAGAGAAAATAGCTACCAATGCGCAACTCCTCGGCAGAGACTCCGACACGATCCAAAGGAACGCACAAAACCTGAAAGACCTTGGCCTCACTCCTGAAAAGATAGCCACCAACGCACAGCTTCTCGGCATGAACCCGGAAACCATCCAGAGAAACGCAGAAGCCCTAAAGGCGTTAGGAATCACCCCAGAAAATATAGCCACCAATGCACAGCTCCTCGGCAGAGACCCGGAAACCATCCAGAGGAATGCCGACTGCCTCAAAGCCCTCGGCCTCACCCCTGAAAAGATAGCCAGCCAAGCCCAGCTCCTCAGCAGAGACCCCGAAACAATCCAGCGGAACGCAGACTGCCTGAAACAGCTAGGTCTCACCCCTGAAAAGATAGCCACCAATGCACATCTCCTCGGCTTTAACCCGGACACAATCCAGCAGAATGCCAAAGCGCTACAGAGCTTAGGCCTCACCCCTGAAAAGATTGCAACAAACGCAGCTCTCCTCAGCCGAGACCCGGAAACCATCCAGAGGAATTTTTCCTTCTTAAAAGACCTCGGTCTAAACGCCGAGAAGATAGCCAGCCGAGCAGAACTCCTCGGCAGAGACCCGGAAACCATCCAGAGGAACGCAGACTGCCTGAGAAAACTAGGCCTCACTCCTCAAAAGATAGCCAGCCGAGCAGTACTCCTCGGAAGAGACCCGGAAACCATGCAGAGAAATTACGAATTCCTGAGAAGGTTCTTTTCAAAAGAAGCAATCCTTCAAAGGCCTCAGCTTCTCGATAACGCCCAGGAAACAATCGAAGGCTCGGTACAGTTTTTGCACATGCTTGAGATAGACCATGAGAAACACTCCTATGCCTACACAACGAAAGGCTGCAAGATGAAGAAAGTAGCCGTTCTAGCCCGGGTAGGCTTCGGGGCTTCTCAGCTTCTGACCCCGAAAGAGAGGCAGGAGCTGCTTGAAATGGCGAAAGATTTCATCAGAAGGAAGCCGCAAATACTTAGAATGAGCGAGAAGACTATTGAGAAGAAGTTTGCGAAGGCAGCATAAGGGTTTCTGTTCCTATAAACGTGCAACAGAACTCAAGACACAGAACCGGTTGCTGGTAGCCGGAAACCGCCTATTTCCTCTCGTAATAGAAATATTCGCCGGCCGCTTTCTGCTCCGCATCCAGCTGGCTGCCGGGCTTGTTGATTCTCGGCCTGCTGCTGTCCTTGTCGCGGCGCATCGTTATCCCCGCGACCTTGAGGAAGCCGTTCATCCCGCTGCGCTTATTGAGCGGTGCCGAAGCATGCCCGTGCACCGAGCTTTTCCCGTCGAATACGATGAGCCTGTTGGCAATGGCATCTACGAAAACGATATCATGGTCCACGACGAATGCGCATTTCTCGTTCTCGCTGATTACCCTCCTCAGCAGCGATGCGAACTCGAACCTCTGCTCGATGTCCAGGAATGCGCTTGGCTCGTCGAACAGGAAGACATCGGCCTTCTGGCTGAGTGCCAATGTCAGCGCGACGCGCTGCAGCTCGCCCCCCGAAAGCTGGGTCAGCTCCTTGTCCATGAGCATCGAGATGTTGAGCTTGCGCTTGCAGTCCTCGAAAACACCCATTGCCAGGTCTTTCCCGGCAAAGAGCTCGGAAACCACGACATTCTCCGCCGTGATGTACTGGGGCTTGTAGGATACCTTGAAGCCGAGCCTCTCGCCTTCGTCTGCCTTCTCGTTACCCGCAAGCATCTTCACAAAGAGCGATTTCCCAAGGGCGTTCTTGCCTACAAGGCCGAGTATCTCCCCCTTCTTTATCTGGCCCGGGTCGCTCGAGAACCTGAAGCCGGATGATTTGCCACCGAATTCCTTCGAAAGCGCACCATATTTAACGAGCGCCGCGGCCTTGATTTCCCCTTCGCTGTGCTTGCTGAATCCGATTTCATATTCCCGGAAGCGGACGTTCGCGTCCTTGAGGTAGCCGCCGATGTATTCATTGATGCCTACGCGGACGTTCTTCACGCCGGAAACGACGCCATAGACGTTCTCATCTCCATAGAGGATGTACACGTAATTGCTGACATAATCGAGGAAGGTCAAATCGTGCTCGGCCATCATCACGTTCTTTTTCTCGGCAAGCTCCTTGATTATAACTGCCATCCTGAGCCGTTCCTCGATATCCAGGTAATTCGTGACCTCGTCGAAATAGTAGATGTCGGAATCCTTCATGTAGGATGCGGCAATCGACACCTTCTGCAATTCGCCGCCGGAGAGCTGGTCGAGCTTCCTCTTGAGGATATCCTCGATGCGGAAAAGCTTCGCGACCTCCTGGAGCCGCGCCTTGCTGCCGGATACGCTCCGCAGCAGCCCTTCCGCAGTGCCCTTGAAAGCATCCCTTACCCTGTCAATATGCTGCGGCTTCACGCTGAGCTTAAGCCCCTCCTTTGTTTTCGCGAAATACCTCCTTGCCTCAATCGCAAGTTTCGCCATCACTTCCTCGTCCGTCCATTCCTTGCCGAAGACTGCGAAATTCGGCTTCACCTGCCTGCTAAGGAGCTTTATCGCACTCGTCTTTCCGATGCCGTTCTTCCCGATTAGCGAAACCGCGCCTTCGAGAGGAAGAGGCAGGCCGTACAACCTGAACGTATTCACTCCGTACTGAAAGACCGGGTCGCTCAGCTCCTGCGCGACGTTTATTATCGAGATGCATGTGACCGGGCATTTTTTCACGCAAAGGCCGCACCCTATGCACAGCTGCTCGGAGAACACGGGGTATATCCCGTCCTTCTCAACGACAATGCATTCCTCGCCCATGCGATTGGGCGGGCAGACCTTGGCGCAGACGTAGCCGCACCGTTTTTCGATGCAGACGTCCCTGTCCATCACTGCGACCCTTGTGACCATCGTAATCGTATTCCAAGATAGAGATTAAAAAATACCTTGCCGGCCGGATATTGGGCGGATAGGAAGCTTAACTTATAGGAATCTAATGAGCAGGTTTTCCGCGGTCTTCCTGTTGAGTCCGTACAAGGTATCAAGGTGTTTCACGGCCTCGCTCTCCTCCTTCATGGCCAGGGAAAAAACGAAGAGGAGCTCTTCAAGCTCTTCGCTCACCTTAATCTTTTCCATCTGCCGCAGCAGTTCCAGGCCCCCTTGATAATCCTTTAATTTGAAATATGCGGTGCTGGCCAGCACAGCGCAGGTCAGCATGTCGTCCTCGTTGGCGCTAAGGTTGAAAGCCGTCCGGGCCGAGAGTGCGGCCTCCTGATACTTCTCCAGAGCAAAAGAGGCCTTTGCAAAAAGGAAATGCGAAATCATCTCCTTCTCGAAATTAGTGGTGTACTCCCTGCTCAGCTCATATGCCTTCTGAAAATCGTTCTGGCTCAGATATATGACTATCTGTTTCATATAGCCGCTTTTGCCAAGTGCCATGCATGCTATAGGGCGCTGCAAATTAAAATCCATTCTCCAGCCGCGCCCGTAGGCCCTGCTCCTCCGAGGCAATCTGCAGCAGGCTCACTCTATTAAGAAACAACAAATAAAAACACTCTCCGTCAAGATAGTTCCATGGGACCACCAAAAACCGAACAAGCGCCTGATTTATCAACAGGACCTACGAGGCAGCAGACAGCTGCGGCACAGAGCCAGCTGTTTTCTCTTCAGCTTGCGACCGGCATCTTGGGTACGCCGCTCCAGCTGACCCGTTCGGAAAGAGAGCATGTGCTGGCTGACGCCACGAGCAGGAGTGGGACTTTCCTGGGCCCGTCAAGGGAGCTGGTGATGGACCGGGTGACAAGGGAATTTGCGCAGGTCCTCAGGGCTCGTGGAGACAGCCGGTCTGTGGAGCTTGCAGGGAGGATAGAACGCTTGAGGGGGGAGAGGCTTGGAACCGAAACTCCCTCAGTAGCCACGAGGGGGCCGAGAGGTCTAACTGCCGAGGCAGAGAGGGATATCCGGGCGCTTGCTACGACCTACGGCGTGGATTCAGATTATCTTCTGCGGGAAGTGAGGACGGCAACAGTGCGCGTCAGCAGGGATTCTTCCGGTAACACCTCTGTCGCCATAGAGCATAGTCATATCGATCCAGCGGACCCCCAGCAGTATATGAAGAGCGTGGCTCAGGAGCTGGCCTCAGACATCCTTTTTCGTGCCCATGGCAGCGGCACACCATTCTCCGGCAGCCGCAGGACGGCCGATTTCTCCGAGGCGAACATTCTGGCTGCTGCAGCGGATTTCAATTCCGTGGAGAGAAGGTACTATCCAAGTGGCGAATCCGTTTCTTTCACTGCCATTGAAATCAGGGATCCCACGACCCGGCGGTGGCTGAATGGCGAAGCAACAAGACTTGGCGTTAGGCCGGATGAGCTGACGAGCGCCGTACTTAATTATGCGGCTATCAGCCAAGGCGGCTCCCCCGAACTGGCCGAAACATATCTGAGCCGCTGTGGCCTGAGCGGAAGAGCATCGGAATTCGTGAGAATCGCGGCGGAAAGGATGAACTCTCAAAGGCTGGGCGATGGACCCCTGAGATTTTCTCTGACTACAACCGATATTGTGGCAATAAGAAGCGAAATGACCAGAACAGATAGACTCCGCAGGGTAGCCTGAGCAAGCCGGCATGGAATCGAATCTAGCTCTCGCCTCATTTCTCCAGGAACAGAACGTCGTCCCACGGATGCCGGTAAAGCTCTGTCTTCAAGCGCTTCTGGTCGTATATGTGGCCCATGAGGCCTATCGACCGTGATAGCGCGAAGAGCCCGTTGAGATAGCCGATTTCCACTATGCTATCTAGCTCATCCTTGGAGAACGCCTTGCAGCTGGAAAGCAGGTCCATGAACGTTACGCCGATGCACCCATCCACGTTCAGGATGAGATTATTGGCCTTTTCCAGCGTGATTTTCTCGACCTCAAGTGCGTAATTCAAGTATTTGGTCTCGGGAAAGTGCTTCTTTGAATACGCTTTGAGGAATTCTACCCTCTTGTCAGGGTTGTCCCTGGACTTTATCCGATGGCCTATCCCAGGAATCCTGATAGCCCTGCGCTTCATGTCCTCCACGAAATCTTTTGGAGGCATTCCGGAATCGCAGGCTGATTTGAAATCGCGCGCTGCGTCGTCTATAGCTCCTCCGAACCTCGGCCCTATTGTGAGCAGGCCGGAAGCAAGCGAGGAGACGACGTCCTTTCCTGCTCTGGATGCAACGATGGCGTTGTGGGCGCCGGAGACGCACGGCCCGTGGTCCGCAGCAACAATCATGCAGAGCTCGATGTATTTCGAGGCATACTTGGGCAGCTTCCTCCTGAACCAGAGAAGCGAAATCACGTCCCCGATGCTGTAATCCTTCTCGATTATCTCTGTGAGCGGCACGCCACCATAAAGCACGTCTTCCCCGCGGTCGTCAGATATCGTGCAGGTGAAGTTCGCGCTTCTCCGGACACTGCCTGACTTGAGCGCAGCTGCGTAATCCTGGGGAATCTTTGGGAGCTCATTCTCCGTTATCTCCTTTATTCTCCCGGCGGCTTTCAACTTTCCGAATTCGTTCTTGATGGCGCTGCCTAGCCCTTCGAAGGATTCCGGCACGGAAATCCCTGCCTCGCGCATCGCCTTGTTCTTCGCGTCTGCGGTCTCCTTCTCCTTACCGGATTTGGCTCCGGCATGGCCGAACTGGACCTCGCTTGGGAACACCTTGGCGCAGGTGCCTATGCACCACGCGATGAGCGGCTTCGTCAGTTTTCCGGATTTCTTAGCCTCGGCGATATCGTACTCGCCTTTTCCGCCAAGCTCACCCAGAACAAGCATCATCTTGATGTCTGGATTGGACTCAAATCTATTCAGGTGATCGAGCAGCGTTGAGCCTGGGTAGGCATCCCCCCCGATGGCTATGCCTTCATTCACGCCGTCGCTGTTCTGCGCGATAATGTTATACATCTCGTTGGACATGCCGCCGGATTTCGAGACGAGCCCGACGCTTCCGGGCCGGTGGAGCCTGCAATTCGTTATGTTCTCTATGGTCCCGGCGGTGTTGCCTATCCTGAAGCAGCCGGCTTTAATCCCTCCGACAGTCGCGGGGCCGATTATCCACTTGCTGTTCTTCTTTGCTATCGCGATAAGCTCCCGCGTCTGCCGCTCAGGCATCCCTTCGGCGATAATCGCGACCGTCCTTATGGTCTTGCTTTCCAGCGCTTCCTTAGAAGAGTCATAAGCAGACCGGAATGATGCGAAATTCACCATCACATCAGCATCCGGAATCGTTTTTGCAGCATCAGCCACGCTGGAGAATACCGGAATCAATATCTCCTTTTTCCCGAAGAATGCCTTGTGCCATCCGCTGCTTCCGGGGTTTATTATACCTGCCACGCTGGGCGTCTCCCTTTTGCACAGGAAGTCGAAATCCAGCATCCTTTGGATGGGCCCTGCCTTCAGGTTGTATATGAACGCCTTGGTCTTGTCCGTGAATAATTCGTTAGCATTTGCCATATATATCAACTCCCGCTGAGCTTCTTTATCGCAAGCGGCACAACGTAAGTCATGCTCGTCTCGGGCCCGTAGACTTCGATAGGCACGCCTAGTTCGGTTCCCAGTTCTCTCATAAGCTTGAGCCCCACCTGGTAGTTCGGCCCACCTCTCCGAACGAATATGCTTACCTTCGCTTTCTTCAGCTTCTCCTTGTATTCACGCAGCGCCCTCACTATTCCCTTGAACGTGTTCGCCACGTCGGTGAAGTTGGCGATTCCCCCGCCGATTATCAGAACCTTGCCCGCCGGGCTGTTATTCCTGGTGGCCAGGTCCAGCACTGTTTTCGCGTACTGGTAGGTCTCCTCCTCGTTCGGGTCCCCGCTGTATTCGCCGTAATTCGCGAGCTCCTTCATGTATCCGAGGTCCACCACCGTGTCCGCGTAAATCACGGACGCACCTCCGCCTGCGACCATGGTCCATATCCTGCCTTCCGGATTGAGTATCGTGAGTTTGAGCGAAGCGCCGGTTTTGGAATCAAGGTCATTGACGAACTTCTCCTCCGGGTATGGGTTCCTGCCAAAGAGCTCCGGGAAATCCAATTCGCCCCATTTGGCCTTGTCTTTGAATTCCGCGCAATCGTCTATCTCCATGCGCAGGTCAAGGGGGGCGATATCGCCTTTTGCATCGAATGTGAACGGGTTCATCTCCAGCAGCGAGAGGTCAAGGTCTACGAACATGGCGTGCGCTTTGGCGAAGAATTCCGCTGCTTTCGCCTTCCTGTCAGCGGGGATTTTTCCCTCGAGCGCCTTCTCAACCGCTTTCCCATCCGCCATCTCTCCTACGGGCACATTGATTTTCACGATTTTATCCCAGTTCGCTTCCACGTCCATGCCTCCTGCGGCGGAGAAAAGGAGGACATCCTTGTCGCGCTCGGACATTATTGAGAAATAATACTCATCATCGTGCGGAACGAACGGCTCGATTATGAAGTGGGTGATGGCGCCTTTCACACTGGAAATCTCCACTTCGCGATTCATGTTCGTCTTTATGAACTCCTTCGCCTTCGCGAAATCCGCATCAAGCAGGACGAGGTTGCTCTTACCCCTTTTTCCAAAAAGCATGTCTGGCTTCACGACGAGCTTCTTTTGGAGCAGCCAGGGGTTCTCCTTTGCCAGCATGTCGAAATTTGTTTCCGGAGTCGCCTGGCAGCACTGAAGCCCCAGCCCCATATACTTTGCCAGAAGTTTTTTCCCATCGTGTTCCCTGACTTTGCGCCTAGCCATGAAAATTTCCTCCGTATAAACACCGGTTAAATTTTCATCAAACTTCAGCCGGTGTTCTCCGCCCTTTTGATTTTACTCTGCTATCGGACTTACATATTCCCTATTATAGCGTCCCCGAATTCTGAGCATTTGAGCAGCTTCGCGCCCTCTATCTGCCTCTCAAGGTCATAGGTAACGCGCTTCTGTTTTATTGTTTCCTCAAGCCCCCTGTCGATGAGCTTTGCAGCCTCTTTCCAGCCCATGTACTCGAGCATCATCATCGCAGAGAGTATCATAGAGCCGGGATTCACCTTGTCCTGCCCTGCGTGCTTGGGCGCCGTGCCGTGCGTGGCTTCGAAAAGGGCGTGGCCCGTCACATAGTTGATGTTCGCGCCAGGAGCGATGCCGAGCCCGCCCACCTGCGCTGCGCACGCGTCGGATATGTAGTCGCCGTTCAGGTTCGGAGTGGCAATCACGCTGTATTCATCCGGCCTTAGCAGGACCTGCTGGAACATCGAGTCCGCGATGCGGTCATTGAAAAGAATCCTGCCTTCGGGCACCTTTCCGCCGTATTGGTCAGTGACCTCCTTCTCTGTCACGACCTTGTCCCCGAATTTCTCCTTCGCAATCTGGTAGCCCCATTCCTGGAATGCACCCTCGGTGAACTTCATTATGTTCCCTTTATGCATCAAGGTGACGGACTTCCTCTTGTTGTTTATCGCGTACTGGATGGCAGCGGCAACGAGCCTCTGGGAGCCGGTCTTTGACATGGGCTTTATTCCTATGCCTGAGTCGGCCCTCACCTTCTTGCCCATCTCCTTCTCAAGGAACGCTATCACCTTCTGCGCTTCAGGCGTGCCTTCCTTCCACTCTATGCCTGCATAAACATCCTCAGTGTTCTCCCTGAACACGACGACATCCAGTTTCTGCGGCTCTTTCACCGGGCATGGGGTGCCTTCGTACCATCTTGTCGGCCGGACGCAGCAGTAGAGGTCGAGCACCTGCCTCATGGTGACATTAAGGCTCCTGTGCCCTCCGCCTACCGGCGTTGTCAGTGGCCCCTTTATCGCAACGAGGTGGTCTCGTATAGCCTGCACAGTCTCATCAGGAAGATAAGTCCCCTTGGCCTTGAAGCATTCCTCGCCAGCGTCGAGTTTTTTCCAGTGTATCTTGCGCTTGCCGCCATAGGCCTTCTGGACCGCGGCGTCCACGACCTTCATCATGACCGGCGTGATGTCAATACCCACACCATCCCCTTCGATATACGGGATAACCGGGTCGTCCGGCACGTGGAGCTTACCGTCCTTCATGCTGATTTTGTTGCCATTGGTCATTTTCATTCACCTACCACTCGCTTTGCGGATTAAGAATTGGGGATAGGTTCGCCAAAAGTCTTTATAAAGTATGGCACAGGGAGGAGCCGAATTCGACGATGAACGAAAGCGGGGTTACGTTGCAGTTCTTTTGTTTTATGAGGGACATGGCAAGCGGGTCAGTCGACGCCACTCTAAACCTATATAAACTCTTTCTAACACACTAAATAACATTATGCCTACTGAATCAGAGCAAGTCCTGCGCGAAATCCTTGGTCCCAGATTCGACGAGCTGAACGAGGCCACCCGAGCCATCATTCTCAAAACCCCGGCCGAAACCATCAGGAAGGCGCATGCGAAGCTGCTCGAACTCGGCCTCGCCCCTGAGACAATAGCCAGCAGGGCAGAGCTCCTTGGTAGAGACCCACAAACCATCCAGAAGAACGCAGACTGCCTGAAAGCATTAGGCCTCACACCAGAAAAGATAGCCAGCCAGGCTCAACTCCTCAGCATGAACCCCGATACAATCCAGAGGAATGCACAATGCTTGAAAGACCTCGGCCTCACCCCTGAAAAGATAGCCAGCAGGGCAGAACTCCTCGGCATGAACCCCGAAACAATCCAGCGGAACGCAGACGCACTGAAGAAACTCGGCCTCACCCCTGAAAAGATAGCCACCCCGGCACAACTCCTTGGCATGAACCCAGAAACCATCCAGAGGAACGCAGATACTCTCAAGAGCCTCGGCCTAACCCCCGAAAAGATAGCCACCTGCGCAGCACTCCTCAGCATGAACCCCGATACAATCCAGAGGAATGCACAATGCTTGAAAGACCTCGGCCTCACCCCTGAAAAGATAGCCTCAAGAGCAGAACTCCTAGGCAGAGACCCGGAAACCATTTGGAGAAACGCCAAAGC
>JAZDMN010000034.1:0-24246 GCA_043800955.1 Microcaldota archaeon
GCCGAGAATCATCCTTGCCTCTGATGGTGTTGCCACCGGCCGCCCAAGCTCCCCCGCTATCCTCACGACGCGCCTGACCAGCATCTCGTTTGTGGCAGGAACGGTCTTGCCGTAATCGTAAAACAGGTTATCTTCAAGACCGACCCTTACGTGGCCGCCCATCACCATCGCGGATGTGTTGATTGGCAATTGGAAACGCCCGCCTCCGGCAGCTCCCCAGATTGAGCCAGAGGGGATGCTGTTCACCTGGTGCACGATGTCCACGAACCGGCCCGGCATCGTGCCAAGAAGGCCGAAAAACATGTTCAGGTAGAGCGGTTTGCGAAAAAATTGTTTTCGCATCAGGTAAGTGGCATAGTTTATCATCCCTGTCTCGAAAATCTCGAGCTCGGGCCGGATATCCTTTTCTTTCATTCGCTTTGCGAGGCTTTCAATCATGCTTGGCGAATTGATGCTAGGTTCAACCGGAAAGTTCATCGAGCCCATGGAGAGGCTGGCAAAATCAGGCTTCGCATCGCCTTCCAGGTCAAGGACGGCCGAGCGCTGCTCGAACGTCTTGAAGACACGGCCGCTGGTCGTAACGCATAGAATGCCATCCGGGCAATTTTTCCGGACTTTGGAGAGGATTTCCTCGAAAAGCTCCTTCCGACAAGAAGACTTCCCATCAGCCTCACGGGCATGCAGGTGGAAGAACGTCGCTCCAGCAGCGTAGCATTTGCCGGCATCAACCGCGATTTCCTCAGGAGTGCAAGGAACGTTCGGGTTGGCCGCTTTTGATGAGAAATTCCCTGTGAGGGCCGCGTTGATGATGAGCTTCTGGTTTATCGGCAGCTCTGAGCTCCCTTCCAGATGGTACAGCCCGCCTTCAGTTTCTTCCATATCAACCGGAAATGGTATTGGAGGCTTAAAAATAAAAAACCAAGGCGGTAAGGGCAGGGTTCATGAAGAGGGACTAAGTTTGGATGTGAAATCGCGCATCTTGCCCGAGCTTGAGCGGGGTATGCTTTCAACGAAAGCTACGTCGATATCCATAGCCTCCGGCAAAACTGCAAGGACCGCTTTTATCAAATCCTTCTCGCTGAGGGTCTTCCCGCCCGGAGTGCTTGCACTGGATATTGGGATTGCGGATATCCGGAGCTTATCCCTGGTTTCCTGCACGCACTGGAACCTGAGAAGGCCGGGCATTTCGCTTAAAGGAATCTGGATTGACGCCCATGGAACCATCCTGCCGCTCGGCAGGACGACAACATCCGCCTGCCGACCATCAAGGGAGGATATCACATGGAGGCCCCGGCCGCATGGGCATTTTTTGCCCATGGAGGCGATGTCCCCTATCCGGTAGCGGATGAATGGCATCGAATAGCGCCATAATGAGGTGATGAGGACATGCCCGGCTTTCCCGTCTTTTTGTGGCATACCCTCATCATCGACGATTTCCATGATGACTGAATCCGAATTGAGGTGCAAGCTCCCTTTTTCGCACTCAAAACCAAGGGACCATGATTCGCTCGAGCCGTAATAGTCGCGCACATCGCACATAAATGAGCGGGCGATGATGGAGCGGGCTGTTTTCGAGAGGAATTCCGAACATGAGATCGCAAGACGCATACGCAGCGGCTTTTTGGCCATGAGATTCTGGCCAGCGAGAAGGGAAAGGGTCGATGGGAATGCAAAGATGGAGCTAGCACGAATGGCACGCAGGCCCGAGAGCACGCGCTCTTCACTTTCGTGGGGGGAGAGGTTTTCGATGCGGTAGAAAAACCTCTGGAATGGGGCCTGTGTGAAATGCGTAGCGCTCAGGTTGGCCAGCATATCCTTCGGACCGAAACCGCATTCGGTCAATGTATGAAAGCGGAGCGCCGAACCGTACAGGCTGTCTGTTTTGTCGAAAAACAGGGTTATCGGCGTGCCGGTGGAACCGGAGGTGTACATTATATGTATCTTCGAGGGGTCGCATGTCTTAGGGATAAAGGATTGCGCGGCATTTTTAACCGCGGATTTGCCGAGCGCGGGGAGGGAGGAAAGGTCTTCCAGCGAACGGACAGTGGCTCCTCTGAGCGAGTTTCTGTAGAAGGGGACGTTGCTTTTTGCATGCGCAAGCAGCTTCAGGAGGCGCTCTTCCTGGAGGGATTCCAGCTCAGCCCGGCTTTTCCACTGATTGCGCTTCATGCCTGCGATAATCAGTCCGGCATCCAGCAGGTTCTTCAAGCCCATAAATAAACCTATGTTTCCTGATGCTGCTCATTTTCCAAGCTCGCGGGTCTTGTTCGTCGCGAAGCGGATGGCCTCGTGGATTGCTTTGTTTGCGCCCTTCTGGTCCAGCATCTTCAGGCCGGCTTCGGTCGTTCCGCCCGGGTTTGCTACGGTCTCGATGATTTTTTTCGTGCTCCAGCCGCTCCTCATGAGCCTGCCTGTGCCAAGGAATGTCTGGGCAACGCATTTTTCCGCGGTCTCACGATTGAGCCCGCTCTTCGTCGCCTCTTCTATCATGGCCTCTGCGAAAAAAGCGACGAATGCCGGCCCTGAGCCGGATGCCGCAGTGATCGGGTCGAGATGGCTTTCATCGGTCTTTATGCAGAGACCGAGGGAAGAGAACGCAGTGAGGAACACCTTCTCCTTTTTTTCGACTTCGGGATGGAGCGCATAGGCAATCACCGCCTCGCTGACCTCTGCGCAGATGTTCGGCATGACACGGATAACCCTCTCAGCGCCATAGGATTCGAGCTTCTTTATCGGAATCCCGGCTGCGCAAGATACAATCAGCGGCGCATCCAGGACCTGCCTGACAACCTCTTCCACGTGCACGGGCTTGACTGCGATAATGACCATGTCGCAGGTCCTTGCCTGCGCAATGTCCTTGACAGGCTGCGCGCCAAGCTCCGAGGCAACGACCCGGGCGCTTTCGAAATCCCGGTCGATAAGAAGGAGCTCATGGCTCCTGGAGAGGGCCCTTGCAAAGACGCTTCCGAGGCGGCCTATTCCGATTATTGCGATTCGCATGGAATGAATAGCGCCCTAAACAATAAATTACTGCTTCTTTATGGCGTCCAGCAGCTTCCGCATGGCTTCGAGTTCCTCAGGCCTTGTTGACCTACCCATCCTGGCTAATCAGCTTCAGGATGGAGCCGTATATCCTTCCCATTAGGTGCGCATAAGGCTCTATGTGAAAGCGATTGATGGGATTTTTCCGCAGTTCAATCTCGTAGTATTGGACGACCATGCTGCCGAAGAGGCGCGCGTTGTGCTCAGGATAGAAGACCGCGCCGAATTTTCTGTGGTAGCCGACGGCATCGTAAGTCGAGAACCCGTACATCTTCCTGAAACCGAGCCGCTTTGCCTCGTTCAGTGTGGCTTCCCGCAGCTGCCGCCCCACGCTGATGCCGGCCTTTCCATGCTGGAATGCCTCCCTTACATAGTGGTTCCGGCTGTATGTGGAATTCAGAATGCGGGCAACGATGTTGTCGGTCAGGGCTCCGGTGCCCACAATCTCCCTGGTCCCTTTTACCTCGGCAACGAAGACGATTGAGCCGTGGAGGAGCATTTCGAGGAGTTTCCCGTCACCCCTGGCCAGGAGTCGGTCGATTTCTTCATCGGGATATGATCCGCCCCTGCTTTTGCGAAGCGTGTTGGTCGCGTTGCGGAAAATTCCGACGACCTGCGGTCCGTCCTTTTGTCGGTATCTTCGGATGAGTATCTCAACCACGCCTTTCACTCCCCGTTTCCCGCCTCAGCCTTCACTTTTGAAACAACTGTCTGGATTTTTCCGGTCCTTCCACGCGCAATTGATGTGGCTTCCTCGAATTTCACACGAATTTCCTCATCCAGGCACCCGAACCGGATTCTGGATTCGACCTCCTTGCGTTCCTTTACGCCGAAGCCTCCGGTCGGAACATATCGGAAGACGAACAGGGAGGGCTGCTCCTGTATTATCTGGTATGAGAGCATGCCGGGGATGTCGTCCATGAGGTTTATCGAGCGGGCCGAGCGGATTTTTCCGCTGGGAAGCACGATGATGTCGTCCTGCCGCCCGCGGGCAATCCTTAGCGTCCTGAGTCCCCGCCCGCAGGCGCATTGGGGCCCGATCGAACCGCTGTCACCCAGGCTGTACCTGATGAACGGCATCGCCCGCCTCCAAAGCGGGGTGACAACGATTGTGCCGACCTTGCCATCCTGAAGAACCTTTCCATTCCGGTCGACAATCTCCACGATAACCATGTCTTCCTGGATATGCAGGCTGCCCTCCTTGCACTCCCATGCTGCCCAGGAGCTTTCCATCGAGCCGTAGCGGTCGAAAACCGGGCATGAGAACGACGAGGATATCTCCTTCCTGGCTATGGATGTGAGTGTTTCGCCCCCGGACAATGCGAGTCTCAGCCTTAGGCCAAGACCTTCGGAGGAATTGATGCGGGCAAGAGGGAGCAGAATGGATGGATAGGATATCAGTATGTCTGGCCGGAGCGATGCGAGACGGAGCAGGGTTTCTGTCTCATCAGCCTGGACGTCAAGGTAGCGGCAGCGGAATACCCCGAGGCGCTGGAGGAGGTTCGGACGCGATTCGTAATGGGCTATCCGGACCTGCAGGTCGAAGAGGCCGGCTCCGCATTCGGTCAGGTGATGGGTTTCGAACGCGATGCCGTAGGCGGATTCCTCGTGTGAATAGTACAGGGGGACCTGGATGCCGGTCGAACCGGATGTATAAGTAGCTTGTAGGACGCGTTTGTCGTATGAAGAGCTGATGAAGGAATCCACATTGTCGCGCACAGTGGCCTTGGACAGGATAGGAAGAGATTGCAAATCATCTATGGAGCGTATAGAAACGCCATCAAGGCTCCTGCGATAGAACGGAACGGAAGCACGGGCGTGTGCGATAAGGCCAAGGAGCTTTTTTTCAGAGATTCTGCGTAATTCATTCCCGCTGAGCCACTGGTTGCGCTTCATCTGTGAAAGAAGCCGTAGGGTATCGAGCATTTTCATCCGCCATTTGGAGACGACTGCGGGTAGCCTATGAAGACAAGGCGCAGGTAGAGGGTGATTTTCCGCATCGTGTTGACATAGGCGCGCTTGCCGAAAACCTCGTATTCGTTCTCCTCTATCACGCTGAGTATCTCGCGGTACAAGGTCGATGCGAGGGCTATCACCATGCGCACCTCCCGGTGAATCGTGGCGATGCTCTGCATGGCCTCTTTGTAATAGCGGCGGGCGCGCTCAACCTGGAATTTCAAAAAGTCCATGAGGCCGTCCTTTTTCTGGAGCGAGAGGATGTCTTTGATTGTGAGCCCGAAGCGGGCAAGCTCATCTTTGGGGAAGTAGACCCGGCCCATGCGCGCATCCTCGCCGACATCACGTAGGATATTTGTGAGCTGCATGGCAATACCGAGATTGATTGCGCAGCGCTTGGACCGTTTCGCGTTCTCGATGCCAAGGGTTCTCATCAGCATGAGCCCGACGACCGAAGCGACCCTGAAGCAGTAGCGACGCAGTTCCGTGAACGTGGCGTATTCCTTTTTCGAGATGTCCATGCTCACGCCCCGGATGAGTTCGAGGGGGTAGCGGAGCGGGACATCATACTTCTTCATCACATGGATAAATGGGTTGAGGACCGGGTCTGACGAGTATCCGTTCCGGTAAGCCTCCAGGAACCTCCTTTTCCAGTCGCGGATGAGGAGCTTCTGTATGCGTGGGTTTCCTTCGTTGTCGTCAACGAGGTCGTCGGTGTGCCTGCAGAAGGCGTAAATCGCATAGAAGGCGTTCCTCCTCTCGCGGCCCATGAAACGGGATGCGAAATGGAACGTCTTGGAGCCTTTGCTTATCGCATTTTCCGCAAACCTGTAATCAACGTGCAGCTTCCCCACCTTTCCTGATTGTAATATTATTGCGCTGGAAAGATTTATATCGTCATCTGCCGTTGAAACCGAGTTGCCTTCCGCATTCGTTTTCTAGAATCATAATACAGTCGGGCAGTAGATTGGACGAGCATAGATGACCACGCGAATTGAGCAGCGAGACGAACTCAGAGATGAACAGGTTCACCTTCTCCATATCGCGCGCGGACATATCCTGCCTTCTTCTCCTGCGCGGTTTAAAAACCTCGGGCGTGGAATCGCTTGCATGGCATCAGCTGTGCAGGTGGCAGAGCTCGCGAAAGTCATCAATGACAGGATTATCGTGGACCGCATCTCTTTTTCGGTTGAGGAGGGCGAGGTGTTCGGCTTGCTCGGGGCGAACGGCTCCGGCAAGACCACCACGTTCAACATGTTATCCGGGCTCCTGGCCCCGTCATCGGGTTCCATAACCATCCTGGGGAAGACTGTGAAGGAGTTCCGCAAGTCCAGGCCTGAGATAGGGTTCGTGACGCAGGAGGACTCATTCTACGAGACGCTGACCGTAAGGGAGAACATGGAGTATTTCGCGTCGCAGTTCGGCGTTTCCGGAACGGATTCGCGCGAGCGCGTGAAGAAGCTGCTCTCGCAGATGAAGCTCACGGAAAAAAGCGACGTGCTCGCGTCCAAGCTTTCCGGCGGCATGAAGAAGAGGCTCAACATCGCCTGCTCACTCGTGCACGACCCAAAAATCGTGTTCCTGGACGAGCCGAGCGTGGGGCTGGACCCGGTGGTCCGCCGGGAAATCTGGGCGGTCATAGAGGAGCTCCATGCGTCGAAGAAGACGATAATCATAACCTCGCATTACATGGAGGAGATAGAGCACCTCTGCGGCCGCGTAGCCATCATGTTCGCAGGAAGGATAGTCGACAGCGGCACCCCATCTGATTTGAAGAAGAAATACAAGCTCAAGCAGATGGAGGATGTCTTTGCATACCTGGTGAAGCCGGTGGTCCAATGAAAGCCCTTTCTGCGATTCGGAAGGAGATGCTGGAGGTGGTGCACGACCGCACCATGCTCCTTGTGCTCCTGGCGTTCCCCATATTTGTCATGGTCTTCATGGGCAGCTCGTTCCGCTCGATGGAGATAAACGGCCTTCCTATCGGCCTCTCCGGGCCGGAGAACATCAGCGCAAGCCCGCTATTCTCCGGGCTGAACCAGTCCCAGGCGTTCAAGCTACAGAGCTTCGGGAGCGAAGAGGATGCCATGACGGCATTCAGGAACGGAAGGCTGCGGGCGGTCATCGTGGTCCCGCAGGACTTCGAGGAATCGCTTGCCAAGGGGAACGGCTCCACGGTCCGAATCTTCGTCGACAATTCGGACATCGCACTCCAGCAGTCAGTCCTAGCAGCGCTATCCTCCGTCATCGAGGCCTCGTCGCGGGACATCACGAAAAGCTATGTCACATCGGCATGGGACGACCTGATTCTGCTTAACGGGTCAGCAGCAACGCTCGGCGGGGGGCTGGCGCAGACCAGAGTAAAGATGAACCAGACCAAGGCCTCCCTCATCCAGCTCCGGGAGGGGATGGACGACATAGGCATCGATTCGCTCGAATCATCACTCGATAACGCATCAGGAAGCATAGCCTCGTTGAAATCTATGCTTGATGAGCAGAAAGCCGAGCTCGCCAACATTTCTTCAGATAACGATGCCATGTTCAACAAGACCGGCTCTTTCCTCGTAAACGCAAGCGATGCCCTCAACCAGTCGCTCGCGACGGTGCAGAGCACGCATGGCAAGCTCAAGGAGCAGGTATCGCAGCTCAATAGCACCGTGGCGACACTCGGAGCTTCGATAGCAGGGCTCCAGGCCATCAAGGCCGGAAGCTCTGACCTGACATTGATTGCCGCGCTCGATTTCAATATCGCTAGCCTCGAATCGCTCAGGAACACCTCCCAGAAGCAGATTATTGACGCACAGGCTGAGATTTCCGATCTTGAATCCCTAAACGCCACGCTCAATTCGTTCGGGGAGGCGCTTGGGAATTACTCTATGGATATCGAAAATGCAAAAAACGGCTCTAATAGGACCGCAGAGCTTTCCGCGGCGCTGGATGGCGCTTCGCAGAAGCTTACGCAGCTGGATTCGTCCTTCAATTCCGCAAAGGTTGAGGTGGCCAAGCTGAAGGCGCTCCTAAGCGAGATAAAAACGACAACGTCCCAGATTGACGGCACGCTGGATGATGCGATAGCGCAGACCGCATCGGTGGATTCCCTGATAGGCACATTGCAAACGACAGTCGCCATCCAGACCGGCAAGGACCCTGATACCATAGCAACGCCGCTTTCGGTAAAGGTCGAGAGCCAGTATGACAAACCCAGCTTCGTCGATTTCATAATGCCGCAGGTGATTGCGGTATCGCTCCTCTTCTCGTGCTTCCTTCTTGGTTCGATGAGCATAGTCCGCGAAAAGACCAGGAAGACCATTATCCGTGCGCTCCTTGCGCCGGATGCGCTCATGAACCTTGTCCTTGGGAAGATTGTGACGCTGGTCATGCTGTCTTTCGGGCAGGTCGCGGTGATACTGCTTGTCGCCGTGCTGTTTTTCGGCGTGAGCTCCCCGGAAAACATCCTGATGCTGTTATGGGGAACTGCGATTTCCTCGCTCGTCCTGACATCCATAGGCATTATCGTGGGCTTCTACGCAAGGAGCGAATCGGCTGCCATCCAAAGCTGCCTCCTTCTTGCGATTCCGATGCTTTTCCTGGGGAACATCATCTTCTCGCCTGATTTGCTTCCAGCCTATACGCAGGTGCTCCAGCAGCTGCTGCCGCTCGCTCATGTGACGAGCATATTCAAGGTCGTGCTGATAACAAACGGCGACCCGGCCGGAGACATCGCCGCGCTGCTCTCGTATTTCGTGCTCCTTGCGATAATACTCTCCTATATCGTCTTCAAGAGGAGGGACATCACCAACTACTTTTGAATGTAAAGTCCGGACCGAATGAAACCGCAAGCGGTTATAAAATGCATCAGAGAATGCCAGACATGGCATCATTGAACAGATTGGCATTCCTGATTGCGATTCTTGCGCTTCCGCTTTCATTTGCGGATGTGGGACCAGCCCCATCTCCCCCAACGGTGGTATTGCATCTAATGGAAAACGGCGCTCCCGCCGTGTCCGTCACGCAGGTGACGTACCACTGCATGGGCGTGGACACGGCCGAAGCAGGCTCGGTCAATCCGTACCCTGTGGATTTTCCGTGCGATGCAGGGGTATGCACGAACAGCGGGGGCTGGTACTACAAATTCAATCCGTGCTTCAGCTTCCCGCAGGGATACTTCACCTATGAATACAACGGGAAGCAGGTTCGCACCGAGGATTGGGACATGAACCAGAGCTACGATAAGTACGACATCACGATAGACGCCCCGACAGGTCAGATCTCCGGGAATGTCGGCAGCTCCTGCAACCTGGCAGGGTTCATCCTTGCCGCGGTCGCATGCTCTGCCCTCGCGCTTTCGCGAAGATAATGGCGAGGACTGGGCGCGTGGATTTCCTTTCTGCATATGCGCTCACGGTCCTAGTTGAGGCCGTGGCGCTTTATCTTCTTCTCCGCAACCAGTACGGGGCGGCGCTGATTGCGCGCAATGCCGTGATTGCAAGCTCGCTCACGTTGCCCTTCGTCTGGTTCGTTTTTCCATCCCTTGGCATGCAATGGGGGCTCCAGACCGCAGTTGCTGAGGCGTTCGCTGTCTTTGCAGAGACCGGGGTTTACTCGCTCGCGTTCAAAGGAATGAAAATGAAGGATGCGCTCCTCTCTAGCGTGCTGTGCAACTGGGCTTCCTTCATCATCGGCCTCGCGATTGTTTAAGCTCATTTGAGGAAACGCAGGGTTAAATCAATTATCCTCGTTCATTTCCCATGGACGATTACAAGGTCACCCCGTGGGAAGTCAGCGGGGATATTGATTATGACAAGCTAATTCGGCAGTTCGGCACAAGCAGGATAGACAAGCCGCTCCGCGAGAGGCTGATTAAGCTATCCGGAGGCGACGAGCCGCACCACATGCTTCGGCGGGACTTCTTCTTCTCGCACAGGGACCTGAACCTCGTGCTTGATGATTATGAGAAGGGGAAGGGCTTTTTCCTCTATACTGGAAGGAAGCCGAGCAAGGGCATGCACATAGGGCACCTCGTGCCGATGATAATGACGCGGTGGCTCCAGGAGAAATTCAAGGTGAACCTGTACATCGAGATAACCGATGACGAGGGGTTCCTCCACAAGAGGGAGTACCAATGGGGACAGGTCCAGCAGGCCGCCGAAGACAACATACTGGATATCATCGCCGCAGGTTTCGACCCAGAGCGTACGTTCATCTTCAAGGACAGCGGATACATCAGGAACATGTACCCGCTTCTGTTAAGCGCCGCAAGGAGGATAACAGGCTCGACAGTAAAGGCCGTCTTCGGATTCGACGATTCCACGAACATAGGGCTGAACATGTATCCGGCCATCCAGACGCTGCCGACATTCTTCGAGAAAAAGCGGTGCCTGATTCCATGCGCCATCGACCAGGACCCCTACTGGAGGGTGCAGCGGGATATCGCAGAGGGCCTCGGTTACTTCAAGACCGCGGCGATACACAGCAGGTTCCTCCCCCCGCTCCAGGGCGTTTCTGGCAAGATGAGTTCGAGCGCAGGAACTGAGTCAGTGATTCTCCTTACCGACGATGAGAAGGCAGTCAGAAACAAGATAAACAAATACGCATTTTCTGGCGGGCAGCCGACAATCGAGGAGCACAGGAAGCTTGGCGGCAACCCGGATATCGACGTGCCGTATCAATGGCTTTCAATCCTGTTTGAGCCGGATGATGCTAGACTAAAGGGAATACATGATGATTATCGGGCAGGCAAGCTTCTCACCGGCGAACTGAAGGGCATGCTAATCGAGCGCATCAACACGTTCCTCAAAGAGCACCGCGAGAGGCGGAAGAAGGCAGAGAAGGATGTCGGGCGGTTCATGAAGACCGGGAAGCTTGCGACCGCGATGTGGGAGAAGGTTTACGAATGACAATGGAAAGGCCAAAGGCGCTTATTTGCGGCATGCTCGAGCAGGGCGGGAAGGCGCTCTTCCTCAAAAGGAAGGAGGCGGACGGCGAAGGGATTGAGATGCCTTCGGTTTACGGCATCCTCAGCGCGGACCCAGTATCCCAGCTTGCCGAAGCGTTCAAGAAACAGACCGGCATCAAGGCCGATGTCGGAGGGGTCATTCTCGAGAGCAGGCATGAATATGAGGGCGCGCACATCCCGTGCCTGGTTTTCAAGATGAACCCGCTGAATGAGGACCTGCTAGAGCCTGAGCCTGCAGGGGCATATTCCGGGTTCGAGTGGCTAGCACTTGAAGACGCAAGGCTCAGGAAGCACGCGCCAAAAGGCAGATGGCTTTCCGAACCCATTATGAGGGTGGATTAGTGGGGAGAAGACGGATTCCGACCGGGACCCCCATCCCGAAGGCGCTCGCGTGCGGGATGCTCGAGGACGGAGGGAGAATATTGTTCTTAGTCCGTAAGGATGCAAGCGGAGCAGAGCGGCTCGAGATGCCGTGCGTGCTCGTACCATCAGGAAGAAGCCCTTTTGCCGAAATCAAGGAGGTTTTTGGAAAGCTGACGGGCATTGCGGACTGTCAGGTGCACGAAGTGGAGCTAGAAGGCAGGTTCAATTCAGGCTCACGCAGGAGGAGGTTCCTTGTTCCGTGCCTTGTTTTCCGGATAAGCGCAAGGAACAGGACCGCCAGGCCTTCGGGCGAATTCACCGGATTTCGGTGGTTGTCCATCGAGGAAGCCCTGAAGCAGAGGCTTTCGCGCAACCTGGAATGGCTAAGGACAGCTAGAAAACCATCAGGACAATGACTGAAAGGGCAAGTAAAACAAGGAATGCGCCTAGGCCCATGCTCATTAGCGCCTTCTCGTCCATGATGCTGTGCGCGCCATGCACGCTGATGACAAGCGGGTATTCCAGCGTTCCGGATATCCGATTGGCGCTTCCTTGCGGGGCGGCCGGGTCGATAGCCACGGTGACTTCGGTGCCCAGGGGTAGGCAGTGCTCGGTTACGCGGATGGCACCTTTCATATAATTTTTCATCCGTTCCTTTGCGCCTGGGAGCGACAATACGATATTGAGTGCGTGCCCATCAAGAACCTCGCCCGGGCTGATTTCGCTCGTGATGTCGGCCATTCCACGGAGCTGGCGGATACCTGGCCCGATCATGTCGAAGAGGCCGGGGTTCGGACGGATATATCCCTCGAACCTCTTCGGGACTGGAAGCGAGAATGATGCGTGGGTTGGGTCAACTGTCTTTGCGCCAATCTTGAATGGCACCTTCGACTCGAACGAATAGATTTCCTTCCATGGGTTGGCTCCGCGCTGGTAGTATTCAACGACGACCTTCGAGTATGCGCATCTTTGGGCGGAGATGTGGCTAAGCAATGGCTCTGCTTCGGCAACCGCGCCAGAAATCGCATCTCTTTTCTGGAGTTTTCGTACTGCCCCCCGGTAGAGAAGGTAGCCTCCGGCAAGCGACAGAATAATGGGGAATATGAGCAGGATTATCTCCGCCATAACTAGGTTATCCTCCGGACGTTTTTTTAAGCCCAGACCAGGCGACCTAGTATCATGCCAGCCTGAACTTGAACCCATAATGGATGAGGCCCTCCGGGTCGTCGCGCTGGATGACGCGGAAGACGCGGTCGACTCTGGAGCCTATTTTGACATCGTCCTTGTGCGCATCGACAATCTGGCCGGTCAGCCTCGCCCCCTCGTCAAGCTCGATGACAGCCAGGATGTATGGGACCTGGTCCTCGAACCCTTCCGGTGGGGAAGTGACTTCGGTGAACGAGAATACCTTGCCTTTTCCTGCGAACTGTATTTCTGCGAGCTTGCCCTTGCGCCTGCATTTTGGGCAAATCGACCTTTTCGGGAAAAAGGTTGTGTTGCAGGTCTCGCATTTGACCCCGAGCATCCGGTATCTTTCCGGGATTCGCCTCCATGTAAGCGGGATTGACTCTTTCATGTGATGACCTCGATGTGCCTCTTCGGATTATTGATGGGATAAAGAGAATAAAAACCTGCTATTTCTTGGTTTTCGCGTAATCCTCCTTGAACTGCGCGATGCCCTTATCCGTGAGCGGATGCCTGAACATCTTCTCGAACACGTCTGCGGGCATTGTGGCGATGTGTGCGCCGAGCTTTGCTGACTCGACGACGTGTATCGGGTGGCGTATCGATGCGACAATCACTTCGGTCTTGTAATCATAGGAGCAATAGATCTCAAGGATGTCGGCAACCAGCTTCATGCCGTTTTCAGAGACGTCGTCCAGCCTGCCGACAAAGGGAGAGACATAGGTGGCTCCGGCTTTTGCCGCGAGCAACGCCTGTGACGCGGAGAAAACGAGGGTGACATTGGTCTCGATTTCCTTGGACGAGAGGTAGCGGACGGCTTTCAGGCCCTCCTTCGTCATCGGGACTTTCACCACTATATTCGGGGCCCATTTGGAGAATTCCTCGGCCTCCTTAATCATCCCTTGCGCGTTGTCTGCGATGCCTTCCACGCTTATCGGGCCCTTCACGATTTTCGCGATTTCCCTTATGACGCTCTTCTGGTCCTTCCCCGATTTCATGATAAGCGTCGGGTTGGTCGTGACGCCGTCGCACATGCCTAATTCGACCGCCTTCCTGATAGCTTCCACATCTGCCGTGTCAATGAAGAATTTCATGATTCGCACCCGCTGACTGGTAAATGATTGGAAATAACTAAAAAACCGGCGGCAGGCGCACGAGTTCTGATAGTACGTCACTTAAGTGCATATTTCAGATTCATGCAAGTGCAGTTCTCATAAGCCGGAGCGATGCTGCGGTTATTGCAGTATTCGCCGCAGTAAGGCGGCGTGTAATAATCCGGGCTGGAATCAACCTCACAACCTTGCACAGGCTTGACGCCGAGAGCGGCCAGCAGGGGCGGCGTCAGGATATATATTGCTATTGAGATTATGGCGATTATCAGAATCGCTGTTCCGGCGAGCCATAGAAGCGGCTTTTTCGAGGTTTTCGGTTTCCTGCTGTTGATGAAATAGTTCGCGATATGAAGGAGGACGCCCAGTATTATGCAAATCATGCCGAATACGCCGAGGAAAGCCTTGTTCGTTTTACATAATTGAGTTAGGTCTTCTTCCAGCATGTGACTCACGTTTTAGAGCGTTTCATTTTGACCGCATCTTCGGTCGCTTTAATGATGCCAGCTGCATCAAGGCCGTATTTCTGGTAGAGCTCCGCGCAGTTGCCCGACTCGCCGAAGCGGTCCTTCATCCCAACGCGCACAAGCGGGGCAGGGTGATGCTCGCAGAGCACCTCGGCTATCGCGCCGCCAAGACCGCCGTTGATTTGGTGGTCCTCTGCGCTAACGAGCGCGCCGCATTTTTTGGCATATGAGACGATTGTGACCGTGTCGATGGGCTTTATCGAGTGCATGTCGATAACAGCCGCATCGATGCCCTTCTTCTTCAGCTCTTCGGCTGCTTTCAGCGCCTCGAAAACCTGCAGACCACACGCGAATATCGCCACGTCCTTCCCGTCCCGGTAAACGTTCGCCTTTCCAATCTCGAACGGGGTATTGTGGGTGCTGAAAACCGGCGAGTTTTCGCGCGAAGTGCGGATGTATGCTGGCGTTATGAGTTTTGCGGCCGCGAGCGTTGCCTTTTTCGTCTGCTCCATATCGCATGGGACGAGCACTGTCATGTTCGGGAGCGCGCGCATCATGGCGATGTCCTCGAGAATCTGGTGCGATGCCCCATCCGGGCCGACTGAGAGGCCGGCATGAGACGCGTGTATCTTGACATCGGCGTTGTTGTAGCATACCGAAACCCGTATCTGGTCGAAGTTGCGCCCTGGCGAGAACGCTGCGAACGCGGATATGAACGCCTTCTTCCCGCATGAGGCTATCCCTGCAGCGACTCCTGCCAGGTTCTGCTCGGCAACGCCGACCTGGACGAAGCGTTCAGGGAATTTCTCTGCAAACCAGTGGGTGCGCGTGGATTCTGAAACGTCGGCGGTAAGAGCCCATACGTTAGGGTCTTTCTCCCCTAGTTCAAGGAGCGCCTTTCCGAAGCCGTCGCGGCTGGCTTTCTTTGGGACGGCGGGTGCGAAGATGTCCGGAACAAGATGCATGTCTGCAAGAGCGGCCTGAGGTTCGTGGGTGGTCGTCATTCAAATCGCCTCCAGTTTCCTTCTGGCATCCTCAAGCTCCTTGAGGGCTAGTTCCCCTTCCTCCTTGTTTGGGCTTTTGCCATGCCAACCGAATTTCCCTTCCATGAACGAGATGCCCTTCCCGGGCACGGTGTTTGCTATTATCACCGAGGGCTTGCCTTCGCAAGACGATGCAAGGCCGAAGCCGTGCAATATCGCATTCATGTTATTGCCGTCGATCACGACTACATTCCAGCCAAACGACTGGCATTTTTCCGAAAGCGGCTCGAGCGGAAGCACGTCGTCGCTCGTCCCATCAATCTGGATGTTGTTCCTGTCTATGATGGCGACCAGGTTGTCAAGCCTGTATTTTGCGCCCAGCATGAACGCCTCCCATACCTGGCCCTCGTTCAGCTCCCCATCACCAAGAAGGGCATAGACGCGCCAATCCTTTTTCTCCGTCTTTCCGACTATCGCCATCCCTACGGCCTGCGAGATGCCCTGGCCCAGTGGACCCGATGAGTTCTCTATTCCTGGAAGCGGCCCGCGGTGCGGGTGGCCCTGGAGCGGGGAACCGAGCTTCCTGAGCGTGAGGAGCTTTTCTTTTTCGAAATAGCCGGCTTCGGCAAGCGCCGCATACAGGACCGGGCAGATATGGCCGTTTGAGAGGACGAGGCGGTCGCGCCCTTCCCATTGCGGCTTCTTCGGCTCATGGCGCATCACACGCATATAGAGGGCGGTGAAGATGTCCGCCATCCCTAAGGACCCGGCCGGATGGCCGCTCTTTGCCTCGACCAGCATCCGGATGATGTCCTGCCGTACAGAATTGGCAGACAATTCCAGCTTTTTCAAATCAGCGCTCATGGGAACACCCCGCCATCGCGCGCTTTTTGAGGTGCGCTATGGCGCTTTTGATGTCTTCTGCGGCGAAAATGGCGCTTGCCGCTGCAAGCAGGTTCGCGCCGCTCGAATATGCATGAGGGACGGTCTCATTGTTCACCCCGCCATCGACTTCTATATCGAGCAATGGGAAGAGCTGCCTGAGCTTCCTGACCTTGTGCTCCATCTCGTAGATGTATTTCTGCCCCGAATAGCCAGGCCGCACGGTCATGATGAGAACGCGCTCGGCTTTCGGCACAAGGGGGAGAAGTTTTTCTATAGGGGTTTCGGGGTTCAGCGCAAGCCCGAGGCGTCCGCCAACCTTCTTGACTGCCGCCTCAACCTTGTCAAGATTGTCGATTGTCTCGACATGCACCAGGTGCATGTGGGGTCCCTCGATTTCCAGAATCCACTTCTCCGGCTCCTTCACCATCCAGTGGAATTCATAAATCGCCTGGGGCAGGTCTTTCAGCTCTTCCAGGCCTATGGTCTTGTTCGGGACGAAAACTCCATCCATGATGTCTATCTGGATTTCCCGTACAAGGCCGCGCACCTGTGAGATGCGGTGCAGAAGCTCGCTTCTGGTTTTCACAAGGATGGCTGGTATGACCTCTGCCTCCATAAGCGTAACCTGTTTCCCGCATCCGGCACCCGCGAAAATTCAGTCCCGCTAAAACATTCGGAACCTGGAACCGGAAACGCAATTGGGCGCCCGCAAGCCCTCTGATTAGGAGTTGGCTCTAAGAATATATAAAGATTGCGAAAAAGGCGCGCCACCATATAGCCCGCGGATTGATTGTTTTTGGTAGGTTATTGGTGGAAAACCAATAATGATTATAAATCCCGGGTTCGAACCAGTCTCCATGAAGCTCGAATTGGGCGAGATAGTGCATGTCCAGGAGACCGCCCTGACCATCAGGGGGTCCAGGAGGCGCACAACCGTCCCTGGTGAAATCGTGAAGTACCTGCGCCTCAAAGATGGCGAAAAAATCAGGTGGGTGCTGCTCAAGGACGGCACCCTGATGGTCATGCTTGGAAGGGGGCAGAAGGGCAAGTGAAGCGCAGGTGATTCTGAATGAACAAATGGCTGGTTGTCGCGGCTGCCGCGATTGTGATTCTTGGGGTAGTCCTGGTCATGGCTCCCGGGCCGCAGAATGGCCCCGGCAATAAAACAGAGGTCAGGATAGGATATTTCCCCAATATGCTTCATGCCCAGGCGCTGGTAGGCCGGGCGCAGGGTACGTTCGATGAGTCGTTTGCGCCTGAAGCTACGGTCAGGATGGTGCCATTCAATGCCGGGCCTTCGGTGATAGAGGCGATGTTCGCAAACGAGATTGACATCGCATACATCGGGCCCAATCCGACGATAAACGGATACGTGAAATCCAAGGGCGAGGCGCTTTCGGTAATCGCTGGTGCGGCAAGCGGTGGCGCGGTCCTTGTCGTACGCAACGATTCCGGGATTGAGCAGCCATCGGATTTCGCAGGGAAACGGGTCGCGAGCCCGCAGCTTGGCAACACGCAGGACGTAGCCCTCCGGGCGTGGCTTATCGACAACAACCTGGCAATCGGCACAGGCGAGGGGCAGGTGGAGGTCATCCCGACCGCCAACCCGGACATCCTGAATTTGTTCAAGAAGAACGAGGTTGCTGCGGCCTGGGTTCCTGAACCGTGGGGCGCAAGGCTCGTCCAGGAGGGGGGCGGGAGGATATACCTTGACGAGCGCACGCTTTGGCCTGGCGGCAAGTTCGTGACCGCAAACGTCATCGTCAGGAAGAAATTCATGGAGGAACACCCGGACATCGTGAGGAAATTTCTTGCCTCCCACGTCGACTTAACGCAGTGGATAAACGCGCACCCTGACGAGGCGAAGGCCCTCATGAACGCCCAGATAGAGAACCTGACGTCCAAGGCACTGCCGATTTCGGTCCTTGACGAGGCCTTCTCAAGGTGCGAGATAACATACGACCCGGTGAGCTCCTCGCTCGCAACCTCAGCGCAAAGCGCCTACGACCTCGGCTTCCTCGGCGACACCGAACCGAATCTCACTGGAATTTATAATCTTGCGCCCCTTAACGGGGTGTTGAGAACCAAGGGACTTGGGGAAGTCAGATGAAAAGAAGGATGAGGGAATCGGGTGCGCAGGAAGGCCGCGTCGCGAAGATTTCAATCCAGGGCGTCTCAAAGGAGTTCCTGATGAAGGATGGGAAGCTCAGCGCCCTTGAAGGTATAGATATAGATGTCGCTGAAGGGGAATTCCTTTGCATAGTCGGCCCCAGCGGTTGCGGGAAATCGACTCTGCTCAATATAATCGCCGGGCTGGAAACGCCCGAGAGGGGGCGGGTCCTGGTGAGCGGAAAGGAAGTCCGCGGCCCTGGCCCTGACCGGGTTGTGATGTTCCAGGAGTCTGCGCTTTTTCCCTGGCTGAGCGCCGTACAAAATATTGAGTTCGGCCTCAAGATGAAGGGGGTTGGGGAGAAGGAAAGGCGCAGGGTCGCGCGCCATTACCTTGGACTGGTAAACCTTGAGAGATTCGAGAACTCATTCGTCCACGAGCTTTCCGGCGGAATGAAGCAACGGGTCGCGCTTGCCCGCGCGCTCGCGATGGAGCCCGAAGTCCTCCTCATGGACGAGCCATTTGCCGCACTTGATGCGCAAAGCCGCGACCAGTTCCATATCGAGCTCCAGCAGATATGGATGAAGACCGGGCAGACGATCGTTTTTGTGACGCATAATGTCAGCGAGGCTGTGTGCCTTGGTGATAGGGTAATCCTGCTCACCTACCGGCCGGGAAGAGTCAAGAAGGAGTTCCACGTCGACTACTCAAGACCTCGCGAATCGCGCGGCGTGCCGAAACTGGCGGCCATCGCATCCAGGATTCTTGGCGAACTCAAGGTTGAATTCGAAAGGTACATGAAAGAGGCACTGCATGATGGGCGAAACTAGCTTTACATTCATCATATTCTGCATAGCGTCCATCGTGCTATGGCACGTGGTGGCTGAAGCAGGGGTCTGGCCCGATTACGTCTTCCCGTCGCCTACGGGGGTGTTTTCTGCGCTTTCCCATGGGGTAAGCGACGAGAGTTTCTTACACGGCATGATAGCGAGCCTCAAACGCATGGCGATGGGATTCGGAATCGCGATTGTCATCGGAACCGTCCTAGGAATCGCAATTTCCCAAAGCAGGCTGCTCGAACGCACGCTCGGGACGCTGGTACTCGGAATTCAGACGCTGCCAAGCATCTGCTGGCTCCCCCTGGCGGTCCTTTGGTTCGGTCTCAACGACAAGGCCATCCTATTTGTTGTCGTCGCCGGGGCGGTAGGCTCTATTACGATGGCGATAAGCTCTGGCATATCGAACGTCCCGCCCATTTACATAAACGCGGCAAGGACCATGGGCGCGAGAGAACTGAACCTCTATTATGAAGTCGTTTTCCCGGCAGCGCTCCCCACGATAATCGCAGGTATCAGGCAGGGTTGGTCGTTTGCCTGGCGCTCACTGATGGCGGGAGAGCTTATCTATGTCAGCGCGGGCCTTGGCCAGCTTCTCCAGGTGGGCCGCGAACTGAACGACATCAACCAGGTCGTCGCAGTGATGCTCGTCATCATGAGCATCGGATTCCTGATTGAGCGGCTCTTCTTCACAAACATCGAGATGGATGTCAGGAAGAAGTGGGGGCTTGGCGCCAAAAAAGCTTGACAAAAAACATGATGAGTTGGAAATGGTGGAGGAAAAGGTTTTTAATAATAATCCCGCACAATCCGTCATTAACGCTGCTCTTTTTTCAAGCGCTCAAAGCGCGGCAAAGGCTGAGCGGGAGACAAAAAACCGAAAATTTGGGAATATGTTTAAAAAGTTAATCACAATAGAAAGGTAGCAAGGATGAAAAATGAAATTAGACCACATACATATTACGGTGAACGCGAAGATCGATCCTTCTTTTAAGGCTCTGCCAAAGGACGATGCCAAGCGTTTTGTGGACAGGCTGCTGAAGGAGATTAACATGAAGCCGCTCGGACCCATCAACTGGGCCGACGCCGAGGACCTGGATTTCCCTGGCCAAAGCTTCGTGCAGATGATTACCACAAGCCACTGCTCGCTTCACTTTTTCAACCACAAGGACGGCACGAACGAAATCTACTTCGACCTGTACTCGTGCAAGCCATTCGACTCGGAGAGGGTCGTAGCGCTTCTCGACCAGAAGTTCGGTCTTAAGGAGTGGCATGGCGTCTTATACAACAGGGCAAGCGACGGCAAGCCCCAGGTCAGGATGATCGGCACCACGGCCAAAGAGGTCATGGTGGCGAAAATCAGGAACTGAGTTTTCTTTTTTTATATTTCATTTCCCCTTAGCCCCAGCCGGGCACAAACATTATAATCTGCACGGAAGAAATCGGTTCATGAAGTTCATTCTGATATCGGTCGGAATCCTGGTTTTGCTCTCCGGAGCGGCTTTCGCGGGCTGCGCGGCGGAAGCGTACAGCAAGACATGCGGCTCCTGCTCTTTCGATGAGAACGGCAAGGTGGACCAGTCATGCAAGGACGGGTATCAGTCCTCAGGAACAACGTGCGTAACCACGAAATACCCAATTATGACAGTCAAATACGCTGAGGGGAAATGCCCCGCGGTGGATTCGTGCGCAGAGGAGTTGCGTTCCTGCACCGCTCAATATTCATCAGGCAATGACAAGGAGGACTGCCAGGAAGGCTCGGTGGGGATATGTTATGCCGCTGCGGACGAGTGCGTAAAGAAAGCAGCGATAACATGCGGTGAGATAGAGAGTCCATGCCCAGGTGCTTCAGAGGGGTTCATTCTGCTTTTTGCAGGCCTTGCGTTTGTTAAGCTGAGGAACTGACGTCGGGCGGTTCGTAGCGCTCTAGCGAATCAAGCTGGAGGGGAGACAAGACTGAGAAGAACCTCTGTTTCGTTTCCTCGTTCCTGAAATCAAGGCAGAGGAAGTCGATGTTCCGGTCTGCGACAAGCTTTGCGCCCCATTTTGCCTTGAACCAGCTCACGCCATCGCTTGCGAATGGACTCGAGAGCCCAAGGTCCACCTTTCCAAGGCGGTTGTCGTAAGCGTATTTTATCAGGTAGTAAACGACTGCGGAATTGGCCCCCGCCTTGGTGTGGGCGGCCGAACCCGCTGCGATGCCCATCGTCTTCCCATATAGCCCACTGTTACGTTCGGTTGTGAGCATGCCGGCGACCATATTTTGATTCTTCTTAACGAACAGGATGAAGCCGTTATTGAAAAAACCGGCAAGCTCGGCGAAACTGAGGAACAGGGAATGCTCGCGGTGCCTGGCATCCAGCATTGGGATGTACATGGAATGGTAGAAGAGAAGGAAATCCAGGAAATCCCTCGAGATGCAGGATTCGAATCCCCCCGATAGTATCTTCTTTATATCACTCACAGCGCTTTGGGGAAGTGATTTGGTGTAAACATCGAATGATTCTCCCACGGACAGTATTGAGCGGCAGAAGGCTGGCAGCACGGTACCATGCGCCATGTTTTTCGCCTCCTTCACCAGCCAAGATGCATCCATGTCTATCGATAGACTTTCCGGAGTTTTACTTGGGGGAAGCGGCCTTATTTTGCTTTGGCCCCGACTGAAGATTACCCCTGAATAATAGTATGCCATATTCGTCGGGCCGTTGAATGCTATCCGGAACCTTTGTCCGGCCAGAGTCCCTTCGATAAGGCATTTCCTTAAATGCGAGGCGGAAAGCAGCCTGCTCGCTACCGATGTGAAGGCAGGGACATGGACACGGAGGGCGTCGACAGCCTTTTCATATATGGTCTTGGGTCGAGTAAGTGGGTTGAAGACGAGTTTGGGCGCAAGAGAAATATACGTTGCTACTGTGTAGAGCTGGCATGCCTCTAGCTCCTTTTTTCTGATTGAAACCGGCGCGCAGAGGACTAGCCTGCTTTTGGCTTTGGCTCCGAGGTATTCATGCAGACAGGCTGTAAGCGGGTTTAGAATTCCGGGGTTGAAAACAGAAACCGGGCTGCTCTGGCCAATAGATAGGTCATAGACATAAGGCGAGTCATCCGGCAGCCGATATTTGGACTTTCCGTATTTACACGAGCCCCCGTAGCCGAGCCAAAACCGCACTATGGTGGCTTCTCCATTGCGCAAGCAAAGGAGCCTGTGGCCTGCCGCCTGCCGCTGCTGTGCCTCATTTGTTGGCTTTGCACCAGCATCTGCACTAGGGGTGATATCTTCCAAGGAATAGCCTGGGAGCTTTGATTCACCTGAAAAGAACTTGCCATAAACAAATCCTGGATTGCCCATCAGAAACACGCTAGGTGCTCTTGTATATATGCACTACTGCGGTGGCCCCGCTACCGCCTACGTTGTGGCTCAGACCCACGTGGGCGTCTTTGACCTGCCTTCCTTCGGCTTCGTTGCGCAGCTGCCAGACGCATTCGACAGCCTGCTTGACGCCGGTCGCACCAACCGGGTGCCCGCACGCTTTCAGGCCTCCAGACGTATTTACCGGTATTTCGGCACCGATAGCTGTCCTGCCTTCGAGGCTCGCAGGTCCGCCCTGGCCCTTTTTGAAGAAGCCCAGGTCCTCTATCGCCATAATCTCCGCTATCGTAAAGCAATCGTGAATCTCGGCAAAATCGATATCCTTCGGGGTGAGCTTGGCCATCTCGAACGCCTTCTTGCCTGCAACCTGCGTCGCTTTAAGCCCGGAAAGGGTCTCGCGGGAATGGAGCGCGATTGCGTCGCTCGCCTGCGAGCATGCGATTATTTCGATTGGCTTCTTGACGAAGCTGTGCGCAAGCTCCAGCGGAGCGAGGACGACGCCTGCCGCACCGTCGGTTATCGGAGAGCAGTCGAATACCTTGAGCGGGTCGGCGACCGGTTTGGATTTGAGAACGGTTTCGAGACTAATCTCGCTCTGGAACTGGGCATACTTGTTCTTGGCCCCATGGCGGTGGTTCTTCACCGCAACGCTCGCCATCATCTCCTCGGTCGTGCCGAATTCGGCCATATGCCTTCTGGCCATGAGGGCATATATCGCCGGGAATGTCGCCCCGAGGAACAGTTCCCATTCTTGGTCGCCTGCGCCCCCCAGGATATCGCTCACGGTGTTCACACCCAAATCAGTCATCTTCTCGACGCCGCCGACGACGACGATATCGTGCATGCCGCTTGCAACTGCCATGAATCCCTGGCGGAGCGCGAGGCCGCCGGATGCGCACGCTCCTTCGACGCGGGTGATTGGGATCGGGTTGAGACCCATGTAATCTGCGATGAGGCCGCCGATGTGCTCCTGCCCGATGAGGCGGCCCGATGCCATAGTCCCGATGAATCCTGCATCGATGCGGTCGCCGGATATCCCGGCGTCGCTGATAGCCTTGATTCCGGCCTGGACGACAAGGTCCCGAAAGCCCAGCTCCCAGTGCTCCCCGAAAGGAGTCATGCCTGCGCCTATGATTGCTACCCGTCTCATAAGTATTACCGGAACGATATTGTCTAGAAATCATTAAAAGCGAAGCATCCGAGTATGCAATATGGGAGTGAAGGTCCTCAGCCCTTATTCTGATGTGCCGCATGAGGAATGCGGGATAGTCGCCATTTTCTCCAAAAAAGGGAAGGATGTTGCGCCGTTCATATACCGGGCTCTTGTGGCCCTTCAGCACCGCGGCCAGGATGCGGCTGGCCTTGCGGTCTTTGATGGGCATGGGATTGAGGCCCGAAGGGGAATAGGACTTGTAGCTGAAGTGTTCGAAGGGAATGATTTACACGTCCGCGGGCAGATGGGCATAGGGCATACGAGATACCCCACATTCGGGGAATGCAAACTTTGTGACGTCCAGCCGATAGTATTCCAGGATATCGCTGTGGCTCATAACGGCCATCTGGCCAACTATCCGGATTTGCGCTTGGCACTCGAAAGGGACGGATTCGGGTTCATGAGCTCTGTGGACTCCGAAACGATGACGTTCATGCTCAGCAAGGCCCGTTCGATGGAAGAAGCGGTCGGGGGGATGATGAAGCGGCTCGAGGGCGCGTATTCGGTCGCTTCGATAGTTAGGGGGAAGCTCGCCGTGTTCCGGGACCCGTTTGCCCTCCGGCCGTTGGTTTATGGCGAAAATGATGAGTTCATCTGCTTCGCTTCAGAATCCGTTGCCCTTGATATCAACGGGATACCGTGCAAGGGCGACCTCAGAGGCGGCGAGCTGGCGATAATAGAGGGAGGCCGGATAAGGCGGGCCCAGATCATGCCCGAGAATGCAAGGCATTGCATGTTCGAGTACGTGTACTTCTCCAGACCGGATTCTTGCCT
>JAZDMN010000022.1:0-17334 GCA_043800955.1 Microcaldota archaeon
TGGAGGCCAACGAGATTCTCAGGAAAAGGAAGGAGAAAAAAAGGCCGAAACCGAGAATCACTCACGCTCATTGAGGGAGGGAAATCATGAAAGGACAAGTAAGCACGGAACTTCTGGTCATCGTAGCGCTGGTGCTTCTGATATTCATACCGCTCCTGGTGCTCGTGTACCTGAAGACGGCTGAGGCCAACCAGCAGATTGCCTCGTACCAGGCCGAACTCACGGTGACGAGGCTCGCTTCGCTGGCGAATTCGGTGGGCAGCCTCGGCACGAACACTTCGGTCGTAACAGACGTGTACATACCGGCCAATACGGAATACCTGGAAACAAAGGATTCCGGGCGGGGTGGCGAGGTCATCCTGCGTATCAGGACGCCGCAAGGGACGCAGGAGCTAAGCGACATACTGAAATTCCCGCTTAGCAACCCCGGAACGGTCGTTGAAGCGTCCAGCACCGGCGGCTGGGTGAAAATCAGGATAACGTCCGAGTACATAGGCAACGAGGCCCATGTCCGAATAGAGAAAGTGACCGGCTGATTCTTTTTATTTTTATAATATTTTTTATCTTTAATTTTTCCAATCCGACTTGCCGCACCGCTATTTTAAATAATCCGGGCGCGGAATCCGAATCATGAAAGGCCTTTTTGCATTGATGACACTCGCGCTTGTCCTCGTCGCGATGTCCGGGTGCGCCCAGACGGGCGGCGCTGCGCCGCAGAACGCAACCGCGGAAATTCTCCAGAACCAAACGGGAAAGGCATCGAACGCTTCGGCCCTTGACGACGGATACAAGGAATACGCGCAGAAGACGTTCTCGTTCGATTACCCCAAGGCCTTGTTCGCCGATGAGAGCTTAGGCAGCTACAACGACGGTGCGGGATACGCGTTTGTCGCCCTTCAGAGCAAAGATGAGAATGACCCAGCGCTGCTGGTCTATTACATCCGCTTCGGAAACATCCCCCTCCTGGCAAACATGAGCGCCCCAGAAATCGCCAAATCCTTCCTGGAAAGCGACAACACTGGCCAGGATATGATGGGCGTGCTGCACCAGAGCTCGGACAAGGGCAATATCAGCCTGTTCACGACAAAAAACGGCTATGCGGCAGCGGAGATGACATACGTGCTGAAGGACCCGCAGATTACGCAGGCGCTCTATGGCTATGCCATACAGGTGTATGACCCCGCAACGACTGTTTCCATGAAGGCCAGGATTCTTGCCACAGACAGCCAGAAGGCGAAGGAGGCGCGGGACAGGTTCATCGAAAGCGTGAAAATCGAGGATTTGCCATCCTAAACCAGCAGCTGGTATTTCTCGAAGAGAATCTCGCCGTTCTTGATGACGGTGTGCACCTTTCCGGTCAGCTCCATCCCGTCAAAGGGCGTCCATTTGCATTTGGTCTCAAGCTCTGTGGCATCGACCTTCCATTTCTTCTTCGGGTCGATTATCGTGATGTCGCCGATGCATCCCTTTTCAAGCCTCCCCCGGTCAGGCATGTTGAACAAGGATGCGACGCGCCCGCTCATCCGCTGCGCCACCCATATCTTGTCGAGCAGGCCCCTCCGGCAGCCCGTCAGCATGAGGGCCATGCTCGTCTCAAGGCCCGGAAAGCCTGCCGCCCCGCGCTCTTTGTCCTCTATGGTGTGGGGGGCGTGGTCTGTCGCGATGCAATCCACCTTGTCCAGGGCGCTCCAGAGGCTTATCTGCTTCTGCTCGCTCCGGAGCGGCGGGTAAACCTTGGCGTACGGGCCGAGGCGCTCGAAATCGTTCGTTGATAGGAACAGGTGGTGCGGTGCCACTTCTATGCTGCACCGGGCGTACCTGCGGGCGATCTGTATTTCCTTTCCGGTGGAGGCGTGGGCAAGATGCACGCGCCGCCCGAGCCTCTCTGCCAGGCCAAGCGAGTTCTCCAGAGTCTGGAGGGTCTTCCTGATGTTCTCCTTTTCGTCCTCGCTATGGTCGCATGCATGGAGAACGACCGGGCGGTCCTTGGGGAAATTGATGAAGTGCTTCTCCAGCGAGAAAGGCTGCTTGAGCGCCATCCCGCCGGTGGTCTGGCCCAGGTAAAGCTTCAGCGAGCCCGGGTCAGCCTTCTTGACTTCATCGAAATTGTCGTCTGTCCCCCCGAAATGGAAGAAAACGTCGCATACCGCCTTCTTCTTTGCCAGGCGGATTTTCTCATCCAGGCGCTTCTTTGTCGTCGTGGGGATAGCGTTATTCGGCATGTCGATGACGGTCGTGAAACCGCCTGCGATTGCTGCCCGGCTTCCGGTCGCGAAATCCTCCTTATACGTGTCACCCGGCTCGCGCAGGTGCACGTGGGGGTCGATCAGCCCCGGAAGAACGATGAGCCCGGATGCCTTGATGACATCGTCGCCCTGGAGGGAATTTCCGACACCGGCTATCCTGCCGTCTTCGATAAGGATGTCCTTCTGCCCGTACTTGCTCCCGAGGAATGCGATGCCGCCTTTTATCAACAGGCTCATGGACTTGGAATCGGATGGTAAAATTAAAAATCAGACTATGCGGCCGCCTTCAGTAAAGAGGACGAATATCTTAAGGAAAATAAGGGTTATTTCCTTGACCGTAGTGAGGTATATCTTGTAATACCACTGGCTGCGGCCGTTAATCGTGCCAAGAAGGTCCTTGAACGCCTCCTTCTCGCCAGGGCCCATCTTGCTGTCCGTGACCTTCTTGTGCTCCTTGCCGTCGATGACTGTAATCTCCTCCTGCTTGCCTATCTGCTTCTTCGCCTGCTCGTACCAGGGAGGAAGCGAGGAGCGCTTCTTGCCGACTGCAACGACGAAGTCGCCGAGGGTTACCGGCCTCTGGTTGACCTGCTTCTTGGCTACCTCTTCGGCCTGCTCTTTGGACATGCCGCCCTTTGTAAGCTCTTCGATTTTCTTCTCGATTCCCATGAAGGCCTGCCTCCAGGGGATTGTGGCCGCATCGTCGACAATCGCCTTGTGGTCTGCCGAAGCGTAGCCGGTGAGCGCGATTCCCAATATGTTGAACGGGATGAACGGTGAAAGCGGCCTCTTTTTGGCGTGCATCTTGAGTATGGCAACACGCGATGTGTAATCCGGCGCCGGGATGTAGATTGTCTTGCTGAAACGGCCGGAACGACGAAGGGCCGGGTCGACATCCCAGGGCGCGTTCGTGGCCGCGATGATGAGGACGTTCATGTTGTTGGCTTCCACGCCGTCCATCTCGTAGAGCATCTGGTTGACTGCCATTTTCATATACTGCTGGCCTTCCTGCTGGTCGCGGCGGCCTCCTATCGCCTCGACTTCATCGAAGAAGAGTATGCATGGCGAGTTCTTCCTGGCAAGCTCGAACACCTTGTGTATGTTTTTTTCCGTGTTGCCCACGTACATGTCGAGGAGGTCCGATAGTTTCGCGTTGATGAAGCCTGACTGGCACTCGCCGGCCGCGGCCTTGACTATGAATGTCTTTCCGCACCCGGGCGGCCCGTACATCAGGATGCCTCCGCCTCCGAGCTTCCCGTACTTGCGCGCAAGCTCCGGGTTGCGCATCGGATAGACGACCGCCTCGCGAATCTCCTCCTTCATCTTCGCCATGCCAGCGACGTCGTTGAACGTCATCGTCGGCTTGGTGAGCATCTTTATATCAGCCGTCCCGCCTTCCTTGCCTTCCCCGCCCTTCCCCTCCTGGTCCTTCTTCGCTTTCGCGCTCTCGAGGTGGGTCTTGGCTTCGGTCAGCTCGGGATTGAGCTCGAGCGCCTTCTCATAATCCACAATAGCGCTCGAAATAGAGCCCGCGTATTCGTAGGCCAGGCCGCGCAGGTGGTATGCCTCTGCGAAGTCCGCCTTGAGCTTGATGACTTTCGTGAAGTCCTCGACCGCCTTCTCGTATTCTTCGACGGAGGCGTATGAGAGGCCGCGGTTGTAGAAGGCTTTGAGATAATTGGGGTTCAGCTGGATTGCCTTGTCATAATCCTTGATGGCGCTCTGGAAATCCTGCTTGCGGTAGAATGCGTCGCCCCGGTTATTGAATATGATCGGGTTCTGGGGGTCGAGCTCCATCGATTTCGTGTAGTCTGCGATAGACTTGTCGAAATTCTTGAGCTGGTAGTATGACAATGCCCGGTTGAAGTAGGCTTCCGAGAACACGGGGTTCAGGAGGATAGCCATGTTGTAGTTCTCTATCGCCTTGTCGTAGTCCCCCTTCTCGTAATAGTCGTTGCCCTGCTGGTAGTAGGTCTTCGCGTCAGTAGGATTTGGCTTCCTTTCTACCATTGGATTCACTCGTCGCTATGCTTGTATAGCAGATGTATACCTACTTTTTTAAGCCTTCCAATTGCCGCCCGGAACTGTTCCAATTCGGGCTAACGGGAGCCTCGCATCGGGCATCACATCTGCTGGACCAGGAGCCGCTCCTCAATCCGCAGGAGCTGGTTGTACTTGGCCGTCCTCTCGCCGCGGGCCGGCGCGCCGGTCTTGATCTGCCCGGCGTTTATTCCGACGGCGAAATCCGCGATGAACGTGTCCTCGGTCTCGCCCGAGCGGTGGCTTACGATTATGTTGAGGTTGCTCTGCCTGCATAGCGCAACTGCGTCCATCGCCTCGCTGATTGTGCCTATCTGGTTCACCTTGAGCAGCAACGCGGATATCGAGCCTATCTCGATTGCCTGCTTGAGGCGCGAGACGTTCGTGACGACGAGGTCGTCGCCCACCACCTGGATATTTGGCACGGCTTTCCGGAGCGCCGCAAAGGCTTCGAAGCTCTCCTCGAAAAACGGGTCCTCGATGCTTTTTATCGGATATGCCTTCGCGAGGTCCGCGTAGAAGTCTATCATGTCGGACTCCCGGATGTCCTTCCCGTCGATTTTATACGAGCCGGCTTTCTCGTCATAGAAGGATGATGCGGCCGCATCGAGTGCGAGCGAGCATGCTTCCGAATAACCCGCTTCTTCGACTGCGCCAATGATTTCATCAATCGCCTTGTACGTGTTCCCAATCTGGGGGGCGTATCCGCCTTCGTCCCCGACATTGCGGGCGGCCGGGCCGAATTTCGATGTGAGCCGCTTCCCGAGGATTGTGTATATCTCGCTGGCCATGCGGAGCCTGTCGGAAAAAAGCCCGGCCTCCAGGATTATCATGAACTCCTGGATAGCAAGGCCGTTCCCCGCGTGTTTCCCGCCGTTAATGATGTTGAACATCGGGTTCGGCAGCAAATCGCCGCCGATATGCTCGTAGAGGGCCTTCCCTTCTGTCGCGGCTGCCGCCCTCAGTACTGCCATCGATGTCGCGACAATCGCGTTCGCCCCGAGCCTGCTTTTGTCTTTCGTGCCGTCCAATTCGCGCATGCACCTGTCGATGCCGGCCTGGTCCAAAACATCCATGCCCATGATTGCCGGCGCGATTATCTCATTCACGTTCTCGACTGCGCGGAGCACTCCTTTTCCTGAGTACCTCTTCCCGCCGTCGCGGAGCTCTACCGCCTCATGAGTGCCTGTCGATGCGCCGCTTGGCGCTGCTGCGCTCCCCAGAACGCTCTCGGTCGCAACCTCCACTTCTATTGTCGGGTTGCCCCTGGAATCTAATATCTCTCGCGCCCATACTGATGCGATTTTCATGAACTGCATATCCGGCCAAGCCTTATTTACCTTACGCACCATGTACATTATCATGCAGATGAGGGGAAGGGGATTTGCTAGGCTTCCAACGAGGGAACGCCCTGCGGAGCCGATGCATGAAGGCATCGTTAAAACTCTAAGGTCGGGTTCTGTCGAAGACAAGATGCAGGCGATCCTCTCAATCGCGACCTGCCTTGAAAAAAGGGATATACCGGTCGATCGCGCGCAGGAGATGCTCTGCCAGGCATTGAGCGATGAGAACAAGCATATCAGGTGGAGCGCGGTCTTCGCGATGGCACAGCACGGTTCCCGGATGATTGACGGCCTGCGGACCGGCCTGATGAACAGCGACCCGAGCGTCCGGGGGATGAGCGCGGCAATGATTTGCGTCAGCCTCATGAACGATAAAAACGCCCTCCGGAGCACCATGATGCCGAAGGATGAGCGGGTCCTGGAAACCAGCCGCGACCTCCTCAAAACGCTGCTTGACCCGCAACCCTCGATTAGGATGCATGCGCTTTGCGCACTTCGCGAGCTTGCCCGCAGGAGCCCCCTTGAGACGCTGGACGAATTGAACGCGTTTTCAAACCTGGTGCTTGAGAAAGACGGGGCTAATCTGGAGCTATCCTGCAGGCTAGAGATGGTCAAGCAGGATGCACTTGCTGGAATAAGCGGAATGGGCGGAAAAACCCTGGCCTGATTCTATGGAAGTCATCATCGATAACCGGAAACAGGAGGTTGGATTCTCCGCTGATGTCAGTTCGCTGCTTCGCGAACTCGGCCTCATGCGCGAGGAGGTAGTCGTCAAGGTGAACGGCAGGCTTGTGCCGGACACGAAAACCCTCGCCCATACGGACAAGGTGGAAGTCATAAAGGTCGTTTTCGGTGGCTGACTTGAAGGGCGGCGGGGCAGGGAACCGGATGCCGGAAACCGGTCTTTGCCACTGCGGTAAGGAGCCGGCGGTGTTTTTGCATTACGCGCAGAAGCACCTTTGCGAAGGGCATTTCATCAGGATGTTCGATAAAAGGTTCCGCAAGACGCTCAGCGCCCATAAGATGCTCAAGAAAGGTGACCGCGTCGCAATCGGGCTTTCAGGCGGGAAGGACAGCACGGTGCTGCTCCATTCGCTTGCCGAACTCCGGAAAGACCTGCCATTCGATATTGTCGCGCTGACCATTGACGAGGGCATCAAAGGATACCGGGCGCGGACGCTAACCATCGCGAAAAAAGAGTGCGATAGGCTCGGCATCGAGCAGGTCGTCCTCAGTTTCGATAAGGAAACTGGAAAGACTCTCGATGAGGCGATGGCCTGCGGGAAGAAAGGTTCGGATGAAGAGGGGCCCGCCACCTTACCGTGCACGCACTGCGGGGTTTTGAGAAGGTACCTGCTCAACAAGGGCGCACGGATGGTCAAGGCAACCAAGCTTGCACTCGGCCATAATCTCGACGACATGGCGCAGACCGTGCTCATGAACATCATGCGGAACGAGCCGGCCAGGCTCGCGAGGCTCAATGAACCGGTGATGAAAAGCGACCGCTTCGTCCGGAGAATCCGTCCCCTGATGCTCAGCCCGGAGAGGGAAAACGCGATATACGCGATGATGAAGGGAATCGATATCGAGCATGTCGAATGCCCTTACGCGCGCTATGCGTTCCGCAGCCATATCCGGAAGATGCTCAACGACACCGAGGTAAGGTATCCGGGCACGAAATTCAAGGTGGTGAATGCGTTCTTTGACATGGAAGAGGGGTTGCGGACGCAATTTGGAAAGGCAAGGCAGCTCAATGAATGTTCGTCCTGCGGAGAACCCTGCTCCGGGAGCGTGTGCATGTTCTGCAGGATGATTGCCCCAGTCAGGCAAAAGCGTGCTGGACGCAGATTTCCAGATAGCGCGATATGACCCGGGGCCAGCTCAATTTTTCCCGGATGTGCCTGCGGATTTCATCGGGAACGCGTTCATCCCGCCCGAGTATCGCTTCGATTTTATGGGCGACCGCCCTTGGATTGTCGAAGCTGGAGATATATCCTGACAGCCCGAGCATGGAGAATACTTCACATACTCCCATGGAACCGCTAATCATCGCGGGCGTCCCGGTGCTGACCGCCTCCAGGGGGACGTTCCCGTACGTCTCGAAATGCGATGGGCTAAGGACAATGCCGCATGAGGAGTAGAATCTTGCCAGGCGGTCTGTGTCCATAGGCTCGAGGACGACGATTCCGGCCTTCCGGAGGCTTCGGATTAGCTGGTTGTCCGCTTCGCTTTTAGTCACCATGTAGATTTGCCTGTCCATGACATTTGCCAGCTCGAGAAGGAACTCCGGATTCTTCACAGGGGTGTTGCGCCCCACGAATGCTATGGGATATTCCTTTGTGGATTTTGAGGTGACGGCGAGGAACTCGGGCGGAATGCCGTTATACACGACCTCGCTGTTGCTCAACGTGGTTCCGAAAATCTTCTCTACCGTGCGCTTTGTCAGATTGGAGGGGAACACATAGAAGATTTTCGGGTCCAGGAAATCCTTCTCCATCAGCCTGAGGGTCTCCTGCATCTCGGGTGGAAGGTGCGTGATTTCCATACTGAGAATCCCTGCATAGACAAGCACGACCGGCTTGCGTTCACGCCTTGCCGCCTTCATCAGGCACCAAGGAACGAAGTAGGTCCCGCCAAGAAGGACGACATCCGCATCCCGCACGATGGCTGCCATCTGGGATATTAGAGGGTCGAAAGATGCCTCCAGCTCTTCGATAGAGCCTGCCTTGCGGTAAAGGTTGTTTGGGTTCGTCGTCCCGATCGTCTCGGCAAGGGGCAGGACATGCCGCGTGATGCTGCCTTCTTGGCTTCCCTCCTTGTCTGTCGGATGGGTCCGGATGAGTGTCAGCCTCATATCAGGAAGCAGGTTGCGCTCGAGCTCATTGCATTGCCTTCCGAGACCGCTCACGAATTTGGAGATTTCGTTCGTCCTCCTGGCAAAGGCCTCGGTCGAGGAGCTCGTGTTCGCCACGATATGAACATTGCGAATTACCGATCCGCCCATCTCCCACCATATGATTCCTAAACGATTTAAGGTTATAGATACGAGTAGATTGCATGGAGATAGTATTTCTGGGAACCGGAGGAGGCCGCATCAACCTCATAAAACAGGCGCGCGGAACCGGCGGTTTCAGGATAAATTCGCCCTCGGCTAATATCCATGTCGACCCGGGACCCGGCGCGCTCATACATTCGATAAAGAACCGCCAGGACCCGCTATCCCTGGATTGCATCATCGTGACGCACAACCATGTGGACCACGTCAGCGACGGGATGGCGCTCATCGAAGGCATGACGCATTACGGCCTCAAGAAAAAGGGGATTTTGATTGGAAGCAGGCATTCGCTGATGGGAGACAAGATGGTTGATAGGGGGATAAGCGAGTATCACCAGAAAAAAGCTGATGTGGTATACGTCCCGGAGATGGGCGAGAAAAAAACGTTCCATACCGGACACGGGGAGTTCGTCTTTGAAGGAATCGGTATGAAACACGAAGAACCTTCGGCCTTTGGTTTCAAGATATCCATCGGGGACAAGGTCATCGGCCACATTAGCGACACGGACTATTTCGAAAGCCTGGGCGCGAGTTTTTCCGGATGCGACTTGCTCATCGTGAACTGCATCAAGCCGGAAGCAGATAAATACGGGGGGCACCTGAGGACGCAGGAGGTCGCCGCGGTACTGAAGGTGGCAAAGCCCAAGGCCTGTATCATCACCCACATGGGCATCAAGATGCTCAGGCTCGGACCGGCAAAAGAGGCTGAAAAAATCGAGAAGGAGAGCGGCATAAGGACGACTGCAGCCCGGGATGGCATGCGGGTTAACATCTGATTTTCTAGGTACTCGATGTGCTGGTTCTTTCACAGAATGATTTAAACGATTTATATTAAATCATCATTTTTCACAAAAAAACTCTAGTTTTTAGTAATAATTAACAAGGATGGTTAAGTAAAAAGTAAAAGGCAGCAAGTTTTAAATAATGTTTGTTATAGTTTATATATTATTGGTGTAATGATGGCCAAACCATGCAAGGTCACTCCGAAACTGGAGCGATATCTTCTCACAATTGCCAGGAGAGGAAGCATAGAAAGCATCGTGGTTGCCCTAGTTGTCATTTTCGATGGCTCGGTTGTCCTCCATGAGGACAAGCTTCCGGCGGATATGGCCGGGCCAAAGGGGATTGATGCGGCGCTCCGTCAAATCATGAAGAGGCTCGATGTCACTGGGCCAGCCAGGTATGTCGGCCATTTTGACAGGGGCAAAACCCATCGCCAGTACAATTTCATGCTTGAGCTTGCGGAAAGGCCATCGCTGAATCCTGGATTCACCCTACGGGAGGCAGCCGAGGCGGTGAACGTTCTTGACCGCAAGGAAGCGAAACTCATTGCCGGCTCCTTCACAAGGCCTCCTGCAATCGAGCAGATGCTTGTCTGGTAGGGGCTAATCGATATCTGTGAACTCCCGCGGGCTAACGCCCGCGGCGTCCTGCTTCCACGATGATTCTGCTGAACCATCTCCACAGGCGTTACTTTCCGGCGTTCCACCGGTAGCTCTGAAGAAGCTATCTATGGAACGATTCGTCGCTCCATTAGTAGCTCTTGCGAGTATATTGAGCGCGGCGTTCAGGTCGCGGTCTATTGACAACCCGCAGGAAGGACAGTTATGCTGCCGTTCCCGAAGTTCCTTCCTGACCATCCCTCCGCAACCACTACATTCTTTCGTAGTGTTCGCAGGATTCACAAATACGACCTTGCAACCAGCACTTTCAGCCTTGTAGCAAAGCATATCTGCGAACTCACTCCACCCTGCATCGTTGATGGACTTGCCGTAGTTCTGCTGGGACATGCCAGCAGAATCCAGATCCTCCAAGGCTATGAATGAGCGAGCATTAATCAGCTGCCGTGAAAGCTTATGCAGAAAATCCCTGCGGGTATTCCGGACCTTCTCGTGCACGACTGCCAGTCTGTGCTTCGCTTTCTTCCGGTTCTGGCCCCCCGTTTTCCTGAACGACAAATCCTGCCGTCTCTTCTTCAACAGCTTCTCATATTTTCTCAGGTGTTTTGGGTTTTCTATGACAGTGCCGTCTGAGAGAACGGCGAAGTTGGCCAGTCCGAGGTCCATGCCAACCCGGCTGCCGTTGTTCTCTATTGGTGGTTTCGACGCATCTTCTGCTGTCAGGATTGCGTACCACTTTCCAGATGCCTCTCTTTTGAGCGTGAGTGTCCTGGTATTGCCGATTACTTCTCGGTGTATCCTGATGTTGATTTCGCCGAATGGTGTGACCTTCAGTTTCTTCCCTTTGAGGTAGAAGCCGGACTGTGGATACGTCAGGCTTTTCGTCCTGTCGATGTTCCTGAAGCGTGGAAATCCTGCTTTCAATCCCTTTTTTCTCTTTGCTAACATGCCGAAGATGGACTTGTTCAGGCGCCTGAATACGTCCTGGGCAACTTGGGAGTACAAGCCGCTGGTCTTTGCAAGTTCATTCAATGCTCCGGCAGTTGAAAACTTCCCATAGGTGGCGTAGGTGTCCTTCGTCAGTTCCAGCATGTCATTCCAGAGGTTTTTCGAGAGCTGAAGATGCACCTGCATCTCCTGACGTTGTGCCTTGTTTGGATACAAACGGAATTTCCATGAGCGTATCGACATGCTGGATTGTGCCGCAAATGTTCTTTATAAGCAAGAGGAGACATTTCATTTCCGCGGAAATGGCTCTGTAGAAACCCTTCTTCTTGGAGCCCGCCGCCCTGGCCCTGTTTCAATCTTGTGGACGGGCTTTAGACGTTCGCCACTTCGTGGCTCCGTCAGCCGATTGAGGTTCGACCTAGGTTTTCTACAAAGCCGCGGAAATCGTCGACCACGACCTACCGTGGAAAAAGTATGTGGCTGGAAGGAAGTAGCGCTGTATCCACCCTCTCAAGAGGGTGGTGTTAGCGCCAAGAGGCGTCAATAAAACAACAATTGTTATGGTTTATATGGAGATGTTGACATGAAACGACTTATTCATGCTGATGAGACTAGGAGAAGGGATACCCGCAAGAGGATAGGATTGGGTGCGGCGCTTGCTATCGCAGGGCTGATGGGCGTAGCAGCATGCGCAACTACCCAGGTTCCGAGATATTCATTAAATCTTGGCGATTCCGTCCAGATGCGTGTAAGCGACACCGATGTTCATGCCTGGAGGCTCAGCGAACCCATCTCCGCGATGGAGAGGGCCGACGCTCCGCATTGGATTGAAGAGAGAGAGGGAGGAGGGTACCGTTCAATGCTATTTCTTTCCGGGGGCGACCTCCAATTATTCGGGGCTGCCGCGTTTATTGAGAATGATGGCAGATGGTATTTTACCGGAATCGTCAAACAGTATGGAATCTGGCTACGGGCACTTCGTGGGGAAAACGCGATTCCGCCAGGCCATATGGAACTGCTGGACCAGAATGGAATATGCAAGATGGACGCCGAGCCGTTTCGCAGCCTAGTGCATAGGATTTCGGGGAGGGAAGTCGCAAGGATGATGCCGATTTCACAGGCGCTAGGCACAACGGATTCCTCAGGCAGAGCCGTAATGAGATACCAGGTCCATATGCTTCCACTTGATATGGACGGCAACAGGATAGGCCAGTACCGAGGAGGACAGCTTGCGCTGACATCAAGCTATATACCATTTTCGCCGGAAATGGGCTGCGGCAGGGGCATAACATTGCTCGTCGAACCCGGAGTAGAAGACCCGAGGAACCTGCAGAAGTGAAAAATCACACCTTCAGGCGTTGAAACGGGATACGACGGCACAGTGTATTGTTTTTGTGGTAGTAGTTATAAAGAGATGTATAAAATTCCCTATTTTTTATGTAAAATGTACAAATTACATTGAAATTCTGAGAAAAAAAATGTTTAAAATAACAAATACGACAATATACGTATTTTTTCACAAAAAAATGTGGGAAAGGCCAACTTTTATAATAAGTTTTGTAGCTATATATGTTGGGTGGGCATCATGAAAAGGCTGTCATTCGAGCAGGAAAGGAAAGGTGTTCCTGAAACGGCCAGATCTCCTGCAAACTTCTGGCGCAGGATGAAAGAGACCGCGATGGTCGGCGTCGCACTTCTTGGGTTAGGCGGATGCGCATCTGCAATCGCAGGCGCACATCCTACAGTACCGCAGGTCAGAAGTCTTTCGGCAGAGGCTCGGAGGGTTACTGAAGTACCTCCGTCGCTAGAATATGGACTCGTTTCGGCCAAGGATGCTGTTTCGCCTACGGCCAGCACTGTTGAAATCGCCGGGAGGACATTGAATATTGTCCGGCTGGATACGAGGCTGGCGGAACTTGATAGACAGACAGCCCAGTATAGAGGGCAAGAGATGACTACTTCGGGGGGAAGAGGATTGTACATTAATTCAGTTACTATCCCTAACGAGGTCGGGTTTATTGTGTCTGGCCAGGGGGAGACTGCCACATTAACAATAGGGTTTTCCCCCAGTCTTGAACCTAACCCATCAGCTGAGGGCGCAGGAACAAGGATGGTGAGCTTATCCCATTTCACCTCGTATGTCAGAAACGTATCGGGTCAGGAAATGACCCGAGTAAATTTTGTGCTGGAACGAGGCACATTCAACAACAATGGAGTTACAACCAACTATGTTAATGCGTATATTTTCCCCTTGAACAGCCAGGGTGATGCCATTACGCGAAGAGGGAACGGGGAGTTTATCGTCTACGGGGCTACATATTACAATAATTCTGCCGGAGGGAGCATTTCGTTGCTAGTCGAACCCAACGGACAGGACAGTTTGTACGCAAGAAGATAATCTCTTAAATTCTTTTCAACAGGTTTTATTTATGGCAGGACCCGTTCCGATTTCGGAAGAAGGACAGATACCCCAAGCTCTGATAAACGCTCGCGCAGTAGAGGCATCATTGCCCCAGGCAAGAACTGACCTTCCACGCGTCCCGGATACGGACCTGCAGAGGCTTCTCGAATTTGCACAGCAGGGCAACCAGCGCAGATTCACGGAAACGCTTACACAGGTCGCGCCCGCCACAAATCCAACGGCTACGTATACCCAAATCTCCGAAGTGGTCAATTATTGGAGGGAAGTCGCAGTCCACACTGCCAGGTATATATTAGCGAACGCTACCGGAGATACGCGCACCGCTGACCAGGAAATGGAAGAATTAAACCGGCTTAGGAGAATCGGGCAGGCTCGAAACTATGTCAATACCGGCACGAGTATCTTGTCCGGAGTAGACAACGGGATTGTCGACTATGGCCGGGCTCATAATGTGCCTCCAGAGCAAATTGACCAGCAAAGGAGGGACGCCGCCAAGGCTGCGATGGAGCACGGATTCTCTATTGGCGAAGTTTTAAATGTTTTCGGCGACCTTGCGGGAGTTGGAGGCGATTCGACGACCAATACGGCAAGCGCCCAGCAGTTCCAGGAATTGCTCAGGGAGGCAGCGGTCACGCACTCAGAAAACATGCGCAACAGCATGAGGGACCTGCAGGACCGGATAAACTCCACAACTGATTTGAGCAAGAAAAGGCAACTCGAGGATGAATACAGGCAGTTGCTCCAGGAGTACAATCGGCTGATTGGCGGGGCGATGGGAAGCGATGCAGACAAATTCGCCAAGGGGGAAGAGCCGACCGAAAGGGCTCCCGGCGGAAGGACAATCACGATTAATGAGGACGAGATGGAGCAGAGGGCGAGGGACCAGGCTACACTGATCATCCGCGAGCATATGCACAGGCCCGGCGAGTACGTTCCGGTTAAGGTGAACAGACTGGCTTGACAATTTTTCCTTTGATGCACTTGTTTTTTAAAATCAAGGACGCCATTCTTTTCCGATACTTATGCTCCAGCAGCGCTTTGAGAGGAACATTGAGGAGAAATGGCAGAAGAAGTGGGAGGAGGAAGGCGCCTTCCGCTTCGACGAGAAGGATGACACGAGACCAATCTATTCGATAGACACTCCGCCCCCATTCACTAGCGGGGAGCTCCACATGGGCCACGTCCTTTCGTACAGCTTCATCGACTTCATCGCCAGGTACAAGAGGATGCAGGGCTTCAACGTCTATTATCCCCAAGGCTGGGACACGCAGGGGTTCCCGACCGAAGTCAAGGTGGAGAAGAAGTTCGGGCGCCTGCCGCCGATCCAGTTCAGGGAGAAATGCGTGGAATGGACGCTGGAATTCATCGCAAGGATGAAGATGCAGATGCAGCAGATGGGCTTTTCCCCGGACTGGAGGTACGAATACAGGACGATGGAGCCGGAATACCACCGGAAAGTCCAGCTTTCGCTCAAGCGGATGTACGAGGGCAAACTCATCTATATGAGCAAATACCCCGTATACTGGTGCCCCAAGTGCGTCTCCGCGATTGCCAAGGCCGAGCTTGACGATGTGGAAAAGAGCGGCACGTTGAATTACATCAAATTCACAGGCCCGGACGGAGGAGATCTCGTCGTCGCGACGACAAGGCCGGAACTGCTGCATGCGTGCGTTGCCATCATGTTCAATCCCGCAGATGAGAGGTACAAGCACCTTGAAGGGAAGCGCATCAAGACGCCTCTTGGAAAAGAGGTGCAGGCGATAGCCGAAAAGGACATAGACAAGGAATTCGGAACCGGCCTTGTGATGCTGTGCACGTTCGGCGACAAGATGGACGTCGTGTGGATGCACAGGTACAAGCTGCCCATGATTGAAGGGATAGACAGGCACGGCAGGCTTCTTGAAGCAGGCGAGTTCACCGGGAAGAAGGTGGAGGATGCGAAGAGGCTGATGATTGAGAAGCTAGAGGGCGAGGGCAAGGTCGTGAAGAAAGAGCCGCTTGCGCAGAGTGTAAAGGTCCATGACCGCTGCGGCACATCCATAGAGCTGATAGCCTCTCTCCAGTGGTTCGCCGACATAAGAACAACCGCCAAGAACATCAAAGCGATGGCCCACAAGATAGGATGGGTCCCGGATTTCGGCATCAGCTACCTCATAGACTGGGTGGAAAGCGCCGAATGGGACTGGGTCATATCAAGGCAGCGCGTCTTCGGGACGCCGCTTCCATTCTACTATTGCGAAAAATGCCTGTCCACGGCGGTGGCAGACGAGGACAACCTCCCGTTCTATCCGGAAAAGGCGAAGCCGAAGGTGTGCAAGGAGTGCAAAGGCCAGATGACCCCTGAAACGAGCACCTGCGACGTGTGGGTCGATTCGAGCATAACCCCCCTAATCATATCCGGATGGCCGGATGATGAAAAAAGGATGCAGAAGCTGTATCCTTCATCCCTGCGTCCCCAGGGCGTGGAGATTGTCCGCACATGGGCATTCTATACGATTTTCAGGAGCGGGGTCGCGCTCACAGGCGTCCATCCGTGGAAGCAGATACTTTTGAACGGCAACGTGCTCGCTCCGGATGGAAAGAAGATGAGCAAGAGCCTCGGGAACATTGTCTCCCCTTCTGACCTCCAGAGGGACTATCCGACCGATGCGATAAGGCAGTGGGCAGCGCTCTCCGGCGCGATGGCCAAGGACAGGCCGTTCTCGTATGAGGACATAAAATACGCGAAAAGCTTCCTCAGCAAGGTCTGGAATGCGGCCAGGTTCGTCGAAACGGCGGCCAAGGAACCCATTGCCAAAGAACCTGCCCTGCGGATGACTGACCGGTGGATACTGGGCAAGCTGGCTACGCTTACAAAGGAATGCACCGAGCATGTGGAAAGGTTCGAGTATCATTATACGATGAGCAAGATGCAGCGCTTCTTCTGGCAGGATTTCTGCGACGATTACCTTGAGTATGTGAAGCACAGGATATACTCCGGCGATGATATCGCGGCAAGATACACCCTCCGGAAGGTGCTGCTGGACTCCATCCGGATGATGGCCCCCTTCACCCCGCATATAAGCGAGGAGATTTACTCGGAGGTTTTCCTCGGAAAGAAAGGAATCAACGCCGCAGGCTGGCCTGAAAAGGGGCAGGAGCATCCCGAGGATGTCGAGAAAGTGGCGGTATTAAGCGAGATTGTGAGCCAGGTCAGGCAGCACAAGTCGAAGAACAAGCTGCCCCAGAACGCCGAACTCGAAACAGTCAGGCTGAGCCTGCCCAAGGCGATGGACGCGGAGCTCCTTGAAGAGCTCAAAAGGATAAGCAGGATAAAGAACGTGGAGACCGTGAGCGGGGACTTTTCCGTCAGCATAAGCTAATCGGCTGAAATCACGGTGGACGTTATTCGACCGCTGGACAGATGCTCGACGCTGCTGCAGCCGGTTCCGAGCTCGGGGGCGCAGGAAACGTATGTGAGGTTCCCTACGAATCGCTTCGAAGTGCCCTCCGGGAGGGCGGGTGTCAGGTCGGCCCGGAACGAGACGTTCTCGCCGCTCGATATGTTTATGTCGGTGTCGAAGCCTATGAACTGCTGCTTGCCGTCTTGTGTCGCCAGCGCTACCTCGGTCACCTTCACCTTGTACGGGAAGCCGTTGAAGACGTTCAGGATAATCTTCGTGTCGCCGCCCTCGTTGAAGAGCGTGGCGCTGCATTTGAGGTTGTTCCCGAAATTGCATTCCTCTGTGACCATGTAGCTGGGGGAGAATATCCCGGTGGAGAACAGCACGCCGATAACAATGACGAGGGCGAGGACTACCCACCCGTATGTCATCAGGTATTCGACCGCTGCCTGGCCGCGGCGGGCAGAGAACGGAGTTCTCTCAACCGCCGCCTGGCC
>JAZDMN010000026.1:0-11404 GCA_043800955.1 Microcaldota archaeon
CTCGTGAATTCGAGCGGATATATGCCGCGCGAGTTCGCTATGCAGTTGATGTCAATATAACCGACATAACCTGCGGCCGTGAGCTTGTCTTTCATCTTGAGCAATGTTGCATCGAAAATCGGGCTCCTGTTCGTGAAGAACATGCTGGTTCCCATCTCCCCTGTGCTCGGGCCGAGGTCTCCGGGGAACATCTTCTTGTGCTCAAAATTCACGTTGATGGGGTAGATGAAGTCCTCCCCGTTGAAGAAGGCGCCCACAGCCACCTCGACTCCTGAGATGAATTTCTGAATCTGGAACGCCTTGATCATCTTTCCCCAGTTCTTCTTGTACCTCTCGAGCATCTCGACGATGTCGCGCCCGTCATCCTCCTGGCCAACAAACAGGAGCTCCTTCTCGTTCTGCGCAAGCCCGCTTGGCTTGATGACATAGCGGTCAGAATTCTTCGTTAAGAAATCAATCGCTTCGTCGAAATTCGTGAAGTTCCAGCGGGGGATGATGTTTATCCCAACGGATTTCATCTCGGACTGGCCGAACTCGCGGTCCATCTCAAGCCGGTCGGTGTATGCGCTTCCCCCAACAACGGCTTTCCCAGCCTTCCTCAACTCGTCGGCCTCGGTACCGAATCCGAAGTCGTCGAAAACGACGCAGTCGGCCCAGTCTACATGGTCTTTCCAGTTATCCACTTTGTCGACAAAGCCATCGCAGATATCTCTCTGGTCATTTTCCAGGATGTAGTATTTTACGTCATGGCCCTCCTTCTTGACCTCCCAGGCGAGATCGCCTATAAGGGCGTCGATGGATACGAACAGGAATTTTAGTTTCGGTTTTGCCGAATTCGGATGATTATTTCCATTCATGCACGATATTATCAGAAAAGGTTTATTTGGTTTCTTCGCTTCAGAAGCATTTGGGCGGCTATTTGTGCTAAAATATGTCTAAAGGTAGTAAAAAAACAGTTTTTTAAAGCGCTTGCTTCCATATTAGCTCCTCGCTTTGGTGGACTCATGGTGGGTGGCATTAAGGGCATTGGACGCAGACCATTTGACGGCGATACGCGCCGCGGCCCCAGGCACGCCTATCTCTTATCCGAGCTTCGGCGCCGGGGCTGTTGCCCAACGGTCGACCGCTGCGGCAATATATGGGTGGAGAAGGGCTCCGGCTCCCCCACCGTCTTGTTCTCTTCCCATCTCGATGTCGACCCCCGCGTCCGGCGGGTCGATTTGAAGAGCCGCAAGGCCGGTCACCGTGTCGTCCTGAGCGGTATCCTTGACAATGCGGTCGGATGCTACATCAACCTCATTCTTGCGCAAAAAGGGCCCAGGAAAGGGAGGGCCATATACGTATTCACCGCCTCAGAAGAAATCGGACGGCACAACCCTAGGCAGTTTGCCAGGAGCGCACGCGAAGTAGTGAACGAACTAAAGCGGAGGAAGATTGCTCCAGACGTATGCATCGCAATCGATGTGACTTACCCCCGCCTTCTGCGGCCGCAAAAAAAGCTTGACTGGTCCAAGGACTACGATACATTGTTCGACGTAAACGACGAGACCCACTGCTATCTTGACGGCTTCGCTCGCCGCTCGGCAAGAAATGCGGCAAAGTCGTACCTTCGCAGGTTCAGGGGCACCAAGGTCGCGTTGAGGAACTTCCACGGCCATGATGAAGCGCACGTCTACGACCGGATATCCCCATCATTCGCTTTCGGGCCGGTAGTATACGGGCATTTCGACCAGTCCGACCAGACGATGCCTCTTTCTCACCTGCGGACCGCTCTCCGTTTCCTGCGCAACGTCTGAAGAAATGCCAGAGCCATTCGCCCAGGCCCGCCAGTATCTACTCGTCTTTCAGGGCAAAAATATCCTCTGTCGATGCCGCCTTGCATATCCTAAGCCGGATTTCCGCAGCGCGTTCGATTCCATGGAGCAGGTTGATGGCTTTGAGCTTGATGACCCGAAGCTCCGGTTCACCCAGATATCTCTCATGAAGGGCAGCATACTCCTCAAGAAGCGCGAATCTTTCCGAGGCTGTTTTTGGGTTCCTGTCTGAAAAAAGCATGGGGTTCCGCATCGCTGCCCGCCCGGCCATGAACGAATCGCAATATCCGTCCCGGACACGCCTGAAGCCTTCGGATGCCGAAGCGATATCGCCATTCCCTATTACCGGTATCCCGATGCATTCCCTGATGCGCCGAATCAGTTCCCAATCCGCCTTCCCGGAATAGCCCTGCCCGACCGTCCTTCCGTGGATGATGATGAAATCCGCGCCCGCCTCGTCAATCTTCCTGCAGAGCGCTATCGTCCCGGTCTCGCCACCAAATATCCTGATTTTGGCCGAAACAGGTTTTTCCGACATCTTTTTCATCAGCGATATCGATTCAGCAATCAGCTCCGGCTTATCAAGCATCGCGCTTCCAGCGCCGGCATTCATCGTCCTGCTTGAAGGGCAGCCGCAATTGAGGTTGAACCAGGATACGAACGGATATCTTTTTGCCAGCCTGCCGGCGGCAACACCGATTGTACGGCTTTTGTTTCCGAAGAGCTGGATGCCGAGATTCCGCTCATCCAGGTGCGCATCGGAGAGTGCGGTTTTCGATTCATCGCGCTCTATCGCATCCGAGCTGATAAGCGGTACGCAGGTGGATTCGGCTCCGTACTTCTGGCAAAGCAGCCGGAACGGCAAATCCGTGTAGTCGGCTATCGGGGCGAGGTAGCTTCTGTGCACGAAGCAACTCATTGATGCAAAACGAGTTTAATCAGTGCCTTCCCCTTGCGCCCAGTCCCGTATGCAGTCGCACATGATGAGCTCGCTGAAAGGTACGGGCCTTTTCCTGAGAGTGCTGCCATCCCATGAGATGATATATCCGTTTTCCCACGGAGTGCCTGTCCTATCCCTGGCTATGAAGGTAATACCGTCCCCCCGGAGGTCGTAGCCTACGAAGATTGGGCTCTGCATGCCGTTATGCCTCTGCTCGAGTTCGGACAAGCTCACTGAGGAAACCGAGCCGACCGTGCCGTTTGCATACGGCACAATAATCAGCATCGGCGGTTCGAATCCGGCAGCATCGCGGGCCAAGGCCACAATCGCCTTTTGCCCCCCGTAATCAGCCACTCTGAGCAGATACCTCTGGGGCAGTTCGGCATTCCTGAATCCGAGCCTGATGCTCTGCTCATAGGTCCGGTTCCTGAATATGTGGAGCAGGTACTGGAAGTCGGCCGATAGGACGGATATCGTCGCCCCACCCATGGCAACATTGGTATTCTCCACCACGTGCGTCATCCCCTGGCTTCTCATGATGCCCATCGCGTCTTCCAGGCTCGTTTGCCCGCGGACGAACCCGAGCTGCTCGGCTGATAATGTATCGAAGGCGTTCCCGAGCTGGGTCACGCGTTCGGGCGGCCTTGAATAGAAGGCCTGCGTGCATCCGCTGCCGGCGAGCGCGAGCGCCGCCACTCCAGCCAGAAAGAATCTCCTGAATGCACTCCGCGGCCTGCAATCCCCTGCTCTGTCCAAAGCGCGGGCGTCAATATCCCGAGTCAGCCTCATGTCATCATCGCTTCTTCAGCTAATGGGCGCCTGCCCCTCAATCATCCTGAGTATCTTTTTGACTGCCACCCGCATCTCGGGATTCCTGTCATTGCCGACCATCTGGAGGGGCTCCTTCGCATCGGCAACCACCTGCCCTTTTTCTGCGGCCTCAAGCAATGCCATCGCCGATTTCATCGCCACATCCCGGTCCTTGCCGGCAGCGGAGAGGCCGAGGGATTTTGCGAGCGGCGATATGTCATAGCCCTTCTCAGCGGATGACAGGATTGCGAGGACAGCGTTGAATCTCAACGCGGGCCCGCGGCAGGATAACGCAGTTCCCAGGTCCCCATGAGCGGGGGTGATATCCAGCCCCTTGATGGCCGAATCCAGCAGCGTCCATGCTGCCATCTCCCTCGCCGCCATCTTCTCCCCTTTGGTTGAGACTTTTTTGCCGAGCATGGATGCCGCCGCCTCGCGGGTCCTTTCGCAGGCAACGGCTCCGACAAATGCCCTGGCCGAATTCATCCTGACCTCAACATTATTATCCCCCAGCGCATCTGACACGGAAGCCATGGCAGGCCCTATGCCGATGCCTTTTTCCGATGCCGTAGCGAGCGCCCAGGAAACCGCCAGGCGCACATCCGCATTCCCGTCATGGAGCGCATTGCCGAGCGCTTCGACAGACGAGGAGATGTCCGTGCCGTTTAATGACGCGAATCCCAGTGCGCAGGCCGAGCTCACCTTCACGGGCGTGCTGTTCCTTCCCCCGAGCGTTTCTGTTAGGTCCGACAAAGCAGAAGAGATGTCAATGCCTTCTTCCGCCGCATTCGAAAGCGCCTCCGCCGCAATCACGCGTACATCCTCATTATCGTCGTGCAGCGCTTTTGCGAATGCGGTTATGCCGATTGCCCTCGTCTTCTCGTTCTCGACCGCGTTCTTGAGCGCGGTGGCTGCCAGCTCTCTGGCATACTTCTTCTTGTTGGACAGCCCGTTTTTCAGGTAATCGATAGCCATCTCGCTTGTCTTCTCATTCTCAACCGCATAGCCGAGCGCTTCGGACGCGTTCTTTCTGACCGTCTCGTTGCCGTCCGATAGTGCATGTTCGAGCATGGGGATGGCGGACGAGATATGGAAGCCCCTCTCGGCCGCGAATTTGAGGGCGCTGCTCGCCGCAATCCTGATTTCGTCATTCGTATCGTACAGGGCGTTTCCGAGGGCGGGGATAGCAAGGGAGATGTCAATGCCTTTCTCTGCCGCCTCGCATAGCGCGTTTGAGACCAGGAGCTTGACGCTATTCTTTTTGTCGGAAAGAGCGTTCCTAAGGACCGACACCGCGTCATCGCGGGTCTTTACATTGGATGCCGCGTTGATTAGTGCGCGTGCAGATTCGATTCCCACCTCCGGCAGGGAACGCCCCAGAGCGCGAATCGCCGAGGTTATGTCGATGCCCTTTTCGGCTGCTTCCGCAAGGGTCCTGGCGGCATTCAGTTTCACGCCCTGTTCCTCGCTGGAAAGCGCGCTGGCAAGGAGGGTCACTGCCTTCTCCCTGGTTTTTTCATTGGATGCCGCGTTGAGCAGGGCGCGTGTGATGCGCTGTTGTATCTCCTCATTCGGGTCTGACAGCGCGTTCCCTATGGCCGGGAGCGCGAATTCCATGTCCTTCATTTCGGACACCTCGGAAAGGTGCCACGATGCCGCAGCGCGAATGAGCGTGAGGTTGTGTGTGAGCAGGGCGTCGATTTTCTTCCCGTCTCCCTGCTCAACGTAATACCGTACGAGGAGCTTGGCCGATTCGCCCCGCACCATCTCGTCAGACAGCAGGTGCTCTGCATAGGCGATGTATTCCGGCCCTTCAAGAAGCATTGCATACGCGGAATCCATGTCCCGCAGTATGAGCTCTTTCAGCGCCAGCGCGCCTTCCTTCGAAATCCTGTCTTCGAGCGGCTTGCCAAATCCGTTTGAAAGGGAATTGCCTGGCCTTCCGGACGCTTCCCGCCTTCTTAAAATCGTGTTGATAATCCCCATATGTTTCCCCCCCTGGTTCACTCCCCTTTTGAACGTGGATTTGAATCCGGCCCCGGGTTGTCCGGTCCGTCCTCCCCGCCATCTGCAGATTGCGCGGATGTGGCTTCATTCGCCATCGGCAAGCTGATGAAATCCTCTGCCGGTGCCCGGCGTTGGAATGCCCCGCTGATTCCGAAAGCAATCCCACCAGCTGCAACGGCGGCTATCGCTCCTGCGATGATGACCGCCTTTATCCTGGCGTTCCTTCTGCGGGACGCCTCTTCTTTCCGGATCCGCATCAGCCCTTCCACAGATCTGCTATCCTTCGTAGCGGCGCTTTCATCCATCACAACCCTGGCCCTTGGCTTGTGTTTGGGCGCGGCGCATTTCGATATCGCCGCTCCCATCTCCCCGATGTTCGCGAACCGCTCCTGGGGCGCCTTCTGCAGCGCTTTCAGGATGACCGCTTCAACATCCTCGGGGATGTTCGCTTCCGGCCGCCTGGTTCTTGGCGGGACTAGCGGCTCATATGCATGCATGTCCAGTATCCTTCCTGCCGTTTCAATGTCCATGCAGGTCCTGCCCGGGATGTCAAAGGGCACCTGGCCTGTCAGCAGCTCATACATGATTACCCCCACCGCATAGATATCTGAACGGTGGTCGACTCCTTTTCCCTGACCCTGTTCCGGAGCCATATAATGCGGCGTGCCCAGGATCGTACCGATATTGGTGAGGTTGTGGCGACCGGTCCGGGCGTCTGTAGGTACGTCTGGGGATTCGCCGCCTTTATCTTCCATGCCGCTTTCCGACAGAATCTTCGCGATGCCGAAATCGAGGATTTTCACGAACGGCCTTCCGTCGCTGTGCTCGACAAGGAAAATGTTCTCGGGCTTGATGTCCCTGTGGATGATTCCCTGCTCATGCGCTGCGCCGAGCGCCCTGCAGACCTGCGCGAGCATGTCCCGGGTCCGCTCATCCCACTGGAGCCGCCCTTCGTCATGGAGCAGCGCGCCGAGTTCACTCCCGCGCAGGTGCTCCATCACATAGAACGGGGGTGCGGTGACGACGAGGTCGGTGATGCTGACGATATTCTCCTGCTCGATCATGGATGTGAGCTTAGCCTCCTGGACAAAGCGCTGGGCCAGCTCGACCTTTCCTGCAAAAGCCGGCGGAAGCATCTTGATAACGACCTTCTTTCCCAGCCTCTCGTCTTCTGCCAGGTATATCCTCCCCATGCCGCCCTCGCCGATTTTTTCAAGGACCTTGTAGCGGTCGGAGAGCCTGATTCCGATAAGCGGGTCTGCGGTTTGCGCCCGGAGCGGGGATGCATGATGGGCTTTCATGAAACCCGTGCCCGGGCTGCCGACTGGAGCATCCAGTGTCGGGTCTAGAAGTTTTTTATCTGGTTTCATCCGCTTCTGCATGTCGTAAAATATGTTGAAAAGCATTTTTAATGATGCTTGGAAGCGGTTTTCTGTGGCTTTACAAAAAAAGGGGGTTAGGGGTCACCCGTGGAGCCGGGTGAAAAGTGGCGCGCGCTTCTGGAACGGCGGCTTTTTCAAATCGTCTTCCAGCCACCGATATCCCAGTTCCCTGAAAGGCAGCCCAATGGCCAGCACTTCCAGGTTTACCATCCCCTTTTCATTTATGTCCCCCATAGCGCCCCACTCCCCCCGCCCAAATCCCGCGAAACCGGGATACACCACCGGATTCCTTTCCCATCCCCCACGTATCTATATAGGTGGATATATTTATATGTTTTTGAATTTTTTTAGTTAATATTTACATTAATTATAAATAATTATTGTTATTTTCAATTACATTCTCTTTGAAATATGTTATTTTATAGCATTTATACCATATCCACCTCGAGAAAACGATGCAAGCATAAAATTTCGCAAAATTTTGTGCGTATTGTAAATTATCGAATTTACAATGCAATAAAAAACCCAAACAGGCATCATGATTCCGATGGACCAGAGAATAGTATTTCATAACCCTTCCAAGGATACGATTGTCGCCATCCTCAGCCTTCCAGACAAGCAAAACGGAAAGGGCATAGTCCTCCTCCACTGCTTCACATGCACAAAGCACCACCGCATCATGCGGAACCTTGCCGACTGCCTGAGCGAAAACGGATTCACGGTCCTGCGCTTCGATTTCTCCGGAAACGGCGAAAGCGGGGGAAAGCTCGAGGATACCACTTATTCGAAAATGCTTGGGGAAGTCCGGGCCGCAGTGACTCTCCTTGAAAGCCGGGGGATAAAACATATCGGGGTGGCCGGGCACAGCATGGGCGCCATGCTCAGCCTGCTTGCCGCTCAGCAGGATAAGCGGATAGCCGCCGTCGGCTTCATCTCCGGGAGTTCCCAGGCTGCGCGTGTGCGCGAGGTCTTTCCGGCGGATGCGATTGAGAAGGCCGAGAAGGAAGGCTCGAGCGAGGCTTTTGTCTATGGCCGGAACATCCTTCTCAAGAAGGAATTCCTGTTCGATGTCGAGAGATTCAATGTCGGGCATGCCGCCGCGGTCCTTGGCAGGCCGCTGCTCATTATCCATGGAACTGAAGACGAGATTATCCCGTTTTTCCATGCGAGGCAGATACACTCATGGGCGCAGGAGCCGAAAACGCTCGAATTGATGGAAGGCGTCGACCACCTTTTCCGGGACGAAATCCATCTGAGGAAGCTGCAGGGCATCGTCTGCTCATGGTTCAGCAGAAACCTCTGAGCGATTCTGCGCAAGCCAAGCGCGCCCGGTACGGGATGAGGAACATTTATATTATTTGTCCGGTTCTATCCCTTGACAGTCCTAGCGACACACGGGAGGTGTACACGATGGATGAACAGATTGAAACTCCGGGAGAGCAGATTGATTCGCCGGAAGAGATAGAACCACAGCAGATGCCGAGCCAGCCAATCCAACGCAGGAGGGACGACAACACGGTCTACGTGGGGAAGAAGGGGACCATGGGCTATGTTCTCGCAGTCGTCACGCAATTCAACAACGGCGCAGGCGCCGTTACCGTCAAGGCGAGGGGAAAGCTGATTTCACGTGCGGTCGATGTGGTCGAAATCGTACGCCACAGGTTCATGCCGAACGCGAAAGTGCAGGACATTGCGATTGCCACTGAGGAACTGACCTCCGAGGACGGCTCGAAAACCAAAGTCTCCTCGATTGAAATCAAGTTACAGAAGTAGCAGGATTCCCATGAAAGGCGTCCTGGATTCGAAAGGCGTCCTGCTGGCGCTCTTCTTTGGAGCTGTACTGCTGTTTGCCGGAGGCCTTGCATACCTGGCCCTCATGCTCGTTTTTTTCTTTCTTGCAATCGTAGTGACGAAATATGAATACGAGATAAAGAAGGACATGGGCCTATACGAGCACGAGCGCGGCTGGGAGAACGTGCTGTCCAACGGGCTTCTGCCCTCGGCTTTGGTGCTGGCAAGCCCGATGCTTGGCCCCGCGCCTTTCATCGCATCGATATCCTCTGTAATGGCCGACAAGTTCGGCTCAGAGCTTGGCGTCCTCGACCCGAACGACCCGATATCCCTCTTCGACATGAAGCCGGCCAAGCCCGGGACAAGCGGGGCGATGAGCGTCATGGGCACTGTCGGTTCGCTATCAGGCGCCGCAGCGATTGGAGCAGCTGCTGTGTTCCTTTTCCAACTGACCCCCACCCAGGGATTTCTCGTGGCGATAATCGGGCTGATAGGTTCCGTCGTCGATACCGCATTCGGCGTGTTCGAGGAGCGCGGCTTCGGGACGAAAGGGACGACCAATTTCGTTTGCTCACTGGCCGGGGCAATCCTGGCCTATTATCTGATAACATGAAAAAAAGGTGAAACTATGCGCGTGTTCGTGCTTGCAGGCGGAGAAGGGACGAGGCTAAGGCCATATACATATTCGGTACCGAAGCCGATGCTGATGCTCGGCGGGAAGCCGATTCTTGGGTATGTGCTGGATAACCTGAAACGGGCCGGAATGAAAGATATCATGATTACCGTGGGCTACCGCCACGAGGCTATCACATCGTATTTCGGCGACGGCTCCGGGTTCGGCCTCAAAATCGATTATTCAATCGAAAAGGAGAAGCTCAACACCGCAGGCTCGATAGCCCATTTCAAAGGAAGGGTGAAGGAAACCTTCGCCGTAGTCATGGGCGACCACCTTACCGACATCGATATGGCGGATATGCTCAAACACCACAAGAAAAGCGGCGCCATCGCGACCATCGCGCTATACCATGCAAAGACCCCGCTGGAATACGGCGTCGCCAAGGTAGAGAGTGGGAAGGTCGTGGGTTTCGCTGAAAAGCCCCTTCTCGAGCACAACTATAACACGGCGATATACCTCTTCGAGCCGGAAATCTTCGAATATATCAAAGGAAAAGAGGATTTCGCAAAAGACGTTTTCCCGCGCCTTCTCGAGGCCAAGAAGCCCATCAACGCATACATCTTCGACGGCATATGGTTCGACATCGGGCGCGTCAGCGATTACGAGCGCTTTGTCGAGCTTTTCAGCCTGATGCGGTTCATGAAGACGATGGAAGGCAAGTGACTGCTCCATAGCCGGCCGTCCTCAGGCCCTAGCCCCTATAGCCTCAGATACATCACAAGCACTGCCAGCGCAAGCAGAACTTCGGTGCCAATGAAAAAGAAGACCAGGTTCCGCTCGCTGATGCCTCCAAATGCCTTCATCACGACATGCACAAGCCCCTTGATCCTGCCATCCTTTGGAAGCAGCTTTCCGCGCTCGAGCTTCTGGTGGGTGTGCGGGAAGCGGTTTTTCGCCTTGATGAAGAAATCGATGATATATGGAATCATGAGGATTACGCCGGCGCTCTCAAGGTTCCCGATGATGACCGTGCTAGCTAGCACGACGCCGATTGTAAGCGTTCCCGCATCGCCCGGGAATATCTTTGCCGGATATACGTTGAACACAAGGAAGCCAAGGAGCGCCCCCATCATGGAAAGCGAGATGATGGACATCTCCGGCGCATTCAAGCTGACCGCGATTATCGACAATGCTATGAACATCACCGCCCCCATCCCGGCCTCGAGGCCGTTGAACCCGGCCAGCATGTTCGTCAGGTTTGAGCAGACTGCGATGGCAAGTGGTACGAGAACCAGGATGTATATCATGCCAAAATCCACCATTCCCAGCAACGGGAGCGCGATTGCGGTGCTGCCTGCAGCTTTCACTGCGACAAGGGGCACCGCGGCAAAAAGCGGAAGAATGGCCTTCATCCATTGGGGGATGCTGAGCAAATCGTCGACTATCCCTATGAACGCTATCGTGTGGATTGTGATTATTGCGGCCAGGACGTAAACAAGGTTAATCTGCAAACCGAAAAAAGAGCTGAAGAAAATCGCAAGCAGCAGGCCCGCGCTGAAGCCCGCGACAATCGCTATCCCGCCCATCTCCGGGATTTCCGGGTTCGCCGCCTTGTTCTCATCCTTCCCGGTCATCCCGGCCCTCTGAAGGCGCGGAATCAGAAGATTCGTAAGGACTAACGCCACAACGAACGCAAGGACCGCGCAGGCAATGAAATACAGCATCTAATCCCCCATCTGCTCGTTCATCCCTTCCTGATTTTCTCAAGAACGCTCTTGGCATACTCGATGTCGAAATTCTTCTCGCCTGACAAGACCTCGGCGACTGCCTCAATCTCCTTAGGAGTCTCAGCTCCGGCATACATCGCTATGTTCCTGGCATGGAGCTTCATGTGTCCCTTCTGGATGCCTTCGGTCGAAAGGGTGGAAAGCGCGGCGAAGTTGTTCGCGAGCCCTACGCATGCCATAATCATCGCAAGCTCCTTCGAACCTTTCACACCCATGATTTTCAGAGCTGTTTTAGCCGTGGGGCTGCTGTTGATGGC
>JAZDMN010000065.1:0-6429 GCA_043800955.1 Microcaldota archaeon
CGCGAATCTTCCCAGATGATGTGGATTGTGGAATTTGAAAGCGCGATGGAAGGAATACCCGATTCGCCAATTGCGTTGGTAAGACGGAAATCGCTCGTCCAGCTTGCTCCCTCGTTAGTAGAATATTTATAGTATATATCCCGGTCGTCCTCTCTTCCGCTGCCGTTCATATCACGACGCTCAGGCCAAACAACATGCACATAGCTGCCAAGGACAGCGATTGATGGGTCTGCAGACCACTTGGGCGCATTCGTGAGGCGCGTTTCATCTGACCAGCTTGCACCGCCATCTGTTGAGCGCCGGTAATAGATTTCGTATGCGTCGATATAATGTTCCTCTGGACCACTGGTGCGTGAATCTGGCCAGGCCACATGGGCGCTATTACCAGAGAATGCAACCACGGGCACCTCGCTTACGCCTTCATCAAATGAGAAACGAATGTCGTCTGACCAGGTTTCACCATCGTCAGTGGACCTCATATGGTATATCTCCCAGTTTCCGTCCCGGTTATCCATCCAAAAAACCAAGAGAGTGCTGCCGGATGCAGATACTGTGGGCTGGCCCCGGAGTCCTGCTGATTTGGTCAGCCTCATATCCTTAGACCATGTAGCGCCATAGTCTTCGGAGCGCTTGAAATATATGTCGCCATCCCCGTCACGGGCATCGACCCAGACGACATATACATTGTTTCCGAAAGCGGATATCGACGAACTGGTTGAATCTCCGCTCGCGTTTGTAAGCCGTATGTCGGAACCCCAGCTTGCGCCCGAGTTTGTAGAGCGCTTGAAATAAATCTCACCGTTTGTTTGCTTTGAGTCTGACCCGCGGCTGCTGTGAAGGTCGCTTCTCCAGACCACGTATACATTTGATTCCGAGACTGCAAGGGCAGGGGTCGCCCCGCCATTGCTGCCAACAGTGAATTCATGGCCACTTGTCGTCGTAAGGGTCACATCCCCGATAAAATTTGGGCCAATTGAAAGGACTTCGTCAGCCTCCCAGGTGATTCCGTCGTCTAAAGAGCGTCGATAGTGGATTTCGTCATTCCCATCGCGAATGACATACCAGACAGCGTGGACAGCGCCGTTTTGACCAACTGCAATGGAGTTGGCATTACAGAAGGACTTGTGGATTGAACCGCTCTCGCTAGTCGATATTACGATATCCGGACTCCAACTGACATTCCCCGCGTTTGTGACGTTGGCATCCGGAGGCGGGTAGGGACCAGTAATTGTACCGGGTTTTGAGGATGCTGGTTTCGTTTCTGTGGATTTTGAGCTTTTGGCAAGGTTTTTCGCTTCTTCGGCAAGTGCAAGAGCAGAAGAATAATCCTCATTATCGAAAGCGGATTTGGCATCCGAAAGCTTGCCATTCGCTGCAGTCGCATCGTTCCCTTTGCCTTCAGCTGCGGCTATCTCGGTTGTAGCCAACTCAATGGCATCGAGCGCCGCCTCTTTCGATGCGCCTTCTGGTTTGGAAGGCTGGAGGCAGCCGCATACAAGAATGGATAAGACGATGATCGAGATGACGAAGCATGTCTTGTTCATAGATACGAAGCAATGCATTTCAGATTATAAACATATCCGCCTTCGTGGATGGAAAGTGAAAGCTTCTGCCGCACTTTTATATAGCTGTGGTGAGAATGAACGCGATATGCGGGTTTTGGTAGCGATGACCGGAGCCTCCGGCCTGGAGTACGGCAAAAGGCTCGTGTCTGTGCTGCGGCGGATGAAAGGCGTCGAAACGAGCCTCGTGGTCAGTTCCGGGGCCAAGGAAGTGGCGAAAGCCGAGGGGGGTTCGCTGCCGGATGCCGATTTCGCTGAGAACGATTTCTCCTGTCCGTATGCGTCCGGCTCCAATCCGCCGGACGCGGTGGTCATCGTACCGTGCTCCCTGAAAACGCTCGGAGAGATTGCGAACGGGGTCGGAAGCAACCTCATCAACAGGGCGGCAGAGGTCGCCCTCAAGGAGAGGAAAAAGCTCATTCTTGTCGTCCGGGAAACGCCATACTCGCTGATTACCATCAGGAATATGGAGACCGTTACGCTGGCAGGGGCTGTGGTCCTCCCCGCAACGCCCGGATTCTACGGAAAGCCCAAAAGCGTCGATGATATGATAGATTTCGTTGTTGCGCGGGTGCTCGACCAGATCGGCCTGCGGCATAAGCTCGGAAAAAGGTGGAAACCATGAAAACAGGAACATTCCGCGAATTCGTCGACAAGCTTCGGCAGGGCGGCAAGCTCAAGACGGCAAAATGCGAGGTATCGAAGCATCTGGATTTGGCAGGCCTCATGCATGCGCTCGATGGGACGCCGGTTTTTGTTCCGGATGTTTCGGGTTCTGCGTTTCCCGCCGTCGGGAACGTTTTTTCCACGCGCGAGCTTGTGTGCGAATATCTTGGAATCTCGAAGGGGGAGCTGATTCCAAAGCTCGTGCATGCCATCAACAATCCCACAAAGCCCGAACGCGCACAGGATGGCGCGGTCCTTGAGAACAGGGTTGATTCGGTCGACCTTGGCTGCCTACCCATCCCGTTGCATGCTGAAAAGGACGGCGGGCCGTACCTGTCGTCCGCCATCGTGGTGGCGAAAGACAAGGAGCTTGGCCAGAACAACTCCTTCCACAGGATGATGGTGATAGGAAAGGACAGGGCCGTTGTCCGCATACTTCACCGGCACCTCCAGGAGTTCATCGACCGCGCCGGCGGGGAGTTGGATGTCGCTGTGATTGTCGGGGCTCCAATCAACGTACTGCTTTCTGCCGCGATGTCGGTGAAACTAGGGCAGGATGAAATCGAGATAGCGAACTCCCTTCAGCCGCTGAAGACCGTCAGGCTCGGTAACGGCATAGACATACCGGCCGACTGCGAATTCGCCTTTGAAGCGCGGATAACAAAGGAGATGCACGATGAAGGCCCGTTTGTGGACCTCACTGAGACGTATGATGTCGTCCGGAGCCAGCAGGTGATGAGGTTCACGAAGATGTACCACCGCAACGATGCGATGTGGCATGTCCTTCTCCCTGGCGGTCTCGAGCACAAGGTCCTGATGGGCATGCCGAGAGAGCCGACGATATTCAACGAAGTGAGCAAGGTCTGTCAGTGCAGTCGGGTGAATATCACCCCGGGGGGATGCTCCTGGCTTCATGCCGTGGTTTCGATTAAGAAGAAAAGCGAGGATGATGGGAAAAAAGCTATTGAAGCAGCTTTTGCCGGGCACAAATCCCTCAAGCACGTGGTAATAGTAGACGAGGATATAGACGTTGACAATCCTATGGAAGTGGAATGGGCGATTGCGACGCGCGTTCAGGCTGACAAGGACGTGGTGATTAAGACGAAGCAGAAGGGCTCGTCTCTGGACCCGAGCGCTGACCCGCACACATATGACACGGCAAAGATGGGTCTCGATGCGACCAAGCCACTGGTCGCCCACGGGAAGAATTTCGACAAGGCGAAATGGAAGAAGGTCGATATTGGAGGTTATATTTAACGAACCAAAATGTTACAACCATTTAAAAGCATTCATAGCGTGTAATTCTCTTCAAAAACAATATGAGGTGAAAAAATGAACAAAGGGTGGTATCTCTTTTAGGGGAAGACATCGAGCATAAGGAAACATTAGTTGAAAATCTAATTTGTTGGAAGAATTTTTGGCCTGAAAAGTCTATTTCTAATATAGAGAAAGTTGAGCTGGGGAAGAGAATCTCCTTAGAACTAAACGGTGATTATCATGTGTAGTGGAGATTCAAAACTAGGTAGCGCTATTAGGGTAGACGTACAAGGAATTAGAAGGCCAATAGCACATGGAATTCGATCTCTAAGATCGGCGTTGCCAGGGATTGTACAGCTTCTTGAATGTAGAAGAACTCCAACCGATGAGGCAGAGCTACTTGCTGAAGAACTCAGAGATTTGGCACAAAAGTATCCAGGCGGCCAAAGAGGATATAGTTTAGGAGCAAATCATCCAGGTTATCCTGGAATAAATAAAATAGCGAGAGCCGCCGAACTTGTTGCTGAGCTAAAAGAAGGTAAGGATCAGAAATCGCAAAGTGTGGCGGTAGAATTAGACGAGGCATTAAGGCCACATTTACTAGACCTTAACCCTGCAAATTATTGGTAGCCTCTTTTTATTTCTTATATTTTAATTATAGAGTATGGTTTCGCTTTCTAAACAAGAGCAAAAAATGTTCAACGGCGAGCTTGGCGAGGCCGTCCGCGAATCCATGGAGATACTTGTCGCGCTCGGCCGCATATACGGAGCGAAAAGGATGGTCCCGGTCACCAGCGTGCAGGTATCGGGCGTCTCATTCAAGACAATCGGGCAGGCAGGTCTGGACTACCTGTCCGCTCTGGCCGGAAAAGGGGCGAAGGTCCGGGTGCCGACATTCCTCAATCCCGCCGGGATGGACAGCGCGCAGTGGAAGCGGATGAAGGTACCCGAAGCGTTTGCGAAAAAACAGATTGAGGTGCTGGATGCCTACCAAAAGATGGGTATATCTAAGACCTGCACATGCGCACCGTATTTCATCGGCATAAGGCCGAAGCTTGGCGAGCACATCGCATGGGCCGAGTCAAGCGCGGTCGCATTCGCCAACTCGGTGCTGGGTGCCCGCACGAACCGGGAGGGAGGCCCGTCAGCGCTGGCTGCCGCGATATGCGGCGTCACGCCATACTACGGCCTGCACCTGGAGAAGAACCGGACGGCGGGCCTCGTTGTGGATGTCAAATGCAGACTTCAAACGGTGGCGGATTTCGGCGCGCTGGGTTCGGCGGTCGGAAGGCTGGCAAAGAACAGGAATCCGGCATTCCACGGCATAAAGAAGGCGGACGAGCCGAGGCTGAAGGTGCTCGGGGCGTCCATGGCCGCGACTGGCTCGGTTCCGCTGTTTTTCGTGGAGGGCATCACGCCCGAATACAACCTGGAGGAAAAACCGGAGATAATCACATTTACTGAAAAAGAGCTCGCAGCGGAAAGGGGCGCGCTGGATTCGCGCATGAAGCCCGACCTTGTGACCATTGGCTGCCCCCATGCGTCGCTCGATGAGATACGCGAGGTGGCAGCCCTTGTGGGGAGGAAAAAGCCGACATGCGAGTTCTGGGTGTGCACATCCAGGAAAACGGCCGAGGAAGCATCGAGGCTCGGATACGGGAAAACGATTGAGGAGGCCGGAGGCCTTGTTGTAGCCGATACGTGCATGGTCGTCTGCCCGCTTGAGGAGATGGGATACGTAGTGACCGGCACGAATTCCGGCAAAGCAGCCGCTTATCTTCCGAACCTCTGCAAGCAGAAGGTGGCGTTCGGGGATATCGAGGATATTTTATTCAGGTGATTCTGGGATGTATGAGGGAATAATCCGGGCAAGGTCCATATCCAGGGGAAGCGCAAGCGGCGAGGCGCTCATCAGCCCGCTTCCGATTGGATTCCTCGGCGGAGTGGACCCATCAAGCGGGCAGATAATCGAGAAGAACCACCCGCTCGAAGGAAAAAACGTGGCCGGAAAGGTCCTCATCTTCCCTAATGGCAAGGGCAGCACGGTCGGCTCTTACGTCATGCTGCAGCTTTCAACAAATGGCAAGGGCCCGGCGGCGATAATCAACGCGAGTGCAGAGCCGATAATAGCGGTCGGCGCAATAATATCCAGGATACCTATGGTCGACAAGCCCGAAAAAGACGTCTTTTCAATAATACGAAGCGGACAGATAATCCTTGTGGACGCTGATAAGGGGTTGATTGAAATAAAAAAAGAGGAAAAAATCGGATAATGATGAGCAGGCTCTAAATTTCTCCCAACCTGGCCTTTACCCTTCGATGGGAGTACCATCTCATTACGCTTCCGATATTCCAGTCGGTTTTCAGTATCCACCCGAACATCCTAGGTCACCTATCATCTATATGTTACAGCTTTCTTCGTCGTTTCGCGGGAGGGAATCCCGCATTGATGACGCGTCCTTGGAAAAAGGCGCGTTTTTTACATGGGGTTTATGCAAAGGAGAGTAGAGTTTATAAGGTTTTGTATCCTCCGACGTGAAAAAAACGGTAAAAACTGGCGCTTTTTTCCACTACGACGTGGAAAACTCACCTGGAAAAATTGGAAAAATGGTGAAAAAAGCACAAAAATTCAATCAACGCTGCCCTCGACGCATTTATTCATGTCGGCGTTGCAGATGTAGCCCTTGCCGCAATCGACATCCGAACTATCAACGCTGTCGCCGTAGCAGAAGTATTCAAGGATGTCGTGGTCGTTGATGCAGTCGTCCTCGTAATCATTGCCGTCAGCAGTCGTGACGCCGTACTTGAAGATGTTGAGCCCGCCGTCGTTCTCATCGCAGTTCGAGTCCACGCACCTCCCGCCGACGCATTTGAGGCCGCTGCCGCACAGGACTTCCGAGGTTGCATATGTCCCGTCAGTGAGGCACGAGTATTCCTTGACTGT
>JAZDMN010000013.1:0-38532 GCA_043800955.1 Microcaldota archaeon
ATTCATCGTCGTCGGCAACGGGGAAGAATCCGGCACATGTGAGCCCGGCCTCAGCAACACGACGCTATGCAACTGCCCCGTGGGCTCGCTGTACTGGGATATCCCAGTATGCATGTGCCAGCCCTCGACAATTTACATCCAGAATGGCACCATAATCGGCGGCCCTGACAATGGCAATCCATACAACGGCACACTCCGTGGCGGGCCAGGTACAGATGTAATAGCCGGGACAGACGAAGCCGATATAATATTCGGAGATGAGAGCGGAGACCTGATATGCGGTCATGGCAGCGACGATGTCGTTTATGGGGGCAACGGGGATGACACCATCGACGGCGGCCGCGGCAATGACATACTCTATGGAGAATCCGGCTATGACAAGATTTACGGTAAGGAAGAAAACGATTATCTCTCCGGAGGGCAGGGCAACGATCAGCTTGACGGAGGGGACGACAACGACAGCCTCTATGGCGGTGACCAGGATGATCTGATGTATGGCGGGCCAGGCAATGATATCTTATATGGCGGTGTCAACAAGGACACGATGTGCGGGAATGCGCAAAACGATACGCTCTATGGCGGGGATGGAAACGACATACTTGATGGCGGAACAGGGTCCAATACTCTGGACGGCGAGGGGGCCGGGGCCGACTGTTACCGCGGCCCTACAATGTCGAACTGCACCTCCAAAACCGGATATTACAGCATCTGCGGGCCGTCATAGCGGCCGGTGTGTGGGATGAAGGCGCAAGCGTCGGCTGAATTCCTCGTTGTCATTACGATGCTCCTACTCATATTCCTGATATTCTATGTTGTCTATATTGGCCAGGCATCCAACCTGGCAAGGAGCCGGGAGCTGCTTTCAACAAACCAGGAAGCCTACGCGCTCTCGGCGGCCATCAATTATGTCTATCTTGCAGGCGACGGCGCAAGCCTCAACTATTCGCTTCCCCTGCATGCGGGCACGGGCAATCTTTCGGTGTCCGGTGCAGTGGTCGAGTCGTCTCTTGGCGAGGCAGTCTCCCAGTCACCACTGCTCGTGCCGATATCCGGTCCGACGCAGATTTCTTCCGCTTCGGTAGTCATCCGCAACAATGACGGGGTGGTAAGCATTGAGCAGTAAGGGCCAGATATGGAGCACCGATTTCATGATCGGCGTCGCGACGTTCATGTTCATGCTGCTGATATTCTCGCTCGCATACAGGATGCTGGACCTGCGCTGGAACCATTCAAGCGAATACCGGCAGATGCAGACAGACGCGCTTTTCGCTTCTGAGGTGCTGATGGCCACGCCCGGCGACCCGTCTTCGTGGGAGCTGATGGCCGACCTGAACCAGAGCCGCTCGCTAGGCCTCTGCGACAGCCGCAGCGTCCTGGACCCGCAGAAGCTATCGAGGTTCGTCTCCGAAAATTCAACATCGTACTATACAATCAAGGAAAGACTTGGCGTCCAGCGCTATGAGCTTGGCATAACCGTCTTGGACCTATCCCGGGATGAAGAGCTATATTCTTTCGGCCGTTTCCCTGCCTCACTCAGTGACTCGGTTGTGCTCGAGCGCCTCGGGCTCCTCAACGGAAGCCCGGTCATCATCAGGATGGAGGTGTGGAAATGAAAGCCTTCATTATTTCCCTCGACTCGTTTGTGGCGGTTTCCGTCATGTTCCTGATACTATTCCTCATGTTCTCCCAGGACTTCCATCCCACGGCCCCGCGCGGGGTGTATCTGAAGCAGCTGTCATTGGACGCCCTTTCGGTTCTTGAAAAAAGCGGGCGGCTCGGGCAGATGGTAAATGGGAACAACTCGATGGTGCGGGAAATCCTTGACGCGGCCCCCCAGTCCGTCTGCATGCAGGTCAGCCTCGCTGACGAGGCTGGCACACCCCTCGCGACGGTCCTGAGGCCGGGTTGCGAAACGGTGAAGTCAGAGAAGCAGGTGGCAGCTACCATTCTCGCATACGGCGGGCGCGTCTATCTGGTCAGGATGGAATCCTGGTACCGGGAGGTGCTTCAATGAAGGGGTTCGTACTAACCATCGTCTCGCTTCTCTTCCTGTCGCTCATCTTCACGATGGCGACCACTCTTCATAATCACTATCTGTCCATGGAGCGGTCGCTCGCCGTGCCGCAGCCCTTATCCTATGCCTCTTACTCGATTGGCAGCGCGGCCGTTTCGCTCAACTCCATACTCGGTCCGGATCTCTCGCTCAACGCAGACAACGCTACGCTGGACATGGCCATCATCGATACAGTTCCGATGCGCAACGTTTCTGGAGAGCTCTCCGACTACTCAGCCCTGCTGCAAGGCGGGCTAGCGAACCAGACGCACGCATCGATTGCAGCAAATCTTTCCAATGTCTCGGACGGCTCATACAGCCTCCTGATAAACAGGCGCTACACCTATTCGAATGCGATGGACGGCGAGATGGTTTTCAGCGCCGTTTCAGGCGGAACCAACGCAAGCGAATATGAGGTCACCATATCAGTATTGCAAGAGCGGATGAACATCACCCACTTCAATTTCTCTGCTTCCGGTGATATCAACCTGACCCTCACATATACGGACCGGAACGGAACAATCATCGAGCAGGGCACGGTGTCTTCTTCAAGCGTTGACCGATTCCAGGTCATATACGCCGGAGGGGGCTCCCTCGAGGTCGGAGTTGGCAGGGCATCCGCGCATGACGGCTCCCTCTGGGTCACCGCACAAGATATCGTTGCGGAAACCGGCATCCATGCAGTCCTTCCACCGCCTTCTGAAAACGACCGCGTCGGTTACGAATACGATGTTCCGATGGATTATCGTATCGGAGGGGCGGAGGTATCCAGGCGCATCGGCACCTGAGAAGATATTAAAAACGCAAGTGAGATGAGAATCCATGCTGACGACGAAAATTGACGATATAGTCGGGCTCCTGAAAAAAAACGGTACGATGAGCCTAAGGTCGATTGCCGCAGCCGTATCCATTGATGAGAACTCCGTGGAGAAGTTCGCGCTTTGCATGGAAAAGGCCGGCCTTGCGCACATGCATTATCCCATTAACATGGTGGAGAACCCGTCGGTCACATACGTGTCGCCGAAAGAAACTCCCAAGGGCGAAATCCATGAAGGCAAAACCCTGAAGGAATACGACATCGTTAAAGACCCCTATATCGCTGGCCATGTCCGCATCATCCACTCCAATTTCGAGCGGCGCCCGCTTTACGTTATCGTCCTTCCCGAGGCGAGCCCGGCGACGCGCTCCTATCTCGAAGAGGTCAAACTCGAGATTTCAAAGACATTCCAGGTCTGGGCCGACGAGCACAATCCCGAGGAGAACCGGCAACTTTTCGATTCGCGCCATCTGCTGATATGCAGCATTATCCAGAAGGACCTTTCCCCGCCCAAGCAGATTGTTGACCAACTGTCCCGGATATTACTGAACGAGATGTACGGCCTGGGCGAGCTGGAGGCCCTCGTGGTGGACGACTTCCTCGAGGAAATAGTGATAAACGCGGCCAAGCAGCCGGTCTCGGTCTATCACAAGAAATATGGATGGCTCAGAACCAACATACTGATGAAGGACGAGGCCGAGATAGAGAATTATTCACAGCAGATAGCAAGGAAGGTCGGAAGGCAGATAAGCACCCTGAATCCGATTCTGGACGCCCACCTCGGGAGCGGCGAGCGCGTTAACGCCACGCTTAATCCCATATCCGCTTCTGGCAACACGCTGACAATGCGTCTTTTTGCCCGCAATCCCTGGACAATCGTGAGCTTCATCAAGCCAGAGAGCCACGCGATGTCAATCGAGATGGCATCCCTGCTATGGCAGGCAATGCATTACGAAATGAACATCCTTGTCGCAGGAGGAACGGCAAGCGGGAAGACGAGCGCGCTGAACTCGCTCCTTGCGCTCATCCAGCCTTTCCAGAGAATAGTCACCATAGAGGACACGCGCGAGCTTTACCTTCCCACATACCAGTGGAACTGGGTTCCGCTCGTGACGCGGACGCCTAACCCTGAGGGCATGGGAGAGGTGACGATGCTGGATTTGATGGTCAACTCTCTGCGTATGCGGCCTGACCGCATCGTGCTCGGGGAGGTGCGGCGCAAGCGCGAGGCCGAGGTCTTCTTCGAGGCGATGCACACGGGGCACAGCGTCTATTCCACCGTCCACGCCGATACCGGCCAGCAGGTCCTTAAGCGCCTGATAGAGCCACCTATCGAGATACCCAAATCACAGGTCGAGGACGTCCATCTGCTCCTTGTGCAATACCGCGACAGGAGGCGGAACATCAGGAGGACCAGTGAGATTTCCGAAGTCCTCTGCGGGGTATCCGGGCCTGAGCTGAACCGTGTATTCACTTGGAAGCCGCGCGTGGACGCGTTCGAGCTGGCAAAGGCCCCGCATCGGTATCTGGAGGAGCTCAACCTTCGGACCGGTATGACAGAAACCGAAGTCAACTCTGACCAGAAAGACAAGGCGGCCGTGCTCCGCTGGATGCTCAAGAACGAGCTGGAGAACGTAGAGGACGTCGGCCGGGTGATGAAAGCCTACTATTCCGACATCCCAGGAATCGTGTCTGCAGCGGAGAAGGGCACAGCCCCCTCAAAGGTGCTTTGAAATGAAACCCGAGCGCATCCCTTTCCTGCTCCTTCCGGAAAAGTCGGTGGTGCGTATTGGAAAGCGGTTCCGGGTGGGGCATCTTCTCCTGCCACTCTTCCCGAACCTCGGGAACACGCTTCAAAAGACGCGGATTGAATTCCAGCCGGATGCTTACATCGTCGCATCCATCCTATCCTCCTTCATCTACGGTCTTCTTTTGTTCCTTATCAGCCTTGCGGCCCTTTCCCTGCGAAACCTTGAAGGGGGTGCCGAACCGCTGCCGACCTCCCTTGGGGTAGGCATCCTTTTCTGGGGCCTTTTTTTCATCCTCCACCTATATTATCCGACAATCGTGATGAAGAAGGTCGCCACCAAGGAGAACAAGGACCTGCTTTACGCGCTCAGAGAAGTCATCATCGACATTGATGGCGGAGTGCCTCTTTTCGATTCGATGAAGAACGTCTCCCTTGCCGGCTATGGCTATGTTTCAGCTGATTTCGACTGGGTTGTCCGGCAGATTGAGAGCGGGATTCCAGAGCGCGAAGCCCTCAAGCAGCTAGCGCTCAAGACGGAAAGCGAATACCTCAAGCGGGCGGCATGGCAGATGGTGAATGCGCTCGAATCGGGCGCCAAGATGAGCGACGCCCTGGAAGGCATTGCCGTTGCCGTCGAGAATTATCTTTTCCGGGAAATAAAGAATTACTCGACAAACCTGAACTTCCTCCTGCTGATATATATGCTCGGCGGAATCGTCGGACCATCATTGGGAATAACGTTCATGATACTGCTGTCAGCATTCAGCGGCCTCGGCGTCACCATTGATAACGTGATAATGATGATTATTGGAGCGTCTTTGCTCCAGATAGTGCTTATAGGCTACATGGCCTCGACGAGGCCGGAGCTTTTCGGTGGCTGATATGGTCCCATCAATTGACGGAAAGGAAGATACCCTCCTCGAGCACAGGCCTTTCCGGAGAGTCGGCGCGGCTGTTCCCCGGCCAATCCTATCCTTCTTTTCAGAAAAACTCAGGCATACCGGCATACGGAAGGATGTCCGCGTATGGGTCGGTTCGCGCGCCCTCCTCTCCTTTTTCTTTGGCGCCATTCTGCTGCTTCTTTACCTCATCATCGTGAATCCGATTGCAAGCATCGAATCCATTTCCATTGCCATGGGTCTGTTCTTCGGGGGCATCCTGCTCGTGATTGCACTCGCCTACCTCCACCTATTCTACCTAATAGCCGACCGGACGGCTATTGTAGAGAAAATTCTGCCTGACTTCCTGCTTCTCACAGTATCGAACCTGCGGGCAGGCATGAGCCCATTTGCGTCCTTCACTCACGCAGCAAGGCCGGAATTCGGTCCGTTCTATGAAGAAATCCGGCAGAGCACGGCAAAAACCGGGGGGAAAAGCTCCATTTCCGAGGCGCTCAACGATGTTTCGACATACTTTGATTCGCACGTGCTTCGCAGGACTGTCAGCCTCTTTGCCAAAGGGCTCCGCTCGGGAGGGCATCTGGCCAGGCTCCTCACATCCATAGCCCAGGAAGTGCGCCGCATCCAGGACCTTCGCGCCGAGCTGAACGCTTCGACCAAGACCTATACCATTTTCCTCGCATTCATCCTCATCTTCATCATGCCATTCCTGCTCTCCATATCCACGCACTTCGTCACGGTCTTTCTGCGGATAAGCGCCGAGAACTCGCCGTCGGGCGACATCTCGTCATCCGGAAATCTTCCCGTGTTCACGGGAAAAATCCTGATATCCACAAACGACATGGTCGCGATATCCCTGGCGGTCATCATCTCGACATCTTTTTTCATCTCAATCCTCTCAGGCATAATCTCGAGGGGCCAGCCCCTGTACGGGGTGAAATACTTCCCCCTACTGGCCCTTGCGGCCTCATTATTCTACTTCGTCTCTAAGGCATTCATCGAGACATTCCTGTCGGGCTTCGCTACATAATGTGGTTTCGTCGTTGTTGCGCAAACCTTTATAACCTTATTTACGTTTTTGTAGCGGTGATATATTTGTTCAAAAAAGGCCAAGTATCTACTGAGTATCTCGTTATCCTGGCCGTCGTGCTTGTGATAGCGCTGGTAGTGGTTTACCTAGTCGGCGGTTTCTCGGGCCTCGGCGCAGGTTCGCTTGAGACGCAGAGCAAGAACTACTGGGGCTCAACCTCTCCGTTCGCGATTAAAGCATTCAAGGTGAGCGGTACCGCGATGGACCTGGAGGTTGCGAACAACGACCTAGACAGACTGACGATAACCGACATATCCGTCGATGGTTCGTCTATCTTCTCGACCAGCACCCAATTCTCAAGCGGTGAGAGCAAGGTCGTAACCGGCACCCTCGGAACAGCGTGCGGTGCGGCTGGAACGCAATTCACGTACAACAACGTGGTAATAACATACGACAAGGGCACGCTTACCGGTATAAAGCAGACCGGAACGAAGCCACTCGTAGGGAAGTGCTCCTGAAGCCTTCCTTTTTTCATTATTTTTTTCCTTTTATTTCCGTTTTAATCAGTATTATAAACACTCTCGTATACATCAGTCTACAACTCGTTCTCCCGTGATATTATGGATGACAGCGTAAAGGCAAAAGGCGTCCAGACCGGAACCACCACGGTGGGCCTGGTCTGCAAGGATGGTGTTGTCCTGGCCAGCGACAGGCGTGCCACGATGGGCTACCTGATTGCGAGCAAGGACATCGACAAGGTGTATCCGGTCAGCGACCGCATCGCAATGACGATAGCCGGCGGTGTCGGCGATGCCCAGATGCTCATCCGGTGGATGAACGCCGAACTCAAGCTCTACGAACTCAAGCACGAGAAGCCCGCGACGGTCGAGGCCGCGGCGACGCTTCTTGCCAACATACTGGCGCAGTACAAGTACTACCCGTTCTTCGTACAGCTCCTCCTTGGAGGGATTGACGAGAAGCCGAGGCTTTTCTCGATTGACATGCTGGGGGGCATAACCGAAGAGAAATACACGTCGACAGGCAGCGGCTCCCCGATAGCATACGGTGTGCTCGAAGAGCTCTATGTCCCGGAGAAGGACATCTCGGTGAACCTTCCGGTGGCTGCAAAGGCAGTGAGCGCGGCCATGAAGCGCGATGCCGCAAGCGGCGAGAGGGTCGACCTCTGCGTCGTGACGAAATTCGGCTTCAAGCGCCTGGACAAAGAGGACGTCGCAAAGCTCCTCAGTTAACAAATCCGTCTTTCATTTTTTCCAGATCCAGTAATCCTCTTTTCGTTTGTTTTATTTCATTTTATTGTAAATTTGATAATTTACAATGCGCACAAAATTTTACGAAATTTTGTGCTCCTCAAACTCTATGTACATATCGAGGTGTTTTATTGCACTATAAGGACATCGTGAAGAAAATCTCAGAGATAATGCCTGCTGACTGCGAGGTGACGAAGGTCGAGCCGGAAGGGCTCTCCACAGTGATTTACATAAAGAACATCAAGGCGTTCTACTCCAACGACCGGCTCATCAAGGAGCTTGCCAGCGCGCTGAAGAAGAAGGTCACGATACGCGTCGACCCGGCCAGCCTGACGAACGTCGAAGAAGCGAAAGCCATGATAGAATCGCTGGTTCCCAAGGACGCGGACATAAAGAACATAACCTTCGTGCCAGAGATGTGCGAGGTCCGCATCGAGGCGATAAAGCCCGGCCTGGTCATAGGCAAGGGCGGCTCGATACTGAAGGAAATCATGCTGAGGACGAACTGGGCCCCCGTGACCTTGCGTGCCCCTACGATGCCTTCTGCGACGCTGGACGGCGTCCGGAAAATCAACGCCCTCGAAGCCGGAGAAAGGAAGAAGTTCCTGGTGAATATCGGCAAGAAAATCTGCCAGCCGTCCCCGCAAGGAGACTGGATTCGTGTGGTGGCCTTGGGGGGCTTCCGCGAAGTCGGGCGCTCATGCCTGCTTGTCCAGACCCCGAACTCGAAAGTGCTCATCGATGTAGGCGTCAATCCGGCCACAGGCGATTCCTCGAAATCCTACCCATACCTCAACATGATGGGGTTCTCGCTCGAAGACATCGATGCGGTTGTAATCAGCCACGGGCACATGGACCACATGGGCTTTTTGCCATACCTCTTCGCATACGGCTACGACGGCCCGGTTTATTGCACGCCCCCGACGCGGGATTTCATGGTGCTCCTCCAGCAGGACTACCTGAACCTCTGCAAGAAGGCCTTCGACGTGGACCCGCCCTACACGAAAAAGGACATCTACAAGGAGCTGCGCAACACGATAACAGTGGATTACGAGGAAGTCGTGGACATCACACCGGAAATCAAGATGACGCTCTACAACGCGGGCCATATGCTCGGAAGCGCCAGCGTGCACCTCCATATCGGGGAGGGCGCGCACAACCTCGTCTATACGGGCGATGTCAAATTCGGCTTCACAAGGCTCTTTGATCCCGCGACCACGCATTTTCCGCGCCTCGAGACGCTCTTCATCGAGAGCACATACGGCGGCAGGAACGACATTTCAGTCAACCGTTTCGACAGCGAGAAGCGTCTTTTCCAGATTATCAAGGAAACGATGGCAAAGCGCGGGAAGGTGCTGATTCCGGTTTTCGCGGTAGGCCGTTCTCAGGAGCTCCTGCTCGTCCTGGAGGAGATGTCGAGGCGCGAGCCCGATTTCAACATCCCGATATACATAGACGGCATGATTATGGAAGCATCCGCCATCCACACCGCCTATCCAGAATACATGCGCGAGCAGCTCCAAAGGCGCATCCTCTCTGACCGGAGCCCCTTCGAATCGCCACTTATCCGGGTGGCCAAGGGCATGTCCAGGGATGAAATCGTGAACGGCGAGCCCGCAATCATACTCGCGCCATCGGGCATGCTGACAGGCGGGCCTTCGTACGAGTACCTCAAACTCATGGCGGATGACCCGAACAACGCGCTCCTTTTCGTAGGCTACCAGAGCGCTCTCTCGCTTGGCAGCAAGATACAGCGCGGCATGAAGGAGCTGCCTATCCTCGGCGACGACGGCAAGATGAAGACGCTCAACATCAACATGCGCGTAGAGACGTGCGAGGGCTTCTCGGGCCACTCAGACAGGGCGCAGTTGATGGCGTATCTCAAGAACCTGCGGCCGAACCCCGAGCGCGTGATAACGATGCACGGCGACTGGGGCAAGACCGAGGAGTTCGCCCGCTCAATCGGCATGATGATGCGGAAAGAGTCCCGCGCGATTGCCGACCTCGAAGCAGTACGGCTGAAATAGCCCTTTTTTTCAATTCATTTCTTTGCTGCCAGCTCCCGTTCTATCTCGTGGCGCTCCCAGGGATAGACTATCCATGCCGTCGTCGATGCCACAAAATAATCCGGCTTGAAAATCGAGTTCGGCTTGTAGTGGATGGTGGCAATTTTTATCTCCTTCACCCCCTTCCTCTGAAGATAGTCCTTCGCGATCATCAGGCTCCTTCCTGTGTCCGCCACATCGTCCACAATCAGGACGCGCTTCCCTGCGAGGTCCATCGTCAGCTCCTGGGTGATTGTCGGGAAATCAGACGGCTTCCCCATGGCCTTGTAGAACGTGACGCCCAGGATTCCGACATCCTTCACCCCCAGTATATCCGACATTATCCTCGCCGGCACCAAGCCGCCCCGGGACAGGCCTATAATCATCTGCGGGCGAAAAGCCCCGATCTTTCCGGCCAGCTCCTCACAGTGGCTGATTGTCGCCTCCCAATTCATGCGCAAAAGGTCCATGAAAACCAGTCACGTCGAAGATTTTTACTTCTTTGCCCGCGGCTTTCGCCTATGTTTAAAAGACTTCCTTCGTTATACCCTTCAAATCTTAGGTGGATACCATGAAACCGCTTAGAATGGACGAAGAAGAAGACTGGGATGAGGACGACACCGAAGAAGAGGAATGGGAAGAGGAAGAGGAGGAGTAGTCTCCAGGCCGATTCTATGAAACCCCGTTCCTTTGATGAACAGGAAGATTGGGACGAGGATGATTTCGAAGATGAGGAATGGGGCGACGAGGAAACCGATGATAGGTCATTTTCCCTTTTTTCGGTTAATTTTTAATTTCCCCGCTTATCTTATTCTGTGCATGGGCTCGTAGCTCAGTTCCGCCTTTTAGGAAAAGGCGGCCCAAAACGCATGAATGAAAAACGCTTCGCGTTTTTGGCCGAATCCAACTATTAGGCGGAGAGCATCTTGCCATGTCTGAAAGACACGTCTTTCAGGCAAGGCCTGAAATGGATAGAGCGGCAGCCTTCTATTATTTGGTGAATCGGTGGTTTTTGGAGCCACCTTTTTCCCAAAACGCTAGGGAACCGATGTTCCCTGCGCCCATGGAACGAACCATCGTTCCATCGGGAGGAGGCAGCTGTAGGTCGGGGGTTCAAATCCCCCCGGGCCCGTGAATACCTTAGTTGAACCTTAGGGGCTGGGGCACATGATGTCGCGAACGACGAATCGTTCGCGACCATGCTCAAGGTCGAACCGTCGACCTTGACAACGATAAGTTCATGGAAGCCCCGGGCCCGTTTCAGTCATCAGTTCCCAGTTTCCAGTCCGGAGATTATCTCAGGACTGAAACGGGACGGAAGTGAACAGAATGCAGTTCACGACTGGCCCGTTTTCACTTCAGCATCTTTAAATTCCTTTTCCCCTTTATTCAATCCAATACTTCTTCAATCTCAGCAGGTGGGACTATGGACATGGACATCCGGCAGATAAGCGACATGATAAACGACCTCGTCAACGACACGAGCATCCCGAAAAACATCAGGAGGGCGCTCTCGGAGGCGAAAACCCGCCTGGACAGCGGCGAGGAGAAAAACGTCAAAGTCAGCGCGGCGATATACGTAATCGAATCCATCACCGAAGACATCAACATGCCCGCTCATGCCCGCACCCAGGTATGGGCGATAATGAGCGCGCTCGAGACCCTAAACGAGCGCCCTTGACAACTGTCGCGGGATTCCCCGCGGAAATGATTCAATGTTCGGAGCACTTGCCGAGAAGGGCATCCGCCTTACCGTGGACGCCGAAGACCTGCTGCGTTCCAACCAGTCCGACGAAATCCTCCAGAAAATCCTGCTTCTTGGGAAGCCCTTTGTATCGAAGGAGGATGTAGAGCCTCTGCTTGCAAAGGAAGCGCCGGTAAAGGCCGAGGTCGAGAGGGCCCAGCAGTTTTCCCCTATAGCCAGGGAGCACGAGTCCAACATCAAAATCAACCATACGCTCGATGTGACCGGGAAATCGAGGACGAAGGGGGAAGTGGACAATTTCATCGCCCATTTTAGGAACCGGTTCGAGAGGCTGTCCCGGATGCTGCGTCGCAGCGGCTCGGTCCCGTTTGCAGACCTCGCGGATGTCAAGCGGCACATCAACGAGAAGGTCCGTGTCATAGTTATCGTATATGAAAAGCGCGAGACCAAGAAGGGCAACCTGCTTTTCGAGGTCGAGGACATGAGCGGCACGTTCAAGGTTGTGATATCCCAGTCCCGCTTCAACGACAAAATACTAGAGAAAGCGAAATCCGTGCTCAAAGATGACATAATCGCCATCACTGGCAAGGTTCTCGAGCCGTACATCATCGCCGAGGATATCGAGTGGCCCGAACTCCCCGTCATCAGGGAAAAGAAGCGCTCGGAAGCCGATGTCGCAGTCGCCTACCTTTCAGACATCCACTTCGGTAGCAAGTACCATCTGGGGAAGCACCTAAAGTCATTTTGCGAATGGCTGCATGGGCACGGTGATGCGCGCGAGCTTGCCGGGAAAGTTAAGTATATCATGATAGCAGGCGATATAGTCGACGGCATCGGAATCTACCCCAATCAGGAGAAGGAGCTCGTCGTGAAGGACATTTTCCAGCAGTACAAGATGTTCGACGACTTCGTGAACGACCTGCCCGATTACATCGAAGTGATAGCCGCGCCGGGCAACCACGACGCCGTCCGGCGCGGGGAGCCGCAGCCGGCTCTCGGCAAGGACCTCATTACCTGCGACATAACTGCGATAGGGAATCCGTCCAACCTATCCATCGAGGGCGTGAAGCATCTCATCTACCATGGCACATCCATCGATTCAATGATAGCGAACATCCCCGGCGCCTCGTACATGCACCCCGAAAAAGTCATGGTGGAATACCTCAGGCGCCGCCACCTCTCCCCGATATACGGAGGGAACCTGATTATCCCGGAGAATGTTGATTATATGGTTATCGACGAGCCGCCCGACGTTTTCCACTGCGGCCATGTCCATAAGAACGGCTATACGCAGTATCGCGGGACGCTTGCAATAAACTCAGGGACGTTCCAGGACAGGACGGATTTCCAAATCAAGCAGGGCCATATTCCCACCCCTGCGCTCGTGCCTGTTTTCGAATTGAAAAGCGGGCGGCTTCATACGCTCGATTTCAAGTCATGAGCGTTGTTTTCCGGTATTTTTGCCGTCATAACAATATTTATAAACATGAACTGCAAATCCGGTTACAACAGCGTTTATTGGTGGTACAATGGCCAAATACCTTATAGCAAGACAACTCTCAGGAAAGAAATTGGTTACCAACGAAGGGGACGACTTTGGCAGGCTTGTGGACATTGAAGTCAACGAGGTCAGCGGCAAAATCGAAAGCATGATTGTCGAGCCGAACCCCGACAGCGGCACTGCGGCGAAGATGAAGAAGGAAGACGGCATGGTGCACATCCCATACGAGAGCGTGCTTGCTGTCGGCGACTTCATAATCGTTGAAAAACGGAACATGAGCTACTGAAGGCATTTCCCTTCCGTCTCATTTCAATCCCGATCCGAGCCTCTTTTTTATTCTCTCATATCCCTCCTCATTCTACGTCTCTGAATTCGTTTTATATTATCTCTCTATCATCATGTAGCATATGCTCTCGATAATAGCCGGAATCGACGAGGCCGGGCGGGGGCCGGTGATTGGCCCCCTTGTCGTATGCTGCGCATCCTGCAGGCGCGAGGACGAGAAGCTGCTCAAGAAGCTCGCCTCGAAGGATTCCAAGGCATTGACCGCGGTCCAGCGCGAGGAGGCGTACGAGAAGCTGAAGAAGTTCGTCACATTCAGGTGGGTTGAAATCAGCGCGGCCGACCTGAACGGGCTCATGGACACGATGTCCCTCAACGACATTGAGGCCAAGACCATGGCCGACCTCATCAGGAAGCTCGGCGACGGGGACACGATGATAGACATGCCGGACCGCTACGGCTGGACTTTCCGGAAAAGGATGGAGAAGTTCGGGGTGAAAAAAAAGTTCGAGGCCGAGCACAAGGCCGACGAGAACTACCCTATCGTTGCAGCCGCCTCTATTTGCGCGAAAATCATGCGCGACAAGAAGGTGGAGGAGATACGGAAAGCGACGTGCGATTTCGGCAGCGGATACCCCGGCGACCCCAAGACGAGGGGGGCGCTTAAAGATAAGGAAAAAAGAAAAATCCTCGAGCCGTTCATACGCCAGAAGTGGAAAACGCTCGAGAACATCAAGCAGACGAAGCTCTTTTCCGGTGAAGGGGAAGAACCGGGTGCGGCCGGGACGGAGTGATTGCGCGATGGCTAAACTGATTATAAAGAACGACAACGTGGAGCTGGAAATCCCCGATGGCTCTGCGATACTCCCTTACCTTTGGGACAATACCTCATTCCCCCAGGCATGCGATGACGGCACAACGTCGATGTGCGCCTGCGTAATCCTCAGCGGCGAAGAGAATGTCAGCCCCAAGACCCAGCGGGAAATCGAGACCCTGCACCGCGCAGGGCTCCCGAATTCATGGAGAAACCGCCTGGCGTGCCAGGTATGGATAAAGAAAGGGAAAGTTGAAATCGAATACTAATCAGCCGGAAAAGTATCCGCCCTGGCAATCGGAGCCCACCCAATCGCTTGTGGAGAAACTTCCCGTCTGCCAGTTGTTCATGACCTCTGCCAGCCTGCTCGGTTCGAACAGGCAAGTGCCATCTTTGCCTTCCAAGGCAGAATACGTCGCCTGGGTTTCGGCATCCGCGCCGGCCATCTCATACTTATCCCTTCTTATGTAGAAGTCGCATTTTCCGTTTGTCGTGCCCCTTATCTCCATATAGGATATGGTGGTCAGCGTGAATAGGGTCAAGGTATAGCTCACTTTCGTGGGAGCGCAGGTATCTGCGGCATTTGAGAAGCATTGGAGGCTTGTCCCGCAATCGTTCAGGCTTGCGCCTGATGAGCCGCTGGGGGTCGCCTCAGTGCCGTTGCTCTCGACCTTTATATTACCGGTCAGCGCCCTGAAAATCTGCGAGTAGTATTCACATTCCATGATTTCTGTCATGGTAATTGTGGCGCTCTTGCCGGGGGCAAGCGTCTGGGTGTCGAACTTCTTCTGCCCGCTTATGAAGCAGGTCGCGGTGTGGGGCATCTGGGCGTTGTTGGTCCATGTCACCCTGTCACCGACCTTGACCGTGAGCGAAGACGGCGTGTACTTGTCCGTAATCGAAACCGTGTAATCCACGGGCACGTACTCCTTCGGCTTCTCCTTCTCTATGGTGAAAGACACTTCCTTGACGACCGCAGGGACATACATGGTCCGGTCGTTGTTCAGAAGCTCGACCTTGATTTTGTGCGAGCCGACTGTTAGGCCGCTGATAAGGTACGTCTTGGTCGTGACCGTCTGCGGAACCGCATCATCAACCGTTACTCGGAAGTGGCCCTCGCCGACCTTGGCCGCGCTTCCAGGGGCTTTCACTATAAGGTTCTGCGTGCTGAGGGTGAGCGTGACATCCGCTGTATCTTCCTGGCTGAGGATTACCTCTTCAGCCGTCGGGCTGACAATCGACACGACCGGCGCTTTGGGCGGAGGGGGCGGTGGCGGCGGAGGCGGCGTTTCATTCGTAGTATTCTGCTGCTGCTCGAAGATGACGCAGCCTGATATCACAAGTGTTGCCAGAATCAGTCCCAAGATGAGCGCTTTCATTAAGTGCTTTCGCCTGAAAATCATTTTAAATCGTTGCCTACGGGCTTTCTATGATGATATCTGCGGTTCTATTCGATTTTGACGGGGTTGTCGTGCAATCCGAGCCTTTGCATATGCAGACGTTCCTTGAGATGCTTGAGCCCTACGGCGTCCGGGTCGGGGAAGGGCGCTGGTACAGGGAATTCGCCGGAACGGGCTCGAAGCATATATTCGAGGTGCTTGTCAAAGAATACGGCCTTGATCTCGATGTTGATACGCTTGTAGCCGAGCGCAAGAGGAATTACGAGGCAAGGGTGCGCGCAGGTGAGCTCAAGGAGATGCCCGGCGTCCGGGACTTCGTCTTGATGCTCAAATCCCGCGGAATCCACACGGCCATCGTCTCGGGAAGCCATAGGACGAACGTTCAGGCCGCTCTTGAGACCTTGTCAATGCAGGGCCTTTTCGATTTGATTGTGAGCGGAGACGACCTTGAGCAGCGCAAGCCCGATCCCGGGCCATTCCTCCATGCCGCACAAAAACTCCATGTGCCGCCTGAGGCCTGCCTCGTCATAGAAGATTCGGATGCAGGGTGCGAAGCCGCAAGAAGGGCCGGGATGAAACTCGCATGGCTCAAGCCGCCGCTGGACATGCCGGACCAGACATCGGACATCGTGATATCCGATTTCACGGGGCCAAACCTGAAAAAGCTTGAAAACTGCCTTTGATTGACAATACGAAAGAGGACAGAATCCTGTTCAACCGGAGCTATTCTTGAAGGTATTGAAACCTAGGCGGGCGCCTTGGGGATGCAGCCGATCGGCGTTCCGATCGTCAATCCCCCTGGTTCTGCTCGCTGTTGCTCGCTACGCCCCGGGGATGAGCAAAACCCTAAGTTCGCAACATCCACCACACATGCAACATCATGCGGATTTTAGCAATATATTGCATGAGACTATTTAATGTCCTTGGCTATCCTTTCTATTAGTATCAAAAAACATAACTTTATATGCTTATAGTTATATATTTTGATACGATGAAGCTAACTCGACGCGAAGTCGAAATATTAGACTTCCTGCTTGGAAAAAGCGCCACTGCGGCAGAGATAGCGACAGCCTTGGAAATAAAAAAATCAAACCTTTCCAGATATCTAAAAAAGCTGGCAAGTTACCACCTCATAGAAATCAAGAAAGAAGGTCGTTCGGGTGTTGTATCGCTGGAGCCTTTCGTCTCCTCAAGTTTTTTCTCTGCCAAATCGAATTTTCCTTTTTTAAAACTGACCGATGTCTTGGTTGGTTGGACTCCTTCCCTACTAGCTTTCATAAGAAGAAAGAAGTTGTTTGTCCTAACCGACATTGATTTAGCGCCAATAACCTCGAAGCGTCTGCTAAAAAGATTGCGCTCGATTGGAATGGTCTTCATGAGCAAACGAGGCCAATATGAGTTAAGGAAAGAGGCCTTTTCGGTAGCAGATTTTTGTTTTAGTCTTCTAACCTCTCTTGAAGGACTCATGCTTTCTAGAACATTTGGTGGTATGGTGCTTAGTCGTCCATCATTGGAAAGCGCAAGAGGACTTGAAGTCGTTTATACTACTGAAAATGAAGTCAAATCAAAGAGATTCTGGCCGACCGCCTTCAGTGCATTCGATCGATATGGAATTCACCTTATTTCGGCTGGCAAATATTATTACACCAACATTAAACCGGGTATTGTCGATGTAGTTATCCATACCTTAGCACTCTCCAGAGATGTCCGAAACATTTCCTACGTTACTGCTCTTATGCTGAAAAATTCCTTTAACCCGAAAAGGTTGCTGAAAAAGAGGCAACTTTTTGACCTTGGCAAAGATTTCATTAGCGAGCTCATAAAATTCATGGAAACAAAGGGCCGGTTTATGCCTGCCGGTTTCCCGAGTTGGAAGGAAGTCGAGGAGATTGCGTATGCTGTTTGATGCGAAATACATCGATGCTGAACTGGATATAATCGGTTCTAGGATCAAGAGACCGATTAGTATCTACCTTATCGGTGGATGCGCGATGTCATTCCGCAAACTGAAAGAGACGACGAAGGACGTAGATATCGTTTTCAGGAACAAGGGTGACTACGAGCTGTTCTGCGACGCTTTATTCGGTGCTCAATATCACCAGCCGTATGTCCTGAAGAGTGAGCACGAGAAGCTCGAAGCTACGAAGATGTTTGAGAACAAAGACGGTTTTCATCTTGACCTTTTCGTGAAAAAGGTTATCGGAAAACTGGAACTATCGAAGGAAATGATGGCCAGAGCAGAACCATTCAAATCGTACGGAAATCTTTCGGTTAATCTCTTATCGAGGGAGGATGTCTTCCTGTTCAAAGGTCTGGCAAGCGAGGGCAGGAAAAGGGATCTGCCAGATATGCAGGTTCTTTATCCTAACCTCAACTGGAAAGTGATCGAAGACGAACTTGCATCGCAGGCTTTGGCCACGGATTTGATCGAATTATTCGTTCGAAGGCTTAGGGAATTCCGGGATACCTATAAACTTGATATTCCGATTTTGGCGAAATTGCGTAAGAAGAAAGACTTGTGAAAAGGCATATCCATGGCATTTTTCATTGTCATCCGCGGTCCGCTGGGCGTTGGAAAGTCCACTATTGCTGAAGGTCTATCAAAAATCCTCAATGCTGAATACGTTCCGATAGATCTGGTTCTTGAGAAGCATGGTTTAGATAAAGTTGACAAAGACGCCGAATGTATCCCCCTTGCCAATTTTATCTCAGCGGATGAAATGATTCTTCCACGAATCAAAGAAAAATTGAAGAGCAGCAAGAATGTGATTTTCGATGGTTGTTTCTATCATAAGGAGCACATAGAGCACCTCATCAACAGCTTGCCCTATACTCACTACGTATTCACACTGAAGGCCCCGCTATCTGTGTGTATCGAGCGTGATCGTGAGAGAAAGAAGAATCACGGTAAAGACGCCGCAGTTGCCGTCTATTCCTTAGTTTCAAGATTTGATTATGGTATTATCATCGAAACTGATGGCAAGAGCATCGATCGGAGTCTTAAGGAAATTCTATCGCATCTAAAATGGTAGAACTTTCAAAACCCGAAACCCGAAACAAGAAGTATTACGCCCCGGGAAGGTGTTGATGCTTGGCATCAACATTCTCCATGGTCATGCTTCTCTGGTGTTTTCACGCCCCGGAGAAGTTGCCGGCCTTAGCCGTCATTCTCCGCGGCTGAGGCTAAACTTCCCCTTCCACGCCACGGAGAAGGTTTATATGCATTCGACGCGATATCCATTATGTTTCGGATATTCCGCTCGAGATGTTGCTTATGATTAAGCTTGGGCTGGACCGGAAAAAGCGTTCGCTGTCAGTTCGGGAGCCGTCCGACGTCTCCTCGCTGCAGAACGGTTTTTACGGCCAGATGGTACGTGGCGTCATTCACCTCTCTCCAGAGGAAGCGCTGTATGTGATGGACATCCGGAACGGAAGGTGCTACGACGAGGCCGGCAACGAGTTCGCCTTCAACGAAGTCGCATCGCTTTTCCTGAAAAACAGGAAGCTGCTCGCAAGATACCTGACATACAAGGACTACCGCGACAAGGGGCTGGTCCTGCGCGGCATGGATGAAGCCGAGGGCAACTATGGCCGCAGCGTCTCGGTCAAATACGCCGAAGGGAGCCTGAACCTCGATTCCTTCTCCTTCCAGGGGCTATTCTTCCCCAACGACCTGATAACGCTGGTCGATGATGAGCGGGTCGGGAAGGAGCTCTACGAGCGCTACTGGCTTGGCCAGTTCGGCACCTACAAGGCTGCCCATCGCGGGCGGATTTCGAAGCTCGACATATACGAGACCATCTTCCTGCTCAAGCACGGCGACCTTCGCCTCAAGAACGCGAAGCTGGCGGATGTCGAGAAGGCCGCGGAGAAGCGCATCAAGTTCTTCAGCGACATGTACCTCGTATACGAGGACTGGCGCAAGCGCGGATATGTAGTGAAGACCGGGTTCAAGTTCGGGACGCATTTCCGCATCTATTTCCCCGGCGCATCTCCGGTCCGCAGCGAGGACGAGTGGATGCACTCCAAGCACGTCATACACGTCTTCCCCCGGAGGCACAAGCTCATCATATCCGAATGGGCGCGGGCGATACGCGTAGCCCACAGCGTGAAGAAAACGTTCATCCTCGCAATCCCGGGCAAGAAGGCGCAGGTTGAAATCAACCCCCGGAAGCCGCGCCTTGATTTCCTCCTCTATCACCGGAAGAAGGGGGGAATCGAGACGCCGAAAGACGGCACGCCCCGTTACCTCATGTACTCGCTCACGGAAGACGAATACATCGGGGGAGAAGAGCTGGCGAAGGCTCTTGCCGAGTGCGACCGGTTCGGGCTCGAGATGATGATGGCGATTTCGGACAGGGAGAGCAGCGTCACTTATTATGTGATAAAGACAATCGACCTTCCGGGAAGCGAGTACGAATACTACGAGATTGAATGGGTGCAACCCTAGCGGGAGGGGCGGGTAATGGGTGGGAAACCAGTCGCTCAGGAAGATCCGATGGGTTGCGGTATCGCCTGCGTGGCCTTCATCTGCGCTGTCTCTTACAAATCTGCAAAACACCTTTTTGACATGCACAATGACACCAAGCCTGGCTGCTACTGCCCGGATATCGTCAACGCCCTCCAAAACGCGGGGAGGGCGTATCGTTGGCGCAGAATAGGCGGAAGGAGAATCCGCTACATAGATAGAAGCATCATTTTCATCAAAAGAAGCCGGAGCTTTCCCGCCGGCCACTTCCTCGCCCGCTGGAAGGGGGTGTGGATGGACCCGTGGATCAACCTCGACGCATCCAATCCGGGTGTCGGCAACGCCAGGGCGGGTTTCCGTAAAAGGCTTCCAGGCATGGCTTCTTATTGTTTTTGAAGGCCGAGAATACTGCCGGCTTCAGCCGAGCAGTTGAATCGGCCCAAATTTCTTTCTAATCCTTACCTTCAGAAGTAGCTTTGGCAGCGGGCGCGCCGCCCCAGAGGGGCGGCACACAAACCTTCAGGAAAGGTCCGCTGCCGGAGCTGTTGGAAATGTCTAGTGGAACTCAGGATTTAAGAAGGAATTTGTATCACCTCGTTTTTGTCTCGAAATGCAGGTACAAGGTTTTCAGGAACGAATTCACCAAGAAGGTCTGTACCGATTCTTTCCATGAGGTTGAGCAGAAATACGGCGTCAGGATAGAGGAACTAGAATTTCAGGAGGACCATGTGCATCTGATGGTGCACATCCCTGCAAGGCTGTCTGTCTCTTTCGTCATTCAGCTCCTAAAAGGCGTCTCTGCGAGGAGAATCTTCGATGCCTCCCCCAAACTTCACCTGCGCTATCCGAGAGGGAGTTTCTGGAGCAGGTTCAAGTATTATGGAACCGTGGGCCCCATGACCGTTGATGCCGTCAGGAGATATATCGGTGCTCAGGACGTGCATCATGAGACGTTGATAAGTCCCGAAGCAGGGCAGACGCAGCTCACTCCCTTCTTTTCTTAGGGGCGCGAGCGGAAAATACCGCGGGCTTTAGCCCGCGGATAGCGAGCGCCCACTATTTCCCAGAAGCGCAAGCGCTTTTATATTTTTCCTTCTTCCTTTATTCGACCACGGCACCTATCTCCAGCCTAGTGCATTCCTAGCTGGCGCTGGATGGAATCCAATTCAGAATCCGGTCCCCCCGGGTTACGGGCAATCAGGTGTCTATTTCGAGCGAGCCGTCCGCAACCGCCTCGTTAATGGCCCTGCGGACCGAGAACGTCAGCCTGAAGTACATCTTCCGGAGCTCGTCCGGCTTTGCGAACGAAACCATGTTTTCGTTGCTGATGAGCGTGTATGCCTGGGCGATGTTGTTGACCGCGGCGTCGCTCACGTCCACTGCGACCGAAGGCGACAGGCTGAGAAGGGAAAGGACCTCATCCTGCGCTCCTGGGTTGAGCATGATTCCTTCCGAGCCGTATGTCTCGCGGATTATCGAGTGGATGGGGTGGTCGAGCGAATCGAGGGCCTCCTTCAGGCCCGCCATATCCTGCGTCGTAAGGAATGCGGAATGCGGGGGAGGCAGTTTCTTCAGCGCGTCGAAGCCCTCCAAATACTCGGCCGGGACGAGGTCGCGCATCCTCGCCGGGCATGTCGCGAGATAATCCAGCGTGCAGGCGATGCCGAGGATGTCCGAAGGGACGCCCTCCATGTATGCCTTGCCGGCCCTGTCCTTGGAGCGCCATTCCAGCACAGGCACGGGGTAAGGCTTGCCGTATTCCCTGTGAAGCATGTCTATTCTTTCATCTATCATGTCGAGGAGGTCCACGCCGGTCGCTTCGCTTTCGAAGCTGAACGACGTTTCCATCCCCTTGGCAACGTATGTGAGTATCCATTTGCCGTTCAGCTGGTGCTCGAGCTGGCCGTCGAAGGTCACCATCCTGCCGTCGAGTTCCCGAACATCTATTCCAAGCGGGGTCGGCGGCGGCCGCGTGGAGCGCCTTTCCTCAAGCCTCTTCACCCGCCTGTCCTCGTCCGTCTGGCCGAGCGCGATGAACGAAAGGATGAGCTTTACCTTGTCGACGGGGTCTTCCAGTTCCATGATTGAATTATTAAGCGGAACCCTGTTCGACATGCCCATGCATTCCACTGTGAACATCGACTTTCCATCCGTTTCTTTCTCCGCGGTTATCGTGGCGTCGAGTCCAAGTTCGGCCAAGGCGATGAGTAGGGCGTCCCTTTTCGTAGCCGGCCTTCCGGACGGGACGTCGCGCGCCGTCTTCTGCTGTGCCGTTTCCCCGGCAGACCTCCTCCTGCCGGCAATCGCCTGGGCCTGGACGAGCAGGGCTTCCCTGTAATTGGCGATGTTGGTCCTAGTCGAGACGATGTCCAGGATTGTCTCGAAAATCTGCCTGCTCGAGAGTATCTGGCGGGATTCAGTTCCCATTTTTTCCGAAATCGTCGGCAAATCCTCCTCGTATGCTTGAGCGGCACCCATCAGTCCGCTGATGAGGGCTGCGCGTCCAGCGAATGGCTTGCCCTGAGCCGGCACTACCTCTTGGGGTTTAGGTCCGGCTAGCTTCCTCTGTGGGTCTGGCATTACATCACTATTGGGGGATACTTTCAGTGATGTCAATTGTGTATTTTGTTATATATAAATGTTTGTTTATGCAATCAACCGCCTGAAAGGGCATGGAAATTCCCATCATGGTCCCGTGTGAACTTATGGGACATGTTTATCTTGCAGATGAACTGTCCGTCGTTGTTTCTCATCAGCGGGGACCAAAGCCCCTTGTATATATGGCAATGCGGGCATGCCGGCATGGGTTACACCTCTGTTTATTGTTAATATTTTCTGGTCAAACCTACGCAATTCCATGTAACATTTATAAAGATTCTTTGAAGGGTGCCCGAGGTCGGATGATCCATACGACAGGTATAGGTATATAATCAGTTTCGCACCCTACAATCCATTAGTGATGGTATGGAAAAAGGCCACATTGAGCTGGGGGAAATCCTATTCGTCGCGCTGCTGATTATCGGTCTGGCGGCAGCGGTATTCGTCTTCACCGGGCAGAAGCCGGTATACCTGTCTGAACCTGGCAATGCCACGGAAACCGATGCAGGCCAGCCGCCATCGGAAGAAAAGTCGCTTGCATCCAATTCAACCAATGCTTCACAGCCACTATCCCAGCCCGAAGGCGGACCATTACCTGTCGTCAATGCCACGATCGGGTCTATCCTAGAGGACGGGCTCACCCGTGGTGATTCAAGATTCTATTCCGGCGTAGTATCCGGCCAATATGACATCGACACATACAAATGGATGATGGGGGAGCAGAACGATACTCCGGACTCCATCCCGCTAAAGCCGAACGATCTTCGTGCCATCGACGTACGGTTCAATGGCAGCTATGTCGACAGCCTAAGGGGGTTCGCGTTCAAGGTGTATTCGTCGCCAACATTCTCAAAACCGCCGAAGATATATGGTATGGCCGTCTTCATTTCGGACATCAATCCGCTCAAGGGCACGAATTCCACTTTTAAGGTCTATTATGACCCGCACCCTGAAGGCACCCAGATACTCGAGGGCTGCAGCGTCCTTTCGGCTTCAGAATACGAGACCGTGGGGGGATCGCCCCTAGAGGTATACGATATCGAATGCAAGATAATGTATGGTGCAAATCCATGAGACTCTTGCTGTTTCTGATTTCAATCGGATTGTTGTTTGCTGGATGCATCGGAAGCGGGCAGTCGCTTCCTTCCACACCGTCACCTAATGTCACCCTGCCCCCCGTAGCTAATACCAGCCCCAACGCAACGGCCCCGCCGCCCGTGACGAACCAGACCTGCAGCGAGTATTGTATAAGCCAGCCGCACATCGAATGCGTGGGCACCTGGAACATCTCCGGCACCTATCCGGTCTGCATCTGCGGCTTTGTGTGCGATGTTGTCGAAAATAATACCCCGCCGGTCAATGATACCCCCCCGGAGCCCCTTGCGACCCCGACAAACCTGACGGCAATGCAGCTCATGGAAAACGGCCTTGCGCAGGAGAAGGACGATTTCTACAGCAGCAACGATGGCAGCTACATCGAGAAGACATATACATGGCTGCGTGAAAGTTCAGGCGGAACATTCGGAGGCATGGCACCGGCTTCGGACGTGAAATTCAACGGAGAGGCAATTCCCAGCATACTGGCATCCGGGTTCGTTTTCTTCGAGGATAAGGACAGCGGCTCGAAACAGGCCTACGGCCTGGCCATCTTCAACCAGACGCATACTTTTCTGGACGATTTCACCGGAAGCGACGCTTTCGACGTCGACTATTTCCCCCCGATAATAGACAAGAAGCTGCGCGACTGCTGGGTCTACTCGAAGGACTTCAACATAGATTCGCATGGTGACTGGCTTCAGACCTACTACTTCAAATGCGAACGCGCGCCAGACAAATGAATCCGGAGCAGAGTCTGTAGCCTGCGGAGTTGAAAGAACCAGTGAAAACCAGGGAAATATAGAATTGCAAAAAGAGAAAGAAAACATTAGTAACCGTGCACGTTCAGAGCGACTTCAGGAAGCCGTTCGAGTCGAGCGTGAACTTGTGGGCCGGATTTGCCGTGCACCTGAACTCGTTCTCCGCTTTCGAGAGCGTCGAGTTCATTCCGAAGCTCATGCTGCACTCGGGGCATCCCATCATAAACTCATTTGTCATGGGAATCTACTCCGCCGATTCAATGTCGGCTTCTTACTGGTCGTGAGATTGCTAACGAGGATAAAATATTTAAATGTATGCAACGCTTTATTCGGGAAATGCGGGGAGGGCCCCCGCGCCGTGACGTCTCTCTTTTCCCTGCCAATCTAAATAAATCCCTTTCCGGTCTAAAATATGCATGAGCGGTTTGTCCGAAAGGGAAATCTGCGGAATTCCGCTCGTCCATCTCCTTACCATCGCCGTTTTCTTTCTGCTGACAAGGGTTCCATTCCTGAGCTACCTCCCCTTTGTGCAGGATGAGGCGCTTTACGCGATAATGACCGTGGAGCAGCAGGATAACCCTACCCCGGTGCCCACTTTCCTGGGCTATCCCGTGAGCTGGAAAATGGCGCCATTCTTCTGGGCAAACTCATTCCTGAGCGGGCTTGTGCCCTTCATCGGCCTCGAAGCCAGATACCGTCTTTTGTCCTTTCTTTGCGGATTCGTCGTCCCCCTACTGCTTTATCTTGCGATAAGGCGGCTTTCCAGCGGGAATGCCGCCCTCCTGTCCTGCCTCTTATACCTGTCCACTTTCATCTCGATCTACCCGGACGATGCCATCCTTTTCGATACGCCCGGAATGCTTTTCGTTGTGGCATCCATCTTTTTCTATGCGTCTGATTCGCTCGGGAGCCGCCGCTTCATCCTCGCCGGGCTGTGCGCCTCCCTAGCATTCCTCTTCAAGCTCGTCGTGGCGTTCCTGCCAGGCCTCCTTTTTCTCCTGTTTTTCCTTCTGACAAGAAGGAACCAGCTCTCCGACCCCATTTTCATTCTCTCGCTTCTTATGCCCCTTGCGCCCGCGGTCATAAATTATTCGCTCCTTTCGCCTTTCGGAGGCGGGGAAGAGCTTTACCTCAGTGATATCCCCTCGCATATTTTCGGGAAATGGGTTTCAGGAACCGAACGGTTCCTGTCGTCTGCAAATACCCTCCTCTACAGTGCGGCCCCTGTATTCCTGGCGTCGCTCTACGGCCTTTTACGCCGCCATAAGGACCATCCGTTCATGGCATTGTGGTATGCCTTCATCATCTTCCCGCTTCTCTCGGCAACCGACATCCCCTGGCATTACCTCCCCGCGCTTCCTGCGGTGTCTTTTTTCGCGGTCGCAGGCCTTTCAGACCGGCAATGGAACGTGTCGCGGACAGGTATCGTAGTCATCATCGCGATTATCGCAGTCTCCCTCTTGATGTCATCCAACATATACAAAGCGTACTCCGCGGCGTTCTTGCCGCAGAGGGATGCGGGACTTTATCTGGCCGGAAAAGAAAATGTGCTAATTATAGGGGAATACCGGATGGGCACGGTGGCATACAAGATTCTTGCTGAAAAGGAGACCGGCCGGATTTACGATTTCGGGCTGATTATAGGGCCGCCCGGCTTCGGTCCGGCAGCAGCCAAACTGGTCCGCGATTACAGAACAGATGAGGTCACGGTCGTGGACGGCTCCTTCAGCAGGATGTTCACCTCTTCAGGAATATTCCGCAAAAACACGTCGCTTGAATCGTTCCGCTACGTAGCCGTCACTGGAAACATCGGGCTTGAGCCTTCTGCGCCGGTCGAGGCGCTCAAATTCGGGGATATAACGGTCTATGACTTTGGTAATATTTCAGATTCTGGCAAAACATCTTAAGCACCGCCCCACCTTTTTTAAATATTGCCTTGGAGTTCCATTTTATGAGGCCAAGTATTGTTTTATTCGCTGTTTTGGTATTGGCAGGGTTCTGTTTTTCCCTCAATGTCTCTGATTGCGCCGTACTGGATACTCCGGGCGAAACTTATGTGCTGAACCAGAGTATTAGCGGAGCTCCTTACGTATACTACGGGGGGTACTATGCATGCATCCTCGTAAACGCCTCTAACATCATCCTCGACTGCCAGGGATATACAATAACGCCTTCCGGCAACACCACTCCCACGGCGGTCGACCTGAACAACGTCAGCGGCGTTACCATCCGTAACTGCGTGGTTGACGGCTCAGGAGATGTTTCCTCAGTCGGTTTCTCACTCGAGGATGCAGATAACAACAATTTCACCAATAACACGGTCTATTCAGCTTACGCAGGCGCGTGGGGGTTCTATGCGCCTTCTGGCAATCGCTTTGCCGACAACACCTTCAGGGACAGCACCTATGGTTTCTTCAGCTGCTGCAGCGGCGGAGCCTGCACATTCATCAACAACACGGCGTTCAACAACACCGCTACGGCGTTCACTGAGGACGGCAGTGATGATGTCTTCGTGGGAAACAACGCGACCCTCAATGGCGACGGTTTCGAGATCCGGGGCAGCGGGGTAAACATGTCCAACAATGTCGCCTACAACAACACGAACCACGGATTCCACAATGCCCTGTGGGCGGGCGGGAACGAGAACTGCACTCTTGCAGACAACTCCGCGTATTACAACGGAGGTTACGGCTTCGCCTTTGTGCAGACCCTATATTTCAGCTACAACAACAACACCGCATTCGGGAACGGCCTTGGCGGTTTCATGCTTGATGATTTTGTGGGCGAGGTCTTTTCTTTCAATAATATAACCAACAGCACCTCCTGCAACAACACGGGTAACGGTTTCGACCTGCTTGATACGGATAACGATTTCCTGTACAACAACACCGCATGCAACAACACCGGAAACGGTTTCTACCTCTACAACACGAATTACACGAACCTCACCCTGAACGTGGCCTATGACAATGGCGGCGACGGCTTCAACATAAATACCGGCGATACAAATCTCTTCCAGGACAATGTCGCCTATTCGAACTTGTACGGCTTCTATATGATTTACCTGGATTATTCCTCATTCACCAACAACTCGGCATATGACAATTCCGAAGGTTTCGGTATATCTTCAGACACGACCGCGTGCAATTTCACCAATAACCGTGCATATGACAACAGCGGCAATGGATTCGGCCTTACCGAGTCATCCAGTAGCTATCTGCTCAACAACTCGGCGTATGATAATGCCGGTTCCGGTTTCTATACCAACACCATAAGTTATACCAATTTCACCAACAACACGGGCCGCAATAACTCCGCCTCGGGCTTCGACCTGAATGGTGCCAATGACGGCAATCTGACCGGAAACGTGGCTTACAACAACAGCGACTCCGGCTTCGTTCTCGACAGCAGCTCCAACAACAACCTCACCAACAACACCGCCTACGACCACCCTGCCGGCAGCGGCTTCCTGCTGAGCTATTCGGAGGCCTACCTGCAGGACAATCTGGCCACCGATAACAATGTTGGATTCTCTTTCTTCGGCTCAGCCAACGTCATCGTATCCACCAACAACACCGCCCGCGACAATACCCTTGAGGGTTTCGATGTCGAAGATGTCAACTTGGTTTCCTATGGCAGCCTCGCATACAATAATGACGTCGGATTCTCCCTGGTCGGTGACACTTATTCCAGTCCTCAGCCATACGAATTCAACCTCACCGGAGACCGGATGTACGCCAATACCGAAGACATGGCGGTGACAGCCCAATCGCCCGTAGATGCGGACCTCAACTTCGTAAACGTGCTTTTCGGAAACGACACCGGCACTCTCCTGACGAACATGTCCCTCACCTATCTCATCTCCGGAATCCCGGGCGCTGATTTCATCTTCGATTACTCCCCGCTTCCGGCTGCGCCGCCGTCCGGAAAAACCAATTTCCTCGACAAATTCCTCAACATCACCCACAGCGACGTTTTCGGATCCCCCGATCCGTTCAATTCGATAAGCTTCTACTGGACCGATTCCGAGCTCGGCGGCTATAACGAGAACTGGTTCGAGCTCTGGAAATACAATTCCACCAGCGGCTGGGCAAATATGAACGCCACCCTTAACACGAGTGCAAACAGCCTCAACATCACGAACATGACTCCTACGAGCGATTACGGCATACTCGAGAACAGCAACTGCCCGGTCATCACCTCGAACGGCATCTATACACAAATCACAAGCTTCACCGGGGCGCCGAACAGCGCCTCAGAGATGCCCCAAGGCGGCAACGCGTGCGTCAAGATAGCATCATCCGATGTCCTCTGGGACTGCAACGGCTACGGCATCGCCGATAATGGCACCGCCGGCACCACCTACGGCATCCTGCTCAACGGCTCCTTGACCAACGTCACAATAAGGAACTGCAATCTATCAAACTATACCTACGGCGTTTACATCTATCAATCCACCGACGTCCTTATCGACAGCAACAATGCCACCAACTTCAACGAGAACGGTTTCATGCTCAACCAGAGCAGCTCCAGCAACCTCACGCGGAACCGGGCATTCGACGGAGACGATTCCGGGTTCCATCTAGAGACGAGCACCGGCAACCGCCTCACGGACAATACCGGCTACAACAACCCCGAAGGATTCTTCCTTGAAGACGGCTCCAACAACAACTATCTCGCCAACAACATCGCTTTCGGAAACAACCAGGGCGGTTTCGTTTTCGTATCCGGCAGCGATGGCAACACGGCCTACAATAATACTGCATACAACAACAGCGGTGCAGGATTCCTGCTCCTCGATAGCCTCAGCAACAACCTCACCAGCAACAACGCCTCGAACAATTCGCTTTCGGCGTCGGGTTTCCTGATATGGAACAGCAATAGCAGCACCCTGGACTCCAACCTAGCGTTCAACAACTCGGCTAGCGGTGTTTCTGTTCAGGCAAGCAACCTCAATAACTTCACCAACAATACGTTATACAACAACTCGGTTGGCGTCTCCACTACTGGTTCTTGTACCGGCAATATCTTTGCAAATAATACTGTATATGCCAATCCTGGCTTCAACTTCTATCTCAACTCCATCTCGGATTACTTCATCTCCAACAATGTCAGCGGTGGCTCGCAGGATGGTTTCTATGCCGTCTCCTGCGCCAACAACACATTCACAGGCAATACCGTCTACAACCATTCCATAGCCGGCTTCCAGTTCGGTACCTGCCCTGGCAGCAACATATCCAACAATACTGTGTACGACAATTTTGGATACGGTTTCCTGTTCCAGAGCTCCGGCAACAATACCATCGTCAACAATACTGTCTACAACCACACTTCCATCTCCTACGGCCTAGGATTCTGGATCCAGGACAGTCCGGACAACCAGGTCACCGACAACACAATATTCGATAATGCCGGCAATGGAATTTATGTGCAGAGATCTGACGACACCACGCTTTCTGATAATAACGCGTCCGACAATGGCGCCAATGGCATTTACGTCCATGAATCCAACGGAAACATCATCGATCCGTCGGTTTTCTGCAACAATGGCCAAAACGGCGTTTTACTTAACAATTCCAACTACACGCTGGTCGAGGATACTACTGCATGCAACAACACGCAGAATGGATTCTATGTCGCTAACAGCATTTTCAACAATCTCACCAACAACACTGCGTATGACAATATTGACGGCTTCACGGTCTCGACAGGCTCTACCGACAACCTCCTAAGGAGCAACCGCGCTTTCGGCAACTCAAATGGTGTCCGTCTAAACTCTTCTTTAACCGTCGGCAACAGCCTCATGAACAATACATTATACAACAACAGCAACAGCGGTGTCTACGTGGACGGAGCCGATGACACCCGTATGATCGATGACCACCTGTTCAACAACGGCGTCGACTTCCACCTAAGCGCCGGTGGCGGGGGCTCAAGGGTGCTCGACTTCTCGAATGTCATTTTCGACAACCCCCTCGGCAACTACGCCAACTATACTAACCTGTCCCTCTCCGAGACCTTCTCTGGCGCGGATGACTTCACTATGAACTGGAGCGCTTCGCCCCCTTCGATGCCGGACCCCCTTCACATATCATTCGCCCAGAAATTCGTCGACATAACAAACAACTCAGCCGGATATGTGCTGGACAGTGCAACATGGCACTGGCTGAATACGGAAGCTGCGGGCCATGCAGAGAGCACATTCAGCCTGTGGAAGAACAACGCATCAGGCTGGACGCTGCTCAATGATACGCCTGATGTCGGCACCAACAATCTCAGCATCGCAAATCACGATCCCGGAAGCGTTTATGCAATCCTGGAGGCTGTCAACTGCCCGGTCATCAATGCATCCGGCACTTACACCCAGCCTATGAACTATGCCGGCTCGCCGAACTCGGCAAATGAAGTCCGCTTCGGGCTTCCCGCCTGGGCATGCGTCAAGATAGTGGTTTCGAACGTGGTCTGGGACTGCAACGGGTACAACATCACCGGCAACCAGTCCACCGCTTCAACCTTCTATTACGGCATCCTCCTAAACGGTTCCATCACGAACGTCACGGTACGCAACTGCCCGAGGATATCGAACTACACACACGGCGTTGCGCTCTACCACAACTCGAACAATGCGACCATCCAGAACGTCAGCACCTACAACAACTCATGGCGCGGAATAAGCGTCTGGAACTCGAGCAACGAGATAATCCATTCGTGCAACGCGTTCAACTCGACAACCGGTATCGACCTGGAATATGCCGGCGACGTCCGGGTGCAAAACTCGACAGCCCGCAACAATACGGTCCACGGCTTCTATCTGGACCTAAGCACGGGGGCGCACAACCTCACAAACAACACCGCATACGGCAACGCGCAGGCCGGTTTCGGAGTGTTCAACACGAACGACAGCTTCTTCGTGGACGACCGCGCGTACTTGAACGGCCTCCAGGGCTTCTTCTTCAGCAATTCGCCTGACAACCTCATCAGCGATTCGACCGCATACCTAAATAGTGGTGAAGGCTTCTACGTGGAATCGATTTCACACCGGATACAGCTGACACGGCCAGTTGCATACAGCAATGTCCGCGGCATCTACCTGACCGGAAGCGATTCGATATCCGTTACAGGCGCGACAGTTTCAAACAATACCGATAACGGCCTCGAAGCTGAAAACCTAGAAAATTTGAGCGTTACATCCTCGGTATTCAGGAACAATACTCTCTCTGGAATACGCGCCCGTGATGTTCATTATAGCGTGGTCCAGAGCAACAATGCAACCCTGAACCAGCTAACGGGCATACACTTCAGGGATTCTACCTATGTCAATATTACTGGCAATAACGCCTCATCCAATAATGAGGCCGGAATCAGCCTAAGGGAATCTGATTTTGTCCGCATCATCGGAAACATCGCATCTGGAAACGCTATTGTCGATGTCGGCCTTAACCAGAGTGATAATAATTTGATAGACGCTACAAATGTCTCACGCAGCCTATACGGATTCGTTTTTCTCGAGAGCTCTTACAACAACCTTACGGACTCGAGGGCAGATGGGTTCACTGACCTTGCAGACGGCGGAGGAAACCCAGATATAACGACGGGAGGCCGTGCGGTCTACATCGTGAACGGGTCCAACAACAACCTCGTCCAAGGTAACATGCTCTACAACGCATCAATATTCGGAATCAATGTCGACCACAGCAACGGTACTGTGATGCGGGGAAACGAGATATATGATGTCATCGGGGATTTGTTTACCATACCTGGTGTGGGGATTGGCCTCGCGGACACTGATACAACGACGTTAGAATCAAACAACATCCACGACAACATCGGGGGCGTGGTTTTCGATACGACCATGATAAACGTCCTAACCGGCAATAATCTCACCCGCAACCTGTGGGTTGGATTTTATATGGAAGAAACCGGATTCTCGAACCTCTCCGCAAACCGCATCAGCGGCAGCATGTCCGGCATGAGACACACCATATCTGGTATGACAATCATGCGCAACGACCACTTCTTCAACAACAGCATTCTGGATATTAACATCAGCATGCCGATAGTGTTTCCGGATGCGTATCTGAACCTCACGAATGTCGTATTCGACAGCCCTGCCGGGGATTTCACGAACTACACGAACCTCTCTCTCAACGACACCCTCGGTCTTGAAGACTACACCCTGCATTGGATAGACAATTCGACGACATTGCCACTTCCAGTATCGGCAACCAGCTTCAGGCAGAAATTCATCGCCATAGAAGACCCAACCGGCAATGCTAGCATCGACCGGATTGTCTGGAGCTGGATGGACTCGGAATTGCCCACCTACACTGAAAGCAATTTGAGAATCTACGAATATGATGGCATCTGGGCAATCACGGGAGCCAGCCTTGATACGGGCGCAAACACCCTCGCCATGGACGATGTCAGCGGATTCAGCGCCTTTGCCATACTGCAATACGTCCCATCGGGTGGAGGGGAGGAGCCATCACCTGGGGAAGAAGAGGAGCTTGACGTCTCCATAGTGCCTATCTGTGGCGGCTTCATCGTGAGCGTCGAGAAGGACGGCGACCCGCTTGAGAATGCCTTCGTCGAGGTCTACGATGTGACCCACGGAGGGGATCTTTCCACCTTATACACCAACAGCAGCGGTGAAGCGTTGTACCAGATCTGCGATATAGACGTCGACGTCCATGCTGCCAAGGGCGGCGTCGAGGGCACCGAATCCGGTTTCGCGGAGTGCGGGTTCTGCCCCGAGTGCGCCACCGATGACGACTGCGCGGATACCGAACAATGCCTCGACCAGCAATGCGTGCCCGTCGACTGCCCGAATGGCAAAGTTGTCGACCACACATGCTACGAGTGCACTGAGGACAGCGACTGCCCGCTTGGCCAGTCCTGTGTGGACCACACCTGCAGGCAGGTATATGAGTGTGACCTTAACGACCCGGCGGATCCGGCTGACGACAACAATGACTGCGGTGACGACGAATATTGCGACGTGCCTATCGGCCAGCCCGGCGGCAGCTGCAAGGACGTATCATGTGACTGCGGCCTTATAGCCGGCCATGCCTGCACCGAATACGAATGCTGCCTGGATTCAGACTGCAACCCGGACGAGAAATGCATAAGCCATGAATGCGTGAGCGGTAACCTGGAGGGTCCAGACTCGGGCTTCGTAGGAGCCAATTCGACGCTGAACGCCACCCAGAGCGGCGCCGCATGCGCTTTCTGCGACCTGCTGATCACAGATCCCTTAGGCAAAAACATGACCGGCAAGACCGATGCCTACGGTAACTTCATCCTTCCACTCGCATTGGAAGGCGATTACACCGTGACCCTGCTTAAGGACGGCGTACCCATAAAGACAATAGTCGTGAAGTCCCTGCCAATGACGAAGCCGTCTGAAGAGACGCCGCCGACCATCTTCGATGTGCTGGCGCAGAACATAATATGGCTGCTCATCCTGGCTGCTATCGTGGCGGCGCTGGTGCTCTACTGGCAGCGCAGGAAGCGCGGCAAGAAGTCGTCAATGCCGAAATGAGTAGGAAAACAGGGGGAAGGAAACTCCCTGGGTAGACCTAAGGGCTTGGCAAGGGAAAAAACGCCCCAACCGCGATTGTCAGCGCTTGTTAGCAAGCCCGTTTTTGGGCGCTTTTTACTAAAAAGCGCATTTGAACGCGGACAGCAACCTCTCTGTTGTGCCTTTTTGCAGGAGCGCCAAACCGAAATAGCAAGACGGTTTTGGGGCGCCTTTTCCAAAAGGTGCAATCGCAGGGTTGCGTCCTTTCTGGCAGGAAAGACTTGGACGGGAATGCCGTTCAAGCCCCTATCCAGGTTAGACTATTGGGGCAATCTGGCAGGTCGCGTACGGCATGGCCGCCCGTAACCCTCACATTTACCAAACGGACACATTTAAATAGCTATACCTTTTAAATTATTCTCTGCATTTTCTCGGTGATATTTGGCCTTTCCCGAGGACAGGCTGACTCATCACTTTCTTGAATGTCAGGTGATATTTTGAAAAGATGCATAACTTGTGGAAAGAACACGAAAGATTTCGCTGAGTTCCCCTGTCCCGAGTGCGACGAGAAAATCGTCCGTTGCCACTACTGCAGGGAGAACCGGAACAAGTACGTGAGCCCGTGCGGGTTCAACGGACCGTAGGTGCGTAGATGGAAGAATACAATGTAGCAGCACGATTGAAGATTTATCTCGACGGGCCGGCATCGCTGGACGGCGTGAAATCAGGAATCGAGAAGTTAACGAAGGTTCAACGCTTCTGGGAGGAGGATGTGGGCTTTGGGATAAAGGTCCTGAAAGTCAACATTTTAATGAAGGATTCCGAAGGAGGCATGGAAGCTCTTGAATCAAGCATCCGCAACATCAAAGGCGTCAGCGAGCTTGAAGTCGAGGAAGTCGGCAGGGTGTAATTATGGTCAAAAAAACAGAGAAAAAACCCGCGGTAGCGAAAAAGCCTGTGAAGGAGGAGGAGAAAGAGACCTTCAGGGGAATAGTCCGCATCGCGGGCAAGGATGTTAAGGGTGAGGTGAGCCTGAAGCGGGCGCTTAGCGCGGTCCGGGGCATCAACCACACGCTCGCAGTCGCGGCCTCGGCCGTTCTCCACAAGGAGCTCTCAGTTGACCCGGACGGGCGCGTCGGCGACCTGAGCGAGGAGCAGATAGACAAAATCGACAACGTCCTCCACAACCTCCAAGATTATGGGGTACCGAAATTCCTACTCAACCGGCGCTCAGATTTCGCGTCCGGAAAAGACAGGCACGTTATCATGAACGACTTCCTTTTCGAGGCCACGCAGGATCTTGACCGGGAAAAGAAGGCGTACAGTTGGAAGGGCTTTAGGCACACATACGGTCAGAAGGTGCGCGGCCAAAGGACCCGCAACACCGGAAGGACCGGCATGGCGGTCGGTGTGCTCAGGAAGGCCATCATCGCAGCGCAGGGCGGAGCAGTCGCCGGTGCCAAGCCAGGTGCGCCAGCAGCCGGTGGGGCAGCCCCGGCAGCAGCCGGAAAAGCCGCTGCGGCGCCTGCCGGGAAAGCCGCAGCAGCGCCTGCCGCGGCCAAGCCCGCAGCGAAGCCTGCAGAGAAGAAGTGAGGTGTTCACATGGGTGATCCAAGAAGACTCCGGAACAAATACGAGCGCCCGAAGAAGCTTTGGGACGTGGATAGGCTGAGCGAAGAGAAGGCGCTCAAGGCCGAGTATGGCCTTCGGAACATGCGCGAACTATGGCGCTCGACGGCCGAACTCAAGAAGTTCAGAAGGGAAGCCCGAAGGCTCCTTTCCCTTACCGATGAAGACCGCCGCGATGATGCAAAGAAAATCCTCGCAAAGCTGGCCAAACTCGGTATCCTGAAGGAGGGGGCGGCTCTTGATGACGTCCTTTCCCTGGAAGTCAAGGCAATGCTCGAGAGACGCCTTCAGACAATCGTCCTCCGCAAGAGCCTTGCAAGGACTATCTCGCAGTCCCGCCAGATAATCACCCATGGGTTCATCGCGATAAACGGCAAGAAGGTCACAAGGCCGGGTTATATAGTAAGCCTCCATGATGAGGCTTCGCTATCATACGCCCGCCAGATAGATTTGAGCGTCAAGGCCCCTGATGAGAAGGCTGAAAGCGCCCCCCCGGCAAAGCCCGAGGAACCGGCCCCCCCGAGGCAGGCCGAAGCTAAACCCGAAGCAGGGTAGGTGTGTTTATGGTCGAAGAAAAACCCCCAGAAGCGCCGATCAAGGCTGAAGAAGCCCCGAAGGCCGAAGTGAAGCCGGAAGTGAAGGAGGAAATCCGCAAGCCGAGGAAAATCAGGCTCGCCATAGTCCATGTCTATTCATCGAAGAATGACACGATAATAACAGCCACTGATGTCAGCGGCGCCGAAACGCTTGCCTGGGCAAGCGGCGGGATGATGGTTAAATCGCACCGTGAAGAAGGGAGGCCGTATGCGGCAATGCAGGCAGCCCTCAAAGTCGTAAACAGCCTCAAAGACAAGGGCATAACCCACGTTCATGTCAGAATCCGCGCCCCTGGCGGGGTCGGGATGAAGACGCCTGGTGCAGGTGCCCAGGCAGTCGTAAGGACAATCGCGAGGACCGCTGTCCGCAGCGGCCGGATTGAGGATGGAACTCCGTTGCCTACCGATTCCATGAAGCGGAAGGGCGGCAGAAGAGGCAGAAGGGTATGAAGCTTGTACTTGACAAGAAGCAGGGGAACAGGGTCGAGTTCATCGCCAAGGACATGTCCACGTCCATGGCCAACATGTTCCGGAGATACTCCATCTCCCGCATATCCGTGCTGGCTATCGACTCCGTCACATTCTATGACAACAGCAGCGCGTTCTGGGACGAATACATCGCCCATCGGCTCGGGTTATTCCCCATCCTGACTCCGGAGAACCTTCCGGAGGGTGCCGAAGTGATTTTCACCCTCGATGCAGAAGGCCCCAAGGTGGCTTATGCCTCGGACATGTCCAGCACGGACAAGGAAATCACCGTTGCGAAGGGGAACATCCCCATCGTGACCCTTGGCCCGAACCAGCACCTCCGATTCGAGGCGAAGGCTGTCGCAGCGACCGGGCGCAAGCACGCGAAATTCCAGGCCGGGCTCCTCAGCTACGGTGCGGAAGGCAGCGATTTGCGCTTCATGGTCGAAAGCTTCTTCCAGATGGAGCCGGCTGAGGTTCTTTCCCGTGGTTGCGACGTGATTCTCTCAGACATCGAGTCCATCGAGGAGTCCCTCGGCAAGAAGAGCGAGAAAAAGAAGAAGGCCGAGAAAGCCGCTGAGAAGGCCGAAAAGAAGACAAAGAAGGCGAAAGCGGCCAAGGAGAAATCCGAGGCGAAGGAAGAAAAGAAAGAAGAGAAGAAAGAGGAATAGCGCGTTTATCCCCTCAGGGCAAATAAAAAACTGATCCCGGATATTTCTGGAGATCCGATTTGTTCACTGCCCGTTTTTGTCAAACTTTTTCCTAAAAAGTTTGCAGGGGTGGCAGAGCGGCCAAATGCGCCAGCTTGAGGGGCTGGTGGGTTAGTCCCTTCGAGAGTTCGAATCTCTTCCCCTGCATACTACTCCAGGTTCAGTTCTTCCCGATTGGGGCAGATTTCTGCCCAATGGGGCACGAACCCTAAAATAGTCCTCCAGCCGGAGTGAAACTATGGAAAGGTTCGGTCTGTATAACTATCCCAGGCGCTTGGAGCTGGCGATAGACAATCTCAACAAAGACCAGACAGTCTGCGAAGAGAACAAGCAGGTTATCGTCTCTTTTTCGAAAGGAAGGCTTGCCAAAGGGTCCGGGCATGGTCGTGTTGCCAAGGTCGTATATGGTATGCGGCTTTTGGCCCGGTTGCTCAAAAAGCCATTCGCCAAGGCAACCAAAGAAGACCTTGTTGCCGTTGTCGGAGAGCTTGAATCGAACCTGGATTATTCGGAGTATACCCGGCTTGACTACAAAATCATCCTTAAGATGTTTTTCAAGTGGCTTAAGGGCAACGATGAGACTTTTCCGCCTGAGATAAACTGGCTAAAGCCGAAGCTCAAGAATGAGAAACACAAGCTGCCGGAGGATCTCATTACGGAAGATGAGGTAATACGGCTAGTCAATGCATCCAGCCAGCCGAGGGATAGGGCGATTGTCCTTGTTTTATACGAATCCGGCTGCAGGATAGGGGAATTGCTATCCCTGAATATGGGAAACATCAAGTTCGACCAATATGGGGCCGTCCTGCGCGTTACAGGCAAGACCGGCGACCGGAGGGTAAGGATAATCAGCTCCGCGCCCGCCCTTGCATCGTGGATTAATATCTACGACCGGGCGCAGGATCCCAAAGCCCCGTTATGGCCGCCGCGCTCCACATGCAAGAAAACCCGAAACTCCATCCAATGCCTGGACCATCGCTCGGTCTACAAGCTATTGCAAACCCTTGGGGAGAAAGCAGGCATAAAGAAGCATATCCACCCCCACCTGTTCCGCCATTCGCGGGCAACTGCTTTGGCCAGCAAGCTCACCGAAGCCCAAATGAAGGAGCATTTTGGCTGGGTC
>JAZDMN010000028.1:0-3088 GCA_043800955.1 Microcaldota archaeon
GACCACCCAGAACGGTATGTGGAACGAGTCCCCAAGATAACCACCAAGGAAAAGAAGCAGCGCGATTATGCCCATCGTTTTCTGGGCGTCATTGGTGCCGTGGCCGAGGCTGTAGATAGAAACCGAAACCAGCTGGAAGAACTTGAAGTACTTTTGAACGGCGGCCGGGGGGGTGCGGCGGACAAGGAAGAAAACCAGGAGCGAGAAAAGGAACGAGATTACCATCCCCAGGAACGGGGCGAGGAAGATGAATGAAACGATTTTTATCAGACCTTCGGTCTGGACCACGCCAAATCCCCGCGCTGCGATAGCGGCCCCCAGGAGCCCGCCGATAAGCGAATGGCTTGAAGAGATGGGCAGGCCAAGCCAGCAGAGCCCGTAAATCCAGATTATCGCCGAGAGGAGGGCCGCGATGACGACAAGCGGATTGATTACCGTGGGGTCCACGACGCCCTTTCCGATTGTGCTTGCCACCTCGGTCGAGAATACGAATGCGGCGATAAGGTTGAAGAAAGCCGATAGCAGGACTGCGGCCGGAAGCGAAAGGACGCGGGTGGCTACGACCGTAGAAACGGCGTTAGCCGCGTCGTTTCGCCCGTTCCCGAAGTCGAAGGCCAAGGCAAGCAGTATGCCGATAACCACAAGGACGGTTGTTTCAATCATGGCACCAACAGCCTTCCATCATCCTGCCCCTCAGGCATGCTTAATTACGATGCCTTCTATCGTTGCGGCCAGGCGCTGGTGGAGGTCGGTAAGCTCCTCCAGCTCGTCGTAGAGGTCCTTCATCTTGATGACGAGGAGCGGGTTGGATGAAAGCCGCTCGTTAGCCGGGTCGAAAATCTCGGACATCGCCTTCTCATAAAGCGCGTCCGCCGTATCCTCGAGCTCGAAGACCTTCTGGTATTCGTTCTTTATCTGCTTCGCGCTTTTGAGGCACTTTATCGCAGAAAGAAGCACTTCCATCTGCTCAAGCGCGATTCGCGCCTGCTGCTTCATTATGGGAGTCGGAACGTCGAAGCGGTAGTAGAGGAATTTTTTCCCGATGTCCTCCATCAGGTCGATTCCGGTATCCAGGTCGGATGCGAGGGCATGGATGTCTTCACGGTCGATAGGCGTTATGAAAGTCTTGTAGAGCTCTTCGGAGATGGTCCTTACCAGCACGTCGCCGTCCTTCTCATAGCCGTTCAGCGATTTCAGGCGCATGCCCCTCTGCCCGGCATCCAGCGTTTCGTATTCTTCGATAAAGCCGTTGAACTCATTGGCGCATTTGTTTGCGCATTCGGCTAGGCTGAAAAGCATGTCAAAGAACGCATCGTCTTTCAGAAGGAAAAATTCCTTTATCCGTTTCATGGTTTGACCTCCCTGCAACTGCCTGACCACCGGATATGGAACGATTTTCTGCGCTTTTTCACAGCGACGCTTCTTTCTTCAGTTCGCAGCGTACGTTTACCGATTTCTCCAGCCTGCTTTCAATCACCCCGTCGCGGTTGAACGCGAAGAGGGTGATATCGCATTTGTACATCTGCGGGTTGGTGAAGCTGTTGCTGTAGATGCGGACGGCCTTCTCAAGGTATTCCTCTCTCCCCACTATGCCTACCCTGAGGCGGCCCTTGCGCAATGAATTGTTCGGGCTCAGCGAAAGGCGCTCTGGGACAGACACGTCCGCCTCGGCCCAGGCTGCCTCCCCGCCATGGTTCTCAACCCGCAGAATCAGCTCGACATGGTGGCTTGAAAAGCCGAAAAGCACGTCGGGATGGCACCTGAGGCTGAGATTGACCAAACGTTCACCGAAGTAAGATGCACAACTATAATTATAACCTTTCTCCTAGAAATCGCATCATGATTCCGGAGTCGAGGCTGATACGCTCAGAACTCACCCTGCGGGAGCTTGCCCTGCCCGATGATGTTCTTCTTGCCAGGAAATCGCTGATAAGGTGGATTGCGCTTTCCCTGGGGATGATTTTGCCTAACGAAAGCAGGAGGCTCCTTCTGGATATTCTCGAGGTATTGGTAGAATTCCATGTGAAGGACGAGGCGCCAACGACTAAAGACATCATCGTGAGGTTGGAGAGCCTTACCAAGGGGCCGCAGAATCCTAAGGCCGTATATTACCACCTTCTCCGGCTGAAAGACAGCGGCGTCCTGGTTCGAAAGAAAGGGAGGTACTACCTGGGGAGCGGCGAGAGCAGGAACCTGAAGGAGATATTCAGGGGGCTCTTCATGAAGAAGGCTGATTTGGCCTTCTCCAACATCGACCGGGCGCTCGAGAAGCTAGAAAACGGTTACAGATAACTGATAAGGCGAGGAGGAAAGTTTCATGGAAGATTTCTCAGGTTTCTACAAATTAAGCGTTGAGGAAAGGCTTGCCAAGGTCAAGAAGGCGGCAGGACTTACTGACGAGGAGGCGGACGCCCTAAAAGAGAGCGGGGCGCTGAAGCTCGAGCGGGCGGACAAGACGGTCGAGAACGTAATCGGCGCCGTGCATCTTCCGCTCGGCCTTGCGACGAATTTCACGATAAACGGCAAAAGCCACGTCATTCCGATGGCGGTCGAGGAATCGTCAGTGATAGCCGCGGCGTGCAAGGCTGCCAAGCAGACGCTCCCGGAAGGTTTCAAGGCTGATGCCGATGAATCCATCATGATAGGGCAGGTGCAGATAACCCGCCTCGTGGATATTACGGAAGCCACGAAAAACCTCGCGCTCAACCGGAAGGAGATTCTCGGCGTCGCATCCAGCCATATGAGGCAGCATGAGAGATACGGGTGCGGGGTCCGCGATTTCGAGACGAAGGTTCTGGATACCGAGCGCGGGCCGATGATCATTGTGGATTTCTTCATCGCAGTCGGCGATGCCCAGGGCGCGAACATGGTCAACACCGTCCTTGAGAACGTGGCTCCAAGCCTGGCCCAGCTGACCGGCGGCACGATCAGGCTGAGGATAATCAGCAACCTCGCCACGAGAAGGAAGGCGCGCGCATCGGCTATCTGGAAGAAGAGCGTCGTGGGGGAAGAGGTCATCGAAGGCGTCCTGGACGCCATGGCGTTCGCCAAGCACGACATCTACCGCTGCGCTACGCACAACAAGGGC
>JAZDMN010000039.1:0-13885 GCA_043800955.1 Microcaldota archaeon
GCGCGAGCGGAAAATACCGCGGGCTTTAGCCCGCGGATAGCGAGCGCCCACTATTTCCCAGAAGCGCAAGCGCTTTTATTAGATTCCCTCCAGATTCTTACACGGTGCTTTTATGGTCGGACCAAGACAAAGACAACCCGAGGAGAGGAGACCAGCAGAAGTAGTTGTTCCACAGCTCAGCCAGCAGGAGATTGAGCGCAGGGCAAATGCCGGCTATGACCGTGCGGTCGCGGGAATACTGGCCCCTCAAATCCGGCAGCTGCAAACCGACTTGGCCACCTTGAGGAATCTCATCCTCCAGCGGCAGAGAGCATTGCCCGTCGATGCTTCTGATTCGGCACGCAGTACCGCACTGGATGCGGCTATAACGGCATTCTCCGAAAACAACCTCAACTCCCCTTTGGGCCGTTACATTTCAACGGGAGCGACGGACTTCATCCGGAACTTCACCTGGGATATAAGGGGCGGGCGAATAAGCTTTAGCCTCGACATGGATAGAGCGCCGGTCGAATCATGGCTCGCCCGTCCGCTTCAGCAGGCGAGGGAAGGGGTGGTCCGGCAGATTGTGGCCGCCTCCGAACCTGTGGGGACCGCGCGTTCAAGGAAAAATTATGCGCTTCTTGAAGGGTTGGACCCCGCCCTGGTGCAACAGCTTGGAACGGGACTGTCCCGGGAGCTTGGCATCGGCCCGAACCAGACAATCCCGCGCAACCACCTACCGATAACTGTAGCATATACAGACAGCGCTCCGGTTATGGATTCACGGGGCCGCGTCTTGAGGCATGTTGTTGGGCTGATTGCGGAATATGCCGGGCCCAGACCAGTCACTGAAGTAAATATGTGATTATTGTCCCCTACATCAGGCCCCGCAGCAACGCGAGGAGCTGGGGCCTTTTCGCCACGACTTTAAGCGCCGCAGGGGCGAAATTGTTCCTCATAACCTCGTCCAAATCCTTCTCGGTCAGCGTGTTGAATATGTGGTTGAGGTCGTCGTCCGATACCTTCTCAATAACTTTGCGCAGCTTCATCCTGTTCTCTAGGGTGGACCCGGTAATGCTACGCCACCTTTTCTCGTATTCGAAGAGCATCTCCCTGGAGTAATCCTTCTTCGCATGCGCCTTCACCGCCGTATCCGCTGCAAGCAGGCCTGCTTCCATAGCAAGCCCGATGCCCCCGCCATGAATCGGGTCGACCTGCTTTGCGGCAGTCCCTATGACCATGCAGTTGTCCTTCACGAACTCGCGGATTGGGAGGCCGACCGAAATGACACCGCCGAAATCAAGGAGCGTGCTCGCCCCCTTCAGTTTCTTGTTTCCCTTCACGAATTCATCGAGAAGCTTTTTCGGGTCAGCGCCCTTGATTCCGCCCAGCTTCGAGCCGTTCTCGACCTGCCCGCCGATTCCTATCCCCACATTCGCTTTCTTGTCAGATTTGGGGAATATCCAGGCATAGCCCCTCGGGGCGAGCGTATTCCCGAAAAATATCTCGAGAAGGTTCTCGTGCTCGTACGGCTTCATCTCGTACTCGTAGCATGTGTCCACATCATATAGGGAATGGACGGTCTTGAATCCCAGCTCCCTGGCCATCATGGATTCCATGCCTTCGGCCGAAACGATGAGCGGAGCGCTTATATCGTACGGCTCGCGGCCTCCGTGCGAGACTTTGACGCCTTGGGGCAGCTTTCCATCCCTGACGATTCCAATCGCGCGCGTGTATGAGCTGATTTTCGCGCCCTTATCCACCGCAAGCTCGCAAAGCCACTTGTCGAACGCTTTTCGTTCCAATACCCAGCCGCTCGTCTGGCTGTCCTTCCATACTATGGACTTGCCGTTTGGCGCTATGACCTTGGCGCCAATTATCTCGGTCGAGTAGCATGAGCGGGGCAGGTCAAGGCCCTGCTTGATTATCTCGGTCTGCCCGAGCCCCTCGCCGCACCGGACCGGGACGCCGAGCTCTTTCCGCTTGTCGACTATGAGCACATCCAGCCCGTTGCCGGCCGCTGCCCTAGCAAACGAGGAGCCTGCAGGCCCGCCGCCTATTACTATGACGTCGTGGTCGAATTTGGATGCCATTTTCTACGCCTCATCTCGCCCCTTTTGGGAGGTCGGTGCAGTCCTTGATGCCCTTGTACATGCAGATGACGTTTGCCGGGCAGACCTTGACGCAAATCCCGCAGTCTATGCATTTTTCCGGGTAGGTCTTCATCCTCGTGCCGACTGCTTCTATGGCATTTGTGGGACAGACCGACGAGCAGCCCACGCAGAATATGCATCCGTCATGCTTTATTGTAATCATCGGGTCCCACCCTATCATGCCTTCTTGCCAAGATGCTCGGCAAGCGTTGCGCCGAACTTCCCTGCGCTCTGCGGACCGTCGGCGGTGATGACCTTCCCGTCAACCACGACCGGCTCGGCCCGGTAATACGCCGCGGTCTCGCGGAGCAGATTGATTGCCTTGCGGTCTGGAAAAACCGTCGCATTCTTGCCTGCCAGTATGCCTGCCTTTGCCAGTGCCATGGGACCGAGGCAGATGCCGCCCATGACCTTGCCCTTCTCATTAGCTGCAATCAGGAGTTTTTTCACATCCTCATTGTCAGCAAGCGCGGGAGAGCCCGGCCCTCCGACGACGACAATCGCCTCGAAGAATTCAGGATTGGCCTCATAGACCGCCATGTCCGGGGTGATGACCAAGCCCTTCACGCCTGAGGCCTTGGCCCGTGTCAGGCTCGCGACCTTCACATCGTGGCCGCTGCGTTCGAGCACTTCCCTGGGGATTATTAGCTCCTCGTCGCGGAACCCGCTCTGCGCGACAATCATTAGTACTTTTGCCATACCTCAATCGTTCGCATCGAACATTTTTTTACTTATCGGCTAGCTCGAGGAAACCACTTCCCCAGCGGCTGTAGCCCAGCATGACGATGGATGTGACGAGCTGGGGCACCATGTTCGAGCGGTTCACCCTGAGATAGGTTGCGAGCGTGTCCTTCTCGAGAGGGATTGTATCGAGGACCGGTACTTCGACCGCGTATTTCGCCCTTTTCCTTGCCTCGTCCACCTCGTATGGCGAGAGGTCGGTCTCGATTACGCCGACAATCCCGAGCGCCCCGACAAACATCTTCGGGTCGACAATGAGCCCCAGATAACTGAGCTTCTCGTGCGAATCCATGCCGAGTTCCTCCTTGAATTCCCTGAGGCTGTTCGCAATCCAGATGTCCTCCGGGTTTGGAATGCTGCACATGACATCCGCATCGACCGTGCCGTTCGTAGCGAGGGTCCATTGCGTGTTTTCCTTGGCCGGTGCGAGCAGGGCAATATCTCCCATCCTCGGTTCGCCCGGTTTCCTTCCCCGGTGCCCCACAAGCAGAATGTCGTGATCGTTATGCCTGGCAAGGACGTGGGTATTGGTATCGAGCTTGAGCGCGCCATAATCCGCTATCTCCTCGAAAGGAAGGCCGCCCATCGCGAGGATCTCGCTCCATCTTAATGAGGATACTCCGAGACTTAGCCGATTGTCGGGAACTGAAACCGAAATCGAACGGACGGCAAGCTTTCCCCCATCTATCCATCCGCCCATGATTCCGGCTTCCTCAAGCTTGCGGTTCTCATAGGCGACAATCTCATCTGCGCGCAACCTTATGTCCTCGGGAAGATAGAGCCTGGGCAACACCCTCCCTCTTCCTTCGCCTGGCTCTACCGCCACTTTTTGCCTGTTTGCTGCTGGAAGGTGAAGCGGGATGCAGCCTCCTTCGGTGAGCCTCTTGAAGCGTTCGAGAGCCTGCCCATCCACCTGTGTTTTCAGGCTGGAATAGTCCCGGATATCTTTCGGTCTAAGACTAATTGAAAAGCGCATGGATATCTCCTGCAAGGAACTTTTTTTAAATGTTTATTTTAGCGTAAATATGTGTTACTTTAACAAGCGTTTTAAATAGAGCCATGCAAATCCCTTTCATGTACCTCGTTTCTCCGAATTTCCCAGATTTGGCAGCGCCTAACATCGAGATAAAGCTTTTCCCGGATGGCGACAGCTATACCCGCATCAACGACATCTCGACATGCCAGGGCGAGGACGTCGTGCTTTTCCACAGGCTCTACCCCAAGCAGAACTCGGCGATTTTCAACGCCACTCAGATGCTCCACACCCTAAAGCGCGTCGGGGCCCGCGTCACCCTCGTTTCTCCTTATCTCCCCTACGCACGCCAGGACAAGACGTTCCTGATGGGCGAGTCGCTTTCAGCACAGGTCCTCTGCAAGCTGCTTGCGGATTTCGGGACCGTCAGGCTCGTCACCGTGGACTGCCATTTCCTGAAAAAGGAGGGCGAATCCGAGTACGCGAACCTTAAAATCCAGAACATGAGCGCGGGCAAGCTCCTTGTGGAGCACGCGCGCAAAAAGCTCGGACTCGAGCACCTGGAGGTCATATCCCCGGACCAGGGCGCCAACTACCTCGTATCAGAGTTCGGGGGGAAAAGCATGAACAAAATCCGAGGCCAATACGAGGAAGGGAACGCCGAGGAGGCCTACCGCACGGTCCAGAAGGTCGAGAGGGAATTCGAGGTGGAAGGCAAGAACATCCTGATACTCGACGACATGATTTCTACAGGTGGAACCATGCTCAAGGCTGTCGAGAATGTGAAAAAAGGCGGGGCCAAAAAAGTGCTCTGCGCCGCCACCCATGGCTTCTTCCTCAACGATTCCCTTGCAAAACTCAGGAAGGCTTCGGACGGCGTGTTCACGACGAACTCCATCCCCAATGACGCTGCGGAAATAGACATCAATCCGCTGCTCAAATCCTTTTTCGAGCAGAAAGCAGAAGGCGCGGGCGCCGCACCGGCACCTTCAGAAAAACCCAGCGCCTAAACCCGGGCGTTCAATCGGCTATCCCTTTGCTATCCGCTCGTATTCTGCCGCCAGCTTCTTGGCTTCGGCCTCGCTCTTCGCCTCGGCGAAAATCCTCACGTAATCCTCGGTTCCGGACGCCCTGACTATGACCCAGGAGTCCTTGAAGTTGATGCGTACGCCGTCAACCGTGATGTAAGCGAGTTTTTTGTTCTTGGCATGGGCGAGCACGCGGGAGACAATCTCCTTCTTTGCCTTCGCATCGGCCCCGAGCTTCATCTTAACGTTGAAGTATTTTGGCACTTCCCTGAGCCAGGCCGAAAGCGGCTTTTCGCAAAGCGCCTCTGCAAGCCTGGCTGCTGTCAGGAATCCATCCTTGGCAAGCGAGGATTCGGGCCATATCACACCGCCGACCTCCTCCCCGCCCATGAACGCGCCGCCCTTTGCAACCTCTTCGGAGAGGTATGGCGCCCCGATGGCGGTGTATTTAGTCTTGAGGCCGAGTTTCGCGGCGACATCCTCCACAGCCTTGCTCGTTGCGACTGTTGTGACGACATCACCCTTCGGTTTGGCCCCCCTTTCCTTCATGCCCGCGGCCTTCCAGAGAATCGAGAGCGCATAAACCTTGTCTCCGATAATATAGTTGCCTTTCTCATCAACGAAGATTACCCTATCCCCATCACAGTCCCAGGCGATTCCAGCATCGGCATTTGATGATTTCACGAGAGAGATGAGTTCCTTTACGTTAGCTTCAGATGGCTCGGACGGCCTTCCCGGAAACCTTCCGTCCATGTGCGAATTCAGGCTCAGGATTTCACACCCCAGCTCCTTGAGCAGCCTGGGGGCAATGAGAGCGGCCGTGCCATTTCCGCAGTCCACGATGATTTTAGGTTTTCTTTTTATTATCCGCCCTGCATCCACATGGTCCGCTATCTCTTCGATATGGCTGGTTGTCGCTGTTTCGTACGGCGTAATCCTGCCGACCTTGTCATAGGCGGCGAGCTTCGGCTTGTCAAGGAGCTTCTCTATCCCCTCCCCGCGCTCATGTGACAGGGCGATACCGTTTCCGTCAACCACCTTGAGCGCGTTCCACTCAGGAGGGTTGTGCGATGCGGTGATTATGATGCACCCATCGGCCTTGAGCTTCTTCACCATGAATTCCGCAGTTGGCGAGCTTGTGATGCCCAGGTCGATGACGTCGCAACCCACGGAGGCGAGGCCCGCGGCAACGGCAGAACGCAAGATATCCCCCGTCAGCCTGCAGTCACGCGCAACTATGACGCGGGCCTTGTTTTTGCCTGCCTTTGCGCCTGAATTGAAATAGGCGCCTATGGCCATTGATAGCCGAAGCGCAAGGTCCGGTGTGAGTTCATCGAACTTTCCCCGGACGCCGTTAGTGCCGAAGTAGCGTGCCATGATAATCAATTCCCTTTAAGGATTTTTAAAAGGTGTCCTGAACGAAGCGTGCGTTAGCTTTCTATCCTATTGAACAGGTAGGTTGAAAGGATGGTCGTCGCCCCAAAAAACGCCACGAGCACGCCCAGGCTTATGAATATGGGCATCGTGGATTCCCCGATTAGGAAGAACCTCATGGCCTCGACCGCATATGTGAGCGGGTCGATGTACGAGACCATCCGCACGATTTCCGGTGCGGAGCTGAGCGGGAAAAGCGCGCCGGAGAGGAAGAACATCGGCATGACCAGGAAGTTCATGATGAGCTGGAACCCGTGCATGTCGTCGAGTACAGAGCCTATCGCGATTCCCAGCGAGACGAACGACATGGATATGAGGGCCATCAGCACGAGGACGACTGGCAGGCTGGCGAAGTCGATTGTCGCGCCAAGCAGGAGCGCAAGCCCCATCATCATGAGGCCCTGCAAAACTGCGGTAGTCGCACCACCGAGGGACTTGCCAAGGACGATGCAGGTGCGTGAAACCGGCGCCACGAGCGTCTCCTTGAGGAACCCGAACTGCCTGTCCATTATGACTATAACCCCAGTAAAAACGGAACCGAAAAGCAGAACCATGGAAAGGATTCCAGGCATTATGAATTCGAGGTAGTTCCCGTCTCCTGCAGGGAGGTTGCCTGCCCCGTTCATGCTGGTACCCAGGATGGCCATGAAGAAGAAGGGCATAGCAAGGCTCCCCACCACCCTGCTTTTCGAGCGGTAGAAGCGGATAAGCTCCCTCTTCCACATGAAATACAGCGCGGTGAGTTCGTGGTTCATCTTCTCCCACCTGTCCATGCCTTGTGCCTCATCCTCATCGCATCCTTTCCGGTGACCGCCTCCTCGCGGATGTTGCGTCCGGTATAATGCAGGAACACGTCGTCCAGCGTCGGCTTGTGCATGCTGATCGACTGCACCACGATTTTCCTTTCGCGGGCGATGTCCATGATTTTGAGGATTTTCTTTTCCGCCTGCGCGACGCTAAGGCTGATTGCGCCATCGTCTATCTTCGCCTTCTTGATCCATCCAAGGCCGTTCACGGAGGCCTCGAGCCTCTTCGCGTCCGGCGTCTTCACTACCACCATGTCGCCCCCCAGCGAGTCCTTCAGCGCCTCGGGGCTGTCCTGCGCTATGATTCTTCCATGGTCTATGATTGCGACACGGTCGCAGAGCGAATCCGCCTCCTCCATGTAATGCGTGGTCATGACAATCGTTATGCCATGCTCGGCTTTGAGCTTCCGGATGTAGTCCCAGACGTGCTTCCGCGTCTGCGGGTCGAGCCCGATTGTGGGCTCGTCAAGGAAAAGGATTTTAGGGTAGTGGAGCAGGCCGCGCGCGATTTCAAGCCTTCTCCGCATGCCGCCCGAGAACGTCTTGACTATATCATGCAGGCGGTCCTCGAGCTCGACAATCCTGATGGATTCGATTATGCGGTCCCTGCGGTCTTTCGCATCGATGCCGTACATCGCCGCATGCAATTCAAGGTTCTCGTATGCGGTCAGCTCTTCATCGAGCGACGGGTCCTGGAAAACGATGCCGATGCTTCTACGCACGCCGTCCGGCTCCTTCACGATGTCGAAACCGTTCACCCTGGCGCTTCCGGATGTCGGCTTCTTCATCGTGACGAGCATTGAAATAGCAGTGGTCTTGCCGGCGCCGTTTGGCCCGAGAAGGCCGAAAATCTCGCCTTCTTTTATCTTGAGCGAGACGTTGTCCACAGCGGCAAGAGTGCCAAACTTCTTGGTTAGGCTCTCTATCTCTATTATATCCATGGGATCAGGAAACCTGCTATCGCCGTTCAGGTTTAAATTTGTTGCCCGTGATAATCCTGTCATGAGAGCCACACTTGCGAGGAAAACCGAACAGGAATTCAGCGCTGACATGAGGCATCTGGAGAGCAGCCTGGTGAACGTCCTCAGGAACCTGCCGCCGCAGGGCGTCTCGCCCGAGCAGCGGATGTGGGTGAGGGAGACGCTCGAAGCGGCTGCAAGGTTTGCCGTGAGCGGCTCCAGAGCTGACAGGAGGGCCCTCGACCAGGCGCTCCGCTCGCCGCCGCGGGGCACTTCCAGGCAGCTGGCTTCTTCAGTGAGCAGTGCCGTGAACGAGGCCGTTTCGATTCCCGAGACGCCGCAGCAGAGGGATGCAGTCCGCCATGAACTCGAGCGCGCCGCGAACGAGGCGTTCAGTGGTTCCCGTCCGGGCGAAGGGCCTCCTGCGGGCATGATTGAGCGCTATGAACGCATCATGAGGAGCAGGCCCAGGAGAGCGCATTGAGGCAATAGAATGGATATCGAGGTCCTCCGCCTGAGTCACCGCCTCCCGCGGGATGAGCGCATATCCACGCATGTGGCGCTAGTTGCCCGGGCTTTCGGGGCGAGCAGGGTTACATATACCGGCCAGCATGATGCGGGTTTCGAGTCGAGCGTTGCGAGGATATGCGAGAACTGGGGCAGGAAAACGGTTTCGGGCTCTGAGTTTTCGGTTTCGTATGAGAAGAGCGCCGTATCGGTGATAAAGGCGCGGAAGAGGGAGGGCTTCAAGGTAATCCATCTCACGATGTACGGGCTGCCGGTCCAGGATGCCGTCCCGGCCCTAAAACCATGCGAAAAGCTCCTCATCATCGTCGGCTCCGAGCAGGTTCCGGGCGAGATTTACGCGCTTTCCGATTATAACGTATCTGTGACGAATCAGCCGCATAGCGAGGTGGCCGCCCTCGCCATCATTCTCGACCGGCTCATGGAAGGGAAGGAACTTGAGGCCGGCGGTTTTGATTTCGGAGGCAAAATCAGCATCATCCCGAGCGAACGCGGGAAGAAGACGAAATCATCCCAATGATGGATGGCGGCCCGAATCCGCGATAGGATTTCCACGGCGGGAATTCCGGCTGGCCAAGCCAACAGATAGCTTTTTATTCTCTGCAAGATTGTTAATGAGCGGGATAATTATGCTTGAAGTCATGGGACTTATTTTCCGGGGCGGCGAAGTGAAGAAGGCCAAGGACGGCGTTCCAGCCAACATCGACATCAATATAAACGTCGACAAAATCACCCAGAAGACGCCGGATGGCGTAATATTGGAGTTCACCTATGCCGTCGATTACAAGCCGGACATCGGCTCGCTCCGAATCATGGGGGAGGCCTTCTGCCGGGACAACCCGGAAAACATCAAGAGGATGCTGGTTGAATACAAGAAGGCGAAAATCGTCCCGATGGAATTTGGCGCGACCGCCATCAATATGATAAACGCCAATGCGGGCATGAACAGCATCTTCCTGCTCCGGCCTTTCAACCTGCTTCCTCCTTTCATGCCGCCTTTGATAGCGACCGAAGCGAAAATCGTGGCCAAGGAAAAGCCCGCCAAAAAGAAATAGCACGTAAAGAAGAAATCTCGACCTTTTTTTATCGTTTTTCAACTATCCCAAGCCTTGCTCATGCCCGTCAGTAAACCTTTGGTTATAAGGAAGATAAAAATGAAAATAAAAAAAGCTTTTTAGAAACTACCACAAGAGGCGCCCGTGCAGCATTAGCGACCAGCCAGGTATCGCGGTCTCGAGCGCTGAGCCCCAGGACTGCAGGTACTCCGGCCTTGTGACGTCTCCCGGGATGAGGGGCCATGAGCCGCTTTGCGCTCCAAGTGTCAGCGAATAGATGTTCGGTATAGTGCTGCTCGGGCTCTGTTGCGTGTAGCTGAAGCCTGCACCTGAGCGGAATACGAACGCGTTGTCGCGCGGATTGATTGTTACCGGAGTGGTTGTGCCGGCACCCGTATCAACCGTGCCGGTTCCGGTGCCGCTCCATGGTCTGTAGGTCTCCACACCGCCTTCGAAGAAGAAGTGGAGGCTCATCCTGTCTCCTGTGACAACGTCCGTTCGCGCCCACTGCAGCCCAACGCCGCCGGTGGTCCTAGACAGGTCCGATAGGCTGCTGCATCCTGCGCCGCCAAGGGTCTGGCAAACCTGCCTCATCTCATCGGCGTTATTGAAGACGTCGCCGCTTGCGAAAACAACCTGCCTGTTTGCCTGGTTGAAGAACACATAGCCGTACCAATTCTCGCTCACGCTCGCCGTGTTCGTACCCTGGAGGCGGCCGGAGAACGTGAGCGTCCACTGGTCCCAGCGCTCGTTGCCGAATTCGCGCCTTCCGTACATCGCGCCGGCGAGAAGGTCGAGCCTGTGGTCCTGGAGGACCTGCATCAGCCCGCCGACTGTCCAGCTGCTTCCGATCCTGAACTCAGAATCCCGCAGGGGGAGCGTAATCCCGCCGATGAGTCTCTCGGCAGTTAATGCCCTCATCCTCCGATCACCTGAGAACGTGAAGGTGTAGTCGCCTCCGCTCTGGGCGACTTCAAGGCGCGTGACGCCGCGTCCTATCTGGTGGCCGTGGCGCATCCATTCGTCGAGGTCCTCCTGGTCGCCGATGACCAGCGAGCCCCTTGCGTCAGCGCGCTCTGAAACCGGTGTATGGAGGATGTAGTACGTCGTCGACCTGTCCCGTCTTCCGGCCGGTCTGCCCAAGTGGCTTCCAAGCAGGATGTCATAGCGCTCGGGACTCAGTCCCACGCGCGATTCGGCACCAGTAGCACCGACAAGCACATCGAGCATGTTCCGTTCCATGAGTGTTTTTACTTCCTGGCCGGTGAGCGATGGCTGTGTCGGCGCAGCTGGCAATGTCACGCCGGCTATCCTCCCTTCCACCGAGCCGCTGGTCTGCGCCCGCCGCGTGAATTCCGTCCTCACGCGGTCAGGGGGCAGGAGCACCCAGTCCAGGTCTGTGCTGTTCCTTTCAACAAGGTCGACAAGCTCCCGAGAATATCTCGTTTCGAGCCGTTCCCGATTCGGCGTCAACCTCCTAAGCTCGGTGAATATGTCCACAAGCGCAGCTGCATCCTCGGCGCTGGCCCCACTGGCCCCGCTTTCCCTTCCTGAGCGCAGATTGAGGAACGATAAAACGATGGGGTCATCCTGACCGAAGCGGGTCTGCATCTCTGTCCGGACCTGCGCGGCTGGCCTTATCATCCAGCTGAGGCTCTCCCTGCCCTCATCGACAAGCGCGACCAGGGATTCGCCATAGTCGCGGACCAGGCGGGTCCTGTTCCTCATCCCGCCGAATTCGCGGTAAGCCTCGCGCAGTGCTCCCGGTATGTCCGGCGTGCTCGGTATCGTTATCTCCCTCTGGTATCTCTGGAGGCTGACGCTCGGCCAATCCATGATGCCGAATCCCCCGTATAAATCGACAAACGGCGTCTGCCTGCCGCGCGTCACAGTGAACTGGCCCGCAGTGCCTGGATTCTCGCTGATGACGAGCGGCGCATAGCCGTATGCATGACCGAGGATATCGGCATACCCTGCCGCCGGCCTTCCGAAGATGAACATGCTATACAGGTTCCCGTATGCGGTCTCATCATTGACGTACTGGCCGCCTCCGACCGTGTATATCCTGACGCGCTCGCCGTCATACCCATATGCGAGTGCGAAGCGCCAGATGTCCCTGCGCAGGTCTTCCCGCAGCGAGCGCGAAAGCCCCTCGAGAATGGTCGCTTCGTTCGCCGGATTCTGCTGAATCTGCCTCATGGCCTGGTCTATCCTGTCATATATCCTTGTCCATCCGGGAACCCTCTGGGCCCCCATGAGAATCCCGTGGCGCTGCGCCCAGTACATGAACATGGCGCTCGCAAAGTGCTGCTCCGGAGTGCCTTCGGGACCTGCGGTGGTGGTCCGGTAAGAACCATCCGGATTCTGCATGGTCCAGTTCTCCATGCGCGCGTACATGTAGCTTCCCGCGGCGAGCCATCCGGTGTCCCTCGCCGTGTCTTCCGACCAACCATACAGGCTTGTCAGCATGGTCCGAAGGCCGCCGTATATCTCATTGGCGTCCGCTCCCGCAGCCCTCATCTCGCGCAGCAGGTCGATGTGGCTGTAAGCCGCCGTGACGCCGAGGGCATTCGTCTGGTACCGTGTCGGGCGCCATTCCAGGCGGCCCCTCCCTCCGACTGTCACCGGGTATCCGCCCACCGCTCTCAATTCAGCCTGGTAGGCCATAGGGTCGATGCGCATGCGCCTCCACATGACCTCGATGTTGGTCTCAGCATGGCGTGCATCGCTGATGTGCGTCCTGTCCTGCGAATCAACGGTAGTAATCTCAGCGCCCCGGTAGAACGCAGCATAAACATCCCTCTGCCTCCGGTCTGCAAGGAGGCTCGTGACCGCCATGCCTGCGGCCTGCTCTGCATGGACCGGGTCCATATACCTCATGCTGCGGACAAGCTGCCCGAACGCGAGGGACGAGAACGAATCGCCGCCAGTTCGCGGAAGTGTGAACCCTACTGCAGCTCCATCGAATCCGGCAGCGGCCGAATCTCCTGTGAGCAGATGCCGCCCGACAGCCCTGGCTGAAGCGAGGTACTGTTGCGTATTCGCCCCAGCATAAAGATAATTGAGGAGCTGCGCCCTCGTGTCTAGGCCGTATGCGAGCTGGTAGATGTCTCCTTCGCGCGTGACGAAATACAGCCTCGTCTTGAGCCTGTCCTCCCCGCGCTGCGTCGTTGTGCCGTCCGCTGAAGTGATTTCGGGAACGTGCTCGCCTGCAACAAACAACAGCATGTCTGTCTGGGACTGGCGCGCAATCCTCTGGTATGTCTCAAGCAGCCCCCGTGTCCTGCCCCTCGTCTGCGTATCGGTTACGGTGGTATCCCCCGGCTGGCCGGCCGGAGGAGCGGTGGTCTCCCTCGTGCTTGAGCTCTCATAATGGAATTCCTGCCTCGCGCGGTGGATGCCGACGCCCATCTCGGGCGACTGTGCAAGGACCCAGTTGAGGTACTGCCTGTTGCTTGCGACAAGCTCGACAAACGGCGTGCCATAATCCCGCTCCAGTCTCGCCCTGTCCGGCGCGGACTTCAGCAGTTCGGTATAAACATCAAGAAGCGCAGCTGCGGTTCCGTTGGGCCTCAGGCGGAATACGTCCGCGACCACCTGGTCCCCAGTACCGCGCCTGCGCTCAAGCTCAGCCTGCACTTCTGCCTGCGGCCTTGCAACATATGCAGAGCCCGTGCCACCTCCCATCTGGAACATATCGTATGGCACAACCCCGAACAATGGAAGCGGGACCGGCCCTGACATCGGCGGGGGCAGCCTGACTGCTGAAGCACTGACATCTAAAGTATCAGCGGTCGTGGACGTCGTTCGCTGCGGCTGGCCTGTGGGCGCAGGAACCGCGGTTTCGGTCTGGTCGCGGGTCCATCTTGCAGTGCCTCTTTCGCCGCCGCTGATTGTGCGGCCTCCACCGACACCTGCCGCTCCGCCCCTGTCCCTGGTCGTCGGTCCCCTCTCCTCGTGGGCATAGAAACCTCCGGTTTCGCCTAAGGCGCTAAGCCAGTAATCGTTGTAGTCGACAGGCATCGGCCCGAAGAGCTGGTTTATCCTCCTGATGATTGTCGATGCGCCGAGCGCTCCAATCCTGAACCTCGCCGGTACGCGCTGGCGGAACATCCTTTCCACCGGCGGCCTCAACTGATCGTACATGCTGCTGAAAATATCGCTCGCTCCGGAATCCAGCATGAAGCCTCCCGGCACCGGAAGGAACGGGCTGGTCGGCATCGTCGGCCTCG
>JAZDMN010000056.1:0-10926 GCA_043800955.1 Microcaldota archaeon
AGGCACGTGTTCTGGTATGTGACCCCATCATCCCCGCAGACAAAATTAACATCATTCCCGCAGGCCTGCTGCAAGCAGCCGGCGAACATGAGCATCCCCAACGCTAAAAGAAGGCCTCTCATGCCTATCCATCGTTGAATAGGATTAAATAGAATATACCCTGCATGTCAGAGGGCATTCTGCACGAGCCGCATGAACATCCCGCGCATTTTTTCATCGCGTATTCGCGAGAGCGGGGATTCGAGAAACCCTTCTACGGCCAGCTTCTCCGCGTCTATCCTCGCCAACCCCCGGCTCATCAGGTAGAACAACTTTTCGCCATCAATCCGCGAAACCGAAGCCGAATGGCGAGAGGCGACCTCGTTGTTCTCGATTTCAAGTCGGGGGTTCGCGCTCGCATGCGCATTCTCCCCAAGTATCATCACGTGCTCGCCAAGGTGCGATTTCGCTCCGCTTGCGCCCTTGTCGATTTTAATCAGGCCGCCGAGCGCTGCGCCCGCTTTACCCGCAACAACGCCTTTGACCAGAATGTCCCCTTCAGTGTCTCTGGCCGAGTGCTGAAGAAGAGAATCAAGCGCCAATTCCATCTCGTCCTTCTGGATGAAGACGTGCAGGTCGTACGCCTTTGCCTTCCTGCCGGTCAATAGGGACCGTGCCGACACCTTCGCCCCGCGGAAATATACATAGGCGCTATGGGCTACCGAACCCTCTCCGACATCGATTGTAAGGTTAAGGCGGGGTGATGATTCCATGATGACATAAGTCCGGACATCGCATCCCTTGCCAAGTGTGACCGAAATATCAGCGCTGTTTTTCGGCCTTATGAAGATATCTGCAGCAACTCCGTCTTTGACCCTGATGGCGGCGCTTCCCTCAATGTTGGCTGCCATGCCGCCATCCAACTCCAGCCGTTCCATAATTATGCGATTATTGTAATTCTACTTAATAGCTTTCCTAAAGCCCAACGCTACCCTTCTCATAACCATACACACATGAATATAGTGTGTAAAAACGTAAAGAAAAGGATTAAAAAAGGAATCCGACAATCTTTACCTCATGGCGGGGAGAAAAATCGAAGATGGGAGGGACGCGCAGGTCCGGGGCTCATTGCGCGAAAAATCCTCGACCCTTGCATTCGGGACAGAAGAGCTCGGTTTGGAAGGGCCTACCGGAGCGTTCCCTCCGACGCCCGCGCGCCTTCTGGATATGGTGAAGGGGAAGCTTTCCGGGTGCCGCATCATGAGGAACGAATCGGGTATTGCGACCACAATGAACGAGGATGGCACCATGCCCGTCTACAAGACCCTTCCGGCCAACATCCAGGGGGCGTGCATGCTGAATCTTGGAGACAAGAAATTCATAGTGGGGCGCACCCGCTCGACATGGGTCCTTATATACGATTCGCCCCCCGAGGAGATTTACGAGGACACGCGCTTCATGAACATAGACCTGAAGAAACGCGATATCCTTGTCCTTGAGAATGGCAAAACCATGTTCCTTTCCAGGATATCGCGGCAGGATATCGACATGCTTAACGGCATCGCGGCAATCGCTGGCGGCCGGAAGGCCCCGCAAAGCGACACGCTAGCGCCTTCAGCCGACGGTGTGGTCTCCTATTCCGGCCTTCAAAACAAGCTCCGCGCCGCCACTGACATCTGCAGCGGCGACCCGCTTTTCGAGATGGAGGAGTTCGTGCAAGGCATCAAGTTTGTCACAACGCTCCAGGACCAGCACGGTAACTCACATTACTACATCGTTTCGGGCAAGGAGGAGCACGACTACTATCTCTATATCAATTCCAATTCGAACCCGCCCGAACGATGCATCTTCACGACCACATTCACATACAAGAAAGACTCGTGCATACTTTATCGGGAGGATTGAATGGCGCAGGATCATCGGGGCGGGCCAAAGGTGCAAAAGCCCCGCGACAGGGACGCAACGCTCAGCTTCGGGGTTATCGAGCCCAGGCTGGATGAAATCGGCTTCATCTCGCCTCCGCTCAAATTGTATTCGCTGAAAGAGCACCTTTCCAGATTCACCCTGGTCAAATCATCGGATTCTGCGGGCTTCAACTTCGAGAATTTCGTCCGGAACATAAGGGGGATTAAATATGTTGAACTCTACGGCATCGAATTCGAGGTCCTCTTCACGCGGACATCCGTCTTCCTAACATTCCACGGGCTTCCGGGCAAGCTTAAGGCTCTTGAGAATATCCTGGGACCCGAGCCGCTTTCGCGTGCGAACCTCGCTTCCTCAAATGACGGTTCATGCATCACGATATGCAGGCTCACAGGACGCGAGCTCCGCATGCTGCTTGGCGCTGTGGCGGTAAACGCTTCCGGCACGTTCAAAACCGATTCATTGCTGCCATCCGAAACGGCCAGAGACGTGGATCCGGCGGAATTCTGCAAAAAACTCCGGCAATGCTCAGTTGTTTCAAGCGATGGCGAGTTCGACCTGGAATCCTTCGCAAAAGGTGTGAATATCGTAAGTGTTTTCCGCAATGAGGAGGATGCCGGCTATTTCATAATCGGAATGGTGGATGATGAGGCGGTGTACTCTCTTTACGTCAACGTCCACGCTCCCGGGGCCAGTGAGCGGAACCCGATGATTGCCCGCTTGAAATACAACAACGATTCCTGCGCGCTCTTCCGCGTGGATGAAATCGGCTAATCTTTCGGGTCCCGCGGATTCGGCGCGGCATCATCCGACCGCGTTCTCGAGCTGGATTTCCACAAGTCGGTTTAATTCGACTGCGTATTCCATCGGAAGCTCCTTTGTGAAGGATTCGATGAAACCCAGCACTACCATGGCAAGGGCGTCCTTCTCCGGAATCCCCCTGCTCATGAGATAAAGAAGCTTCTCCTGCGAGATTCTCCCAACCTTGGCCTCATGGCCGACCGTAGCTGATTTCTCGTCAATTTTCATTAGCGGGTACGTGTCTGAGCGTGATTTGCGGTCAAGCAGGTAGGCATCGCACTGAACGAACGATTTCGCGTCTTTTGCGCCTTTTGCAACGCGTACGAGCCCTCGGTACGTGCTCCTTCCGCCTCCCTGCGATATGCTCTTCGAAATAATCCTCGACGTGGTTTTCGGCGCTAGATGAATAATCTTGGCTCCGGCATCCTGAGTCTGGCCCTTTCCGGCAAAAGCGACCGACATCACCTCGCCCCGCGCGCCCTGGCCCTTCAGGATGATGCACGGGTATTTCATCGTGATTTTGCTATTATGAACGATTAACCCGTTCGCAATAAAATTATGGGTCCCATCAACTTCTATATCGTATGTCTTTTCTTCTCCATGATATTCGACTGAACTAACTGGCACAAAACCAATTGGCGCATCGATATTATTCTCTGCAAAGTATAGAAAATAGTTCGTATATTCCTTTACTTCTTTTCCAAGTGGAAGCTTGTCTTTTCTAGTCCATTCTGATACTTTTAATGGATTTAATCCAGAGCTCATGGCCAGGATTTTTGTATCCTCAAGCAATTGCCGGTTTGCACTGGAAATGCATAAATTTTTGTGGCCTTTTCTTACATGTCCGTCAGCATCAATATATCCCTGGATGAAAGCCAGCTTCTGTTCTTTCGGGAGCTTGAATATCCATTTTGGAATTCTTTTTTCCTTTGCTGTACCTGTAAAACCGAGGTAAACAAAAAAATCCTTCAGAGCTGCAGAGTTTATTCTTATGACTACCTTCTGGTGTTCCTCAACTTCTACCCCAAATAGTTCTTTTACTATTCTGATAACCATTTCTCTGCTTTTATCTGTCTTTGGAACTGCAAAATTAACTCTTGTGTTTTCCTTGTAGCCATCTCCGGTATAGAATCCGAGCAGCCACATCAACTCCCTGGAACTTTCTATTGGAACATTTATCTGCTTTTTGCCGCGTGTTTGTTTGAAATTTATCTTATAGACTTGGCCATTATCTGGCAATTCTCCCGCTATTGCGATTAAATCGCTTTCTTTTATCTGATCCAGCTTCAGCCAACTGATTTTTGACACATTTCCGTGTTTTTTCATAACTAGGAAAGGATGATTGGCAGTCGCTTTAATGATGCGATGATTCATTGTTTTTAATTTGTAAACCGCCATTGGAGGGTTTTCTTTTTTACCAATTACCTTATTCTTCGTGATCTCAAATTCCGGGCTAAGTGAATATACCGTGTCTCCCACATCTATGTCCTTAATATCTTTTACGTCATTATTTGTAAATATCTTAGAGTCACCTGTCAAACAGCCCAAATTCCCGTCAAGCCATTCCACCACTGCGTTCTCATCAGCTACAGCGCGCTTCGTCACCAGGTTGTAGACGTTTTTCGACCAGTTCTGTATCGTAGTGTAGCGTATGTACGCTCCCTTCTCCGCGATGACCTCGACTACCGCGGAATGCAATGATGCGGCCGAATAGATTGGCGCGCTGCAGCCCTCGACATAATGGACCGACGAACCCTCCTCCGCTATAATGAGAGTCCGCTCGAACTGGCCAGCGTTTTTCGTGTTTATCCGAAAATATGCCTGCAGGGGGATTTTCACCTTGACCCCTTTTGGCACATATACGAAGCTGCCGCCCGACCAGACCGCCGTATTCAGCGCGGCGAACTTGTTGTCGCGCGGCGGCACGATGGAGCCGAAACGCTTCCGGACGATTTCCGGGTATTCCTTGAGCCCGCTGTCCATGTCCAGGAAAACCACGCCCATCGATTCCCATTCCTTCTTCAGATTGTGATAGACGACCTCTGAATCGAACTGCGCCGTGGCGCCGCCGAGGAACCTGCGCTCGGCCTCGGGTATCCCTATGCGGTCGAAAGTCTTCTTGATGCCTTTTGGCACCTTCTCCCATACGTCCGCCTTCTCGCTCTCGTCGATAGGGCTCGCGTAATACCTGATTTCATCGAAATCAATCCTAGAGAGGTCGGCACCCCATTTGGGCATGGGCATCTTCCGGAACGCCTTGTACGCCCCCAGCCGGATATCCATCATCCATTCGGGCTCGTTCTTCAGTTCGGAAATCGAGCGGACGGTCTTTTCGCTGATGCCCTTCCCATACAGGTGTTTGTAGCGGATGGCCTCGCCCCGGTCTATGCCGTCGTTATCCGATTCTCCCAAAGCACCTGCCATCGCATCACAACTAGAGGTTTTCCTATGCCCACGGATATATTTAAATATTCAGTCCGAGCTATGGGATTGCTACTTCACCGGGTAAGGTTATGCTCACGATAAAAGACCTAAAGGTCTCCATAGAAAGCAAGGAGCTCATCCGTGACTTCAGCCTCAGCATCAATGACGGTGAAATTCACGCCATCATGGGCCCGAATGGAGCCGGGAAAAGCACGCTCGCCAAAGCCCTTGCCGGGCATCCGTCCCTCAAGGTGAGCGGCAGCATAAAAATCGATTCTGAAGAGCTCGTGAACGAGCCGGCAGACGTCCGCTCGAGGAAAGGTCTGTTCCTTGCGTTCCAGAACCCGGAGGAGGTCGAGGGGGTGAAGGTCAGCAGCCTCATCCGCAAGGCGATAGCCGCCCGCGAAGGGCCTGCAAATGACATGGACAGGATGGTCGCGATTCACGAAGAACTTTGCGCATACGCAAAGGAGCTCGGCCTTGACGAATCCTTCATCAGCAGGGAGCTTAACGTCGGGTTTTCAGGGGGCGAGAAGAAGCGTGCCGAAGCCATCCAGATGATGGCGCTGAAGCCAAAGGTGGTCATACTCGATGAGATTGATTCCGGCCTCGATGTGGATGGGATAAAGCTGATTTCCAAGATGATATCGAGGATGAGGGACGGGAAGCGTTGCTTCCTGATTATCACGCATTACCCCCGAATCCTGAAATTCGTGAAACCTGACAGGGTGCACATCCTCAGCGGAGGACGAATCACGCGCTCAGGCACGGAGTCGTTGGCGCACGAAATCGAGGAGAAGGGGTACGCGAAGAAGCCGGAAGGTGGCGCCGATGCTTGATTATAGGAAAATCCGGGCCGACTTCCCCATTTTCAGAAACAACCCAGGCATGGTCTACCTTGATTCGGCTGCGACTTCGCAGAGGCCCCTGGCCGTGATTGACGCCGTGTCGGGATTCTACGGGAATTACAATTCCAACGTCGCTAGGGGCCTTTACCCCATCGCAGAGAAAGCGACGCTTGAGTTCGAGGGTACCCGGGAAAAGGTGAGGCGCTTCATCAACGCTGCGGATTCCAGAGAGATTGTCTTCACGAAAAATACCACCGAGGGGGCCAACCTCGTCATGCGAGGATTTGGCGAGAAATTCATCAAAAAGGGCGACCGCATAGTCACAACGATATCGGAGCACCACAGCGGTTTCGTCCCATGGCAGCAGCTAGCGAAAATGAAGGGCGCCCGCTTCGAAATAGTTTCAATCCAGGCTGACGGGAAGCTGGACATGGCCGATTTGGAAAAAAAGCTCAAGGGGGCCAAGATCTTCGCTTTCTCCGCGGCCTCCAACGTGCTGGGCACTTTGAACGACGTGAAGGCGCTATGCGGCCTTGCCAGGAAAGAAGGGGCGGTGAGCGTGGTCGACGGGGCGCAAAGCGTCCCATCGGTTGCGACAGATGTGAAAAGGCTCGGCTGCGATTTCCTGCTCTTTTCCGGCCACAAGATGCTTGCGCCTTTCGGCTCGGGAGTCTTGTATGGGAAGGGGGAGCTTCTTGAGAAGACGGACCCGTTCTTTTATGGCAGCGCGATGATACGCAAAGTCACCACCGATTCATCTGAATGGAGCGACCTGCCGCACAGGTTTGAGGCAGGAACGCCGCTTGTGGATGCGGTCATAGGGCTAGGCGCGGCCATCGATTATCTGGGAAAAATCAAGATGGAGAGGATACGGGAGCATGAAATATCATTGACAGGGTACATGCTCGAGCGGCTCGATGAGGTTCCGGGGCTAAGGATTCTCGGTCCGATGAAAGCTGAGGACAGAGTGGGGCTTGCCGCATTCGTCATGGAGGGAATCCACCCGCATGACGTTTCCGCGATGCTGGCCGAGGATAACGTATGCGTGAGGAGCGGTCACCACTGCGCCATGCCGCTGCACGAGTCGCTGAGCATCCAGGCGAGCACCCGGGCAAGTGTGTATCTTTACAACGGCAAGGATGATATCGATGCGCTTGCCGCCTCGCTGAAAAGGGTTAGGAAGGTATTCGGATGATTGATATGAGAACCGCACTTTTCACAATCATTTTGGCGGCGTCTGCGTTTTCGGAGAGCGGGAACATATCCACGGCGCTGAACAATCTCGAGCAGACGACCCAGTCGTTCCTTTTCTTTATCTCGATAGCATTCCTTTTCTTCGGAATCATTCTCACGCTCTGCGGATACATGCTATATCTCAAGAAGGTGAAAGGCCAATACAAGTCCGCCACGATATATAAGGCCGCAGCGTTCGGTTGCGGTGGACTTGGGTTAATCCTTTTGTTCTCCGGCCTATTGGGCATCGCGATTCTCCTGCTTACTCCTACCCTGATTAGAGGGCTTGTTGCGCCGAGCTGATTTTTTATGCCGAACGATGAGATCTACCAGGAATTCATCATCGAGCTGTACAAGAACCCGCTCAACTTCGGGAAAATCCAGGATGCGGATTATAGGGCGGAGATTTACAACTCGTCCTGCGGCGACATCGTGGAGCTGTTCATCAAGGTAAGGGGCGGCGTGGTGGCCGAGGCGAAGTTCCTTGGAAAGGGGTGTGCTATCAGCCAGGCGAGCTCCTCATTGTTCACCGCATACCTCAAGGGCAAGAAAATCGAAGCGCTTGGGGATATCAGGAAAGAGGATGTCCTGTCGCTGCTGAAAATCGACCTCTCGAAAAATCCGACCCGGATGAAATGCGCCCTCCTGCCCCTCGAGGCGCTTCGGAAAGCGCTGAAAAAGTAGTTATTTCGTCTGTTCAGGTTTGGGAAGCTTGGACTTGGCATAATCTCTCGTGGAAGGGTACTCCGAATGCTCGGCGACCACCTTCAATTCGTCCAGCCTCATTTCAAGGCAGTTGACGGCTGCTATCCGCGACGATTCATGCCTTGACCTGACTGCGATATGCACAAGCGTGTAGGAATATGTGGCATCCGCAGCCCTCTGGCCAAGGACCCTTATCGCATCGCGCCTCTCCCTGTCCTCGTCGGAATTTAACGCAATCGCCTCAAGTACGCGCGGGTCATTTACGTCCCGCATCCTGATGGCGAGTTTGGACGTTGCCATCGCTCTCATATGCTCACTCTCGCAGAATCGGACTACGAAACCCAGGGCCTCAGGGTCGTCGAGCCCGGCCACCCGCTTCCCCAGCTCGTTCGCCGCATCCAGCATCTTCTTCCAGTCGTTGGATGAAAAGACCGATTTGAGCTCTTCCACGCTAAGGATTGGGCCTTCCTCAGTCATGCCTGACGATATGTTCGATGAAGACCTTCTGGGGAATGCATCGCCGATTTTTCCGGCAATGCTGGGCCCGATGAAACCTTTCCCATAACCCCATCTCGATGTCAATTGAAGGCCCTCCTTTGGCATTTTGCCCATTATTACTATGACTAATCATATTTTTAATGCTTTTATCACATTTGCGCACAACAGACAGCAGCGTTCTGTTTATATTTTTTCACTGGTTTTCCAAATCCATGTCAGGCAAGGTCGACTGGTACCTGGAATTCGTGGATTTGGGCTACAAACCCGCAAAGGATGATATCGTCTGCTTGTTCTATTTCGAGCCGGAAGCGGGCATCAACGCCAAGGAAGCGGTCGGAAGAATCGCCTCCGAAAGCTCCACCGGGACGTGGACCACGTTGTTCAAGCTTCCGCCCCGCATGAAGAAGCTCCAGGCGACTGCGTTCCATATAGAAGGGAATTATGTCAAGATAGCCTATCCGATTGGCCTGTGGGAGGAGGGCAATGCGGTCCAGCTGCTCTCCGGCATCGCAGGCAACATCTTCGGTATGAAGGCGATAAGGAATCTTCGGCTTATCGACGCAACACTACCTCTGGCGTATACGCGGCACTTCAAAGGGCCGCACCACGGAATAAATGGCGTGCGCAAAATGATGAAGGTCTACAAGCGCCCGCTCACCGGCGCTGTGCCGAAACCCAAAATCGGGTTCAGCGCGGCTGAGCACGCCGCAATCGGCTTCGAAACGTGGATGGGCGGATTCGATTTCGTCAAAGACGATGAGAACCTGACTTCCACCGGATTCAACCGGTTCGATGAGCGCGTTAGGCTGATGACCAAGCTCCGCGACAAGGCCGAGAATCTGACGGGCGAGAAGAAGGGCGCCTTCCTTAACATCTCCGCGGATGTCGAGACGATGAAGAAACGCGCCGACATGCTGCACGAATACGGATGGAATTACGCGATGATAGACGTTGTTGTGGCGGGCACGGCCGGGGTCATGACGATGCGCGACTACTGCTCGGACCTTGGCCTCGCGATTCATGCCCACCGGGCCATGCATGCGGCATTCGACCGCAACCCGAAACACGGATTGACCATGCAGTTCCTGGCCAAGATGATGCGCCTTATCGGAGTGACGCAGCTTCATTCGGGCACGGCTGTCGGCAAGCTTGTGGGAAGCAAGCGCGAGGTCACGGCAGTCGCAGACGTGCTCCGCGAGAAAAAGACCAAAGCTTTGAAAGGCGTTTTGCTCGACCAGGAGTGGGGCCCGATAAAGGACGCCTTCCCGGTCTCTTCGGGCGGGTTGCACCCGGGTCTTGTGCCGGATGTGATTGACATATATGGCACCGACCTCGTTCTTCTTGTGAGCGGGGGCATCCACGGGCACCCCAAGGGCACCCGGGCCGGGGCAAAAGCCACCATGCAGGCGCTCGAAGCCTCCATGGAAGGCGAAACGCTCCCTGAGAAGGCAAAACGCCATGTCGAGCTTCGGGAAGCCCTTGAGAAATGGGGCCATATGAAAACGAAGTAGTTACCATGAAACCGGTCATGTTCTGCCCGCGCTGCAGGAAGATGGTCGAAGCAAAAGACTACATGGACAACTTCTTCCTCGGGTTCGATTCGGTCCTTCCCCGGATTCGCTGCAGATGCGGGTATAATGGCCTTCCGGTGACTTTACCTCGCAAGGACTACCTGGAGCTCATCAAGGGTACAGAATCAAAATAATGAATACTGGAAGGGTTGCGTAGTTTTTTCCTATTTGAGCGAATTGATGATTTTTCTCTGCCGCTTCTCGGGAATCAGGTTCCGTATCTTCCTCTCTTTCGCGTCATATTCGCCAAGCCCGATGGTGAAACCTGAGCATCTGACCACGACCGGACCCCCCTTGCCCTCTAATGCGATGTTGCCAAGCCCCCGCCCTACGGCGAATTCCTTCGCTTTCTTCTCATCGACCTCGATGAAGTTCTTTGTAGCCAGATGGCCGAAATTCTGGATGAATGAATTGGTCGGCTTGAAGCCCGCATCGCAGGCCGCGTAGCCCTTCTCGCCCTTTATGTCGCATTTCCATATCTCTGTGTTGCCCGCGCGCACGCCTTCCGAATAGAATATCGACACGTCCTGGGGCAATCGGATTCCGAAGTGGTTCTCAAGGTATTTCTGGAAATTCCTCTCCTTGTTGGCGATGAATGTCATGCGTCTCCCTTCCTTATTCTTGAAATGAAGAACCCCTCGCTGCCAAGATGCTGGGGGTAAATCCTCAGGCATTTCCTGAACTCCCCGCCGAATTCGGAAAGGCCTTTTTCATGCGGGATATCCAACTGAATGCTCTCAAGGCTCGCTCCAGGAACGTTATCCAGAAGGTTTTTCACAACATCCTCATTCTCCTCCTTGGCATAGGTGCATGTCGAGTATACAAGCTCGCCGCCGGGCCTCAGGGCGTCGTATGAAGAAAAAAGCATCCTTTTCTGGAGCCCGGATATCTTAATCGAGTGGTCCGGCTCCCAGCGCTCATAAGCTCCCATGCCGCTTCCAAGG
>JAZDMN010000069.1:0-5743 GCA_043800955.1 Microcaldota archaeon
TCTCAACCGCCGCCTGGCCGCGAAGGCGCCCGGCGCCAGTAATACGTCCTGCTGCATGGCCTTTGCGCATGGTGAAGCATTCCCTGAATACCTATTTAATAGCTTTCCCTATCATAGTCGGTATAATTCTGAATAATTCTATATTGGAGTGATATTGATGGCTATCGAGACCTGCGGAAGATGCAACGACCAGACCGCGAAGCTGGTCAAATGCGACTACTGCGCCCGAATGCTGTGCAACTCTTGCGTGAAAAGCGCCAAAAGGAAGAAAATCGACCACCGCTATATCTGCAAGAGCTGCTGGAGCAGCATAGGCAAGAGAAGCATGTTCAAGAGCGCGAACTGAAAATAGCGCGCCGTTTTCTGTTGCCCTTAATCCTTTTTTTCAGTCTTTCTTCAGCGCCAGCCTTACAAGCCTTCCGTCAATCGTATAATCGCTCATCTGCTTCTGCGGTGCATACGAGGCGGAAGACGCATTGACGGCCTCCATGAGCGCTTTTTCTTGCTTCTTCAGGATGGTCTCGAACTCCTTCTCGGTGCTTATCGAGAAAGCAATCGTATCGGACTCGACAAGCTTCGCCTCCTTGCGCATCATCTGTATCCTGCGCTTCACCTCGTTGAGGAGCCCTTCCTCATACAGCTCCTCGTCTATCTTCTTGCCGATATGCACTATGCCCTTGGAGAATGCTTCGCTTGCGAGTTCGCCATGCGGAGCCTCTTCCAGGGTTTTGGCCTCCTTGGCGTTCACGAGGCTGAGGATGGTGGGCGAGAAAGCGTCCACCGCTTCGCTCACCTCGTGCGACTTTGTTTCGATATAGAGGGTCCGGATTGGCCAGCGCACCTTTATGCCCGCCGTCTGGCGTGATAGAAGCGCGATTGAAACGAGCTCCTTGACTGTCTCCATCTGCTTCTCATAGAGCGCATTGATGCTGCCTGCGGATTCCTCTGAAAGCCGGAGCAGGAAGATGGATTCCTCGCCCTCGTATTTCCTGAAGAACCTCTGGTAGAGGTGCTCGCCGAGCATCGGGGAGAAGCAGCCGAGCATCTTGAGGGATTCGAGCATCACGTTATAGATTGTCCATTGCGCGCCCTCGGCGTTGTCCCCGGAGGATATCCTGTCCTTGGCTATCTTCATGTAGAAGCGGCTGACATCGTCCACAATGAACGACCGCAGGGCCTTTGCAGCCCGGTTCAGCTCGTAGGACTCGAACGAGGTGCGGAACTCCCGCTTGGTCGAATTCAGCCTGCTTATCATCCACTCATCTAGTTTTGTCAGCTCGGCCTTCTCAAGCTTCTTCTGCGGATAGAAGCGCTCGAGGAACACAACCATGTTGAATGCGATGTTCAGCTCGCCGGTCGCCTTCTTCAACTCGTCCCAGCTGAATTTTAGCTCCTCCCACACGGTGTTGCTCACGCCCCAGAGCCTGAAGCTGTCCGCGCCGTACTTGTCGAGGATTTCCTCGAGGGGAACGAAATTCCCGAGCGACTTGCTCATCTTCTCGCCCTTCTCGTCCACGAAGAACCCGTGCATGAGTATCCGCTTGTACGGGCAGGAGCCGTAGCGGACCACGCCTGAACCTAGAAGCGAATAGAACCAGCCGCGTATCTGGTCCTGGCCTTCGATGATGAGGTCGGCCCGCTCGGAGTACCGCTTGGCCTCTTCCGGGCTGAGGGATGCCCAGATGGCGTTGCCTGAATCGAACCATACGTCCAGGACATCCGGTATCCGGCTCATCTTCTTGCCGCACTCGCAGCTGAGCATCACGTCGTCCAGGTACGGCCGGTGGAGCTCCTGAACAGGCGGGATTTCAGCCTTCGAGCCTACGACCTTGATTTTCCCGCATTCGCATTTCCATATCGGCAGTGGGATTCCCCAGTAGCGCTGCCTGGATATGCACCAGTCCGGGGCGTTCGAGACGAACTCCCTGAAGCGGTCCTTGGCGAAATCCGGGTGCCATTCCGTCTTATCGATTTCAGCCAGCATCTGGTCTTTCATCTTGGATATGGTGATGAACCACTGCTTGGTCGTAAGGAATATAAGGGGGGTTTTGCAGCGCCAGCAGTGGGGATAACGATGGCGAATCCGCGCTTCGAAGACGAGACTGCCATTGTCTTTGAGGATTTCAACGACGAGGGGATTCGCTTCGCGCACGTTTTTGCCGGCCAAATCCCCAGCATCGTCAGTGTAGTTGCCCTTGTCATCTACAGGGCTGAACGCCTCGATGCCATACCTCTTTCCTATGATGAAGTCCGCCGGGCCGTGGCCGGGTGCGGTGTGCACGAGGCCGGTTCCGTCTTCGAGTGTTACGAACTCGTCGCTCAGCACCACCCTGCGGTCTACGAACTTGTGAATCTTGTCCTGGAAAGGGTGCAAGTACTCGAGATCCTTGAGCTTGCGCCCGGGAAGCTCCTCAATCACAGTAGCGCTTTTTTCCAAAAGCCCCATGACGTGCTCGAGGCGCTCCTTCGCGATTATCCATATTTCGTCATCAACCTTGACCTTGACGTAAGCGAAGGTCGGGTGCACCATGACCGCCATGTTGGCCACAAGCGTCCACGGCGTGGTTGTCCAGACCAGCAGGTATTCGTCCTTCTTGTCCTTCAGCTTGAATTTGACATAGATGCTCGGGTCGGTCTCGTCATCGTACTCGAGCTCGTAGTTGGCCATGGTCGTCTCGCAGCGATAGCAGTATGGCAGGACATAGACGCCCTCGTGGAGGAGACCCCGTTCATGCGCCATCTGGAGCGTTTTCCATGATGAATCGATGAAGCTGTCGTGGTAGGTGATGTAAGGGGTATCGAAATCCATCCAGACCCCGAGCGACTTGAACTGGTCGCCCATGATGCCGACATACTTCGTCGCGAACGACTTGCATTTGTCGACGAACTTCCCGATGCCGTATTTCTCGATATCGTTCTTATTGGTGAATTTGAGCTCCTGCTCTACCTTGACCTCTATCGGGAGGCCGTGGGTGTCGTATCCTGCCTGGACGCGGACGTCCTTTCCGATTATTCGCTGGTAGCGGCAGACCGCATCCTTGATGGTCTTGTTCCAGCCTGTCCCGGGATGTATCTGCCCTGTCGCATAGGGGGGCCCGTCGCAGAAATAGAACGTCTCCTTCCCCGCGTTTCTGGCCTTGGTTTTATTGTAGATATCGTTCTTTGCCCAGAATTCCAATATTTCCTTCTCTACCTTCCTGTGGTCATACATCTTGCATCGCACCTGAAATAAGCCCGCCAGCTTTATCATCGCAGGCGGTTAGTAGGTTGGTATATGTTTAGAAAAGGTATAAAAACGGCGTCCCAGAATCGAATGGCATGGGAAAAATGGAAAAACTCAATCCTGAGGCTGAAACCGGCTGCTGCAAAAGATTCAATCCCGCACCATGGGACGAGAAAGAGGTCGTCTGGAAGAATAGGCTGTTCCTGAGGGACCATGTGACAAGCTTCTTCCACATCCCGCTCAACATGGATAAAATCATGGTAAAGAACATGGAGATGATAGCCAAGGCCGGCGCGCTTGACGCGGACCAGCTCATGCTTTCAGACGAGAAATCCATGTGGGGCTCTGACCTATTCATAGCGGTCAGCAAGGAAGTCCCAGGGGCGAGGATGGAGAGGATTTCCGGCACGTTCCTGACCAAGGTTTTCGAAGGACCATATTCGGGCATGGGCAAATGGATAAAGGAGATGGAGAAATACGTCGAATCGAAAGGCAGGAAGCAGAAAAAGCTGTACTTCTTCTATACGACATGCCCGGCATGCGCGAAGGTATACGGGAAGAACTATACCGTGCTCGTCTCGCAGGTCTGATAGCCTGATAGACGGATTGAGAAAACAGGAGAAGGTTGAATAGGCAGAAAACAAATAGGAAAATGAAAAGAAAAATAAAGAAAAGAAGAAAGAAAACGGTTACCCCGTTTATACTTTCTTTACCTGGGCCACGAAGTCCTGAGCCGCTGCCAACGTGTCGGCCGCTTCCGCGCCCGCAACCACGATTTTCGAGCCGGCAACGACTTCGCGCACGACCTTCTTCTCGCTTGCCCAGTCGACCGGAGCTGCGGAAAGCAGGTCCTGAGACACCGTGTTGACTTTATCGCCTCCTACAGACACGATGGTGTTCACACCTACCGCATCAGAGTCGAGTACGACCAGGTTCCCGTAGGCCGTGAGCGTCGGGACGCTCAACGAGGGGGAGTTGTTCGGCATTATGACTGCCGATACGCCGCTCATGTCTGCAGTGCACGACACCGAGCCTGTGCCTGCGCTGCATGCGCCGACATCCTCAGTTATCTCAAGCACCTTGACAGTCACGCCGCTTACGGTCGTGGACTCGCCTTCGCCAAGGGTCACGATGGTCTTGCTCGCATCGGCTGCCGTGCTGGAAGCCGCTGCAAGGAACCACTGCGCCTTGCCAAGCTTGTGCGCCATGTCGAACTGAACGCTGTCTTCATCAATCGTCTTGAAGACAGAGCCCCTTTCCGAGATGTAGCCCGCTTCGACCATCTCCATGCCACCTGTCACCGGACCGGTGGCTTCCCCATCGAATGCGCATGTGGCCGAAGTGCAGTAGTACTCGTCCCAAAGAAGCAATGGTAGGTTCACTGCATTGCCGGTCGCGTGGCCGTAGAGGACCTCCTCATTATCGGAAGTGATGGTGAATCCTGCTCCATCATCCGAATCGAAGTCGAAGGTCGCATCTCCCGGGGTCCCGGTGTCGGTGTCATCGACGCCGAATACGAAGTAATCGACGAAATCGTTCGATGACCCGGTCCCAGCCTTCTCGGCGATACCGAAGAGCACGTTCGGGACGTCCGGAGTTGCAATCCCTCCAGTCCATCCTGCAGAGAACATCATGGTCCCAATCTGCGCGTCTCCGGGAGTTACTGTCGCAAAAGGTTCCACGAACTGGATTGCGATTGCTCCTCCATCTGGTGGGGCAAAGTCCTCATCTCCATCGCCAATGTCCGAGTAACTTACAATGGTCGCAGGCTCGAAACCGACTGTGCTACCCTTGTTGTTAGGTGTGACACCGAAGTAGTTCGTGTCGGAGTAATCGAGGAACCCGTAGTCGTCGCTTGAAGGCGAAGTCTTCATGAAGACAGTCCCGACCGTCAACCCGAAATCGAACTCGGTGCCGGCAGCACCCCCGCCCCATATCGTGAAATATGGGATAGTACTTCCGACTCCGGCTCCGTCTACAAGTCCATCATTGTTACCGTCGCAGACAGCGGATTCATAAAGGCCGAGACTCACATCCGGATTGCAGTAGGATGCAGGACCGAGACTCGCATCGCACAGGGTGATGATGAATTCATCATCAGAAAGAGTACCAACGGCATCGGATCTTGCGGATTTGAAGACAGAACCGGTTTCGCCTGAGGTGACCTGTATATACGGTGCATAGATTGTGCATGTAGCCTGCACAGGATTTCCCGTGTTGCAGACGGTCGGGATGGTACTATCGACATCACCGATGCCAGGGTCTACATCGCAGCTGGTTATCGGCCCCTTGCTTGCCGAAATCTCCTTGTCCGTGGTCTTAAGTTCGAACTTCAGGCTCTTCATGTCCTCGGATGTGAGGTCAAGGCCCTTGTAGCTCAGCTTCCAGACTTCAGGATCCTTGACGATTGAGACATAGTCTCCCTCCTCAAGGATATCTTCACCAGTGCTCGAGATGTCCTCGGTGCTGTCGGAGTAGATGACAACCGTTCTGAGGGCGTCAGGTCTCTCCGGGTCTCCG
>JAZDMN010000052.1:0-23238 GCA_043800955.1 Microcaldota archaeon
TCGAGCGGCTGGCCGAGAGAATGCCATTCGGCAAGCATCTTTGAGGAGACGAGGGTGGGGGAATAGGAGCCTACGACCATAACGTTTTCCTTGCCGGCGAGCATCAATCCGACCTCCCTTTCAGGATTATAGAAATCGTAATAGACTAGGTCCAGGATGACGGCCATGATGATGCTGACGACTGCGAGCAAGGCAAAAATTATTCTGAAGAGCCTGTCGGGCCTCTCCTTGCCTTCCCACTTTATCAGCAGTGAGGATGCGAAATACGCAACAGCGGGCATCACTGGGAGGAAATACCACAAAAGAAATGATGCTGTGATTAGCGGGAAGATGATGAGAGAGAACCAGAAGGCCATGAAAAGCGAGGAACGCCATTCTCTCAAAAACCCCAGGAGGGAGAGGGAGAACCATATCGCCCCACCCAGGAACAGGGTGGTGATGGCGGCGGTTGCCTTCTCAATCTGCCCACTAAAACCGTTGGAGCTAACCGTGTTGCTGGCCAGGGACAGCCCCACCTGTCCCCCCAGACCTGCATCTAAAAGCAGGGATGCGTTCAGCATGAATGCGGCCGGAAGGGTGAGGAACGAGCACCACAGCAGCGGGTCCATTAGCGCCTTTTTCTCGTATAAGAAAAGATACGTAATCGCTAGAACCGGGATTATAGCAGCGAGGATGAATTTCAGGAAGAATGTGGTTGCAATCAATAAGCCACACGCGAAATAGCGCTTACGCCCCCAGTCAATCCTCATATAGGCATATAGCGCAGAGCAGATGAGCATGAAAGCCGGTGCGTCAATTAGTACCTTGGAATCTGGATATGTTGAGACATAGGATATGACGAATATAAATGTGGAAAAAAAGGCCAGTGTTTGGCTGGCACCAGTCCGTTTGAGAATCAGATAAACCAGGGGGACCGTAATGAGGCCGGATATGAATGAAGGCAACCGGTAAGCGATTTCGAGAGGGATGGGAAGAGCAGAGAATATTGTTCCCACCCAGAAAAAAAGGGCAGGCTTCCAGCTCACCGGATAACCGAGGAAAGTCGGCACGAGCGTTGGGGCATGCGCCTGCTCTTCTATCATTAAGGAATAAATCGCCTCGTCCTTGATGAGAGGGAGATATGCCATAGATGGGAGTTTGGTAACCATATAGACTACCAGTAGGATGAGGATGAGATTCAACTCGGTTTTTGATTGGCGAATTTGGAGTCTCAGACGGAACACCCCCCAAGGAGGGCTATGCATATCCCGCGGAAAATCCGTACAAGATTGATGATGTACTTGTCTTGAGAGGGGGGGTTTTTCTTACGGGATGACAAACGATGCACCTGCGAGGATTGTGTCTTGGATAGCCTTTTAAATATTAATGTCCAGTATAAAACCCAAAGGTGACCAGATGAACATAATCGGCTACATGAATAAATTGAACGTCATCGGAAAATACCTGATAATGGTAGTCCTGGTACTCAACTTCGCCTCCATTGCTTTTGCAAGCGCAACGAACCTGGGGTCCGCGCTCAACATCCTCTGCGTTAATGCAAGGACGTTTCTTGGTGCGACTGCGATGATTCTGGTCGTCCTGGCGGGCGCGACGTATGCCATCGGCCAGCTGCTTGGTGCTGAAACGAGGGCAAGGGCTGCGGTCTGGGCCACGGCGATGATGACTGGTGCGGTTATCGGCATCGTCATATACATCATCATGCCCCCGATTATCAGCGCGCTCATGGGCGGTTCCAACGTGGGCACGGCGGGGGACGTGTGCTCGCAGACAACGAGCTGAAACCAGCGTTTTTATTTTCATTTTTTCTAATTTTCCTCGTTCTCCATGTTCCAGACAACCGTTCCTAGCGTCAGCAGTGGATGAGTAAATACATCGGTGTACAAAGAGTACCCGGTTCTCAGGAAAGATTAGACAGTTCAACGTCACGAGTTAAGTGCCAGTAGATGTTCGGGCTTACTTGGGTGCCTAGAATAGCCTTTTAAATATAAATGCCAAGTATAAAACCTAAAGGTGAACAGATGAACATAATCGGCTACATGAATAAATTGAACGCTATCGGAAAATACCTGATAATGGTAGTCCTGGTACTCAACTTCGCCTCCATTGCTTTTGCAAGCGCAACGAACCTGGGGTCCGCGCTCAACATCCTCTGCACTAACGCGAGGACCTTCCTTGGTGCGACTGCGATGATTCTGGTCGTCCTGGCAGGCGCGACGTATGCCATCGGCCAGCTGCTTGGTGCTGAAACGAGGGCAAGGGCTGCGGTCTGGGCCACGGCGATGATGACTGGTGCGGTTATCGGCATCGTCATATACATCATCATGCCACCCATTATCGGCGCGCTCATGGGAACCGGACCCGGCGCCGTGAACACAGCCAACGTGTGCGAGCAGTCGACGAGCTGAAATCAGCTTTTTTATTTTCATTTTTCATTATTTTCCTCTTTCTTAGTCCTTCTTACCGCCCATTCCAGGCGCAAGCCATCGGCGGGGCTTTAGGCACGTTTAAAAATCTTCTAAACGAAGGCAAGCCATGGCGCTGGGAGTGAACGAAGAGATGCCTATACTGAAAGCCAACAGGCTTTCAAGCGGCATCCCGGACTTGGACATTTTGCTTGAGGGCGGTTATTTCAACCCGGGGAACATAGTCATGATAGGCCCAAGCGGGATGGAGAAGGCGGCCTTCGCCTATCACTTCGCCGCATCGGTAGGCGCGAACGAGAACGCGTATATCATCTGCGGGAATTCTTCGCCTGCGGACATCATCAACAAGGCTTCCACTCTCGGCTTAAACCTGAACAAGCCGAACATATTCTTCATCGACTGCTACAGCGCGACGCTTGGAAAACCCCAGGAAGGCGACCCTAAGAAGATAAAAATCGTCATGGGGCCGGGCGCACTAAACGACATATCGCTCATGATCAATGAGGCGACGCAGGAGAGCACAGGCAAGAAGATGAGGGTGATCTTCGACACGCTCTCCACGTTCGTATTATACAACCCGCAGGATTCGATTAGGAAGTTCCTCGGTGTCATAGAAGGAAGGCTGAAGGGCGTGGGAGCGACGGCGATATACCTTGTGGACGAGGGCGTGCATGACAAGCAGGTATTGAGCCTTATTGCGCACGGGATGGACGAGACGTACACGATTGCGGACCAGGGCGGCAAGTTCGTGATGATACTGCCGGAACTGGACATGCCGGTGCCGATAAAGGTCGGCCCTGCAGGAGTCACGATACTATAATGGAGGTATTCATATGGCCGGTGAACTCGATGCGATTCTCAACGAGATGAAAGCGAAGGGGATAGGAGGGGCGGTAGTGCGCGTGGACGGCGTGGCTGTCGCTTCGACGATTGCGCTGAACGACCTGAGCTCCGGCCTTCTCTCCAGCGTGGCCAACGTATCCGATGCCATGATGAAGAAGATGGATGATAGGCAGAAAGAAATCGAGGTCTCGTTCGACGGCCTCATCCTGGTCATGATACCGCTGAAGAACCATATATTCTGCGGCATGATAAAGGACCGCGATGAGAAGAAAATCGTGCAGGAGTTCGCCCAGAAAGCCAGGGCAGTCGTGTCCTGATTCCGTCGGGACAGTTCGACGCGGAGGCTCTTTTTTGTGGAATACCAGCGGATTCTGTCCAATTATGATTATGCGGAACTGCGACTTGAGAAAAGCTCGAGCTCTTATGTCGGAATAAAGGACGATGAGGTCAAGCACTCCTCGGGTTCGATTGAAGGTATCAGCGTTCGCGTCCTTGCGGATGGCTCGTGGGGCTTTGCGTCCGCTACAAAGGGGAGGAAGAGCATCGAGGACCTTCTCAAAGAGGCAAAAAAGCTCTCCAACCTAGGGAAAGGTAAAATCGGCCTTGCGCAGATGCAGGCGCAACAGAAGGAGGTGCGCAGCGACATCGTCCCCGTCGACCCGGATGAGCAGGTCAGGACACTGCTCGAAGCTTCAAAGGGGATGAAGGCCGATAAGGTCTCCTCGCGTATACTTTCATGCACGGATTCAGTGACAAGGAAGGAGTTCTACAATTCCGAAGGCGCGGAGATAATCCAGGATGTCGGATACACATACCTTTCCTGCGCATGCGTCTCGCGCTCGGGCGATATCATGCAGCGCGGCTCTTCCCGCACATGGTCCCGGAGCGGTTTCGGCGGCATCGACGCCTTAGGGACCGGAGTCATATCCAGGGACAAGGCGCTACGGCTGCTGGATGCGGCCCCGCCACCCAAAGGCAGGTTCACGGTCGTGCTTGATCCGGAGATGACCGGCGTATTCGCCCATGAGGCTGTGGGGCATGCGTGCGAGGCGGATTCCGTCATCGACCGCGAGTCCATCCTATCGGACAAGATGGGGAAAAGGATAGGGAACGACCTTGTGAGCATAATAGACGACCCTACGGCCGCGGATTTCGGGCAATATTCCTATGATGATGAGGGAGTCCTGGGGAAGGCTACGACGCTGGTGGATAACGGCGTGCTCAAGGGATTTCTCAATTCGCGCGAGAGCGCAAAGGAGCTTGCGGCCGAGCCAAACGGGCATGCGAGGGCCGAGGATTTCGGCGAGGTGCCGGTGGTCCGCATGAGCAATACATACTTCCAGAGGGGGAAGACGCAAAAGGAAGAGGTCTTCGACATGCCAGCCGGCATATACCTCAAGGGCATGAAAGGCGGGAGCGTTGACATCTTCTCGGGCGGGTTCATGTTCAAGGCAGAGGAGGCCTACGAGATAGCGAAGGGCGGGCTCGGAAAAATAATGCGGGATGTCACAATCACAGGCAACATCCTCCAGACCATGATGGATGTCGAGTGCGTTGGAGATGATTTCGGAACTTCCCCTGGCGTCTGCGGCAAATCCTCGCAGAGCGTGCCTGTGAGCGACGGCGGCCCGCATATCCGCGTGAAAAACGTGGCCATTGGCTAAATGATATGTGGAAATCCACATCGCAATCATGGCAAGGAATATTAGCGCGGCCTCGCGCCCTCACTTGTGGACGGGATTTCGGAAGCTCTCACCTTCATCGCCGGGTTCTCCATCGGGTTTCTCGGCGGCCTCCTCCCCGGCCTGCATTCCAACACAATAATATCCGTCCTCGCATCGCTCGGAATCGACGGGAGTGCGCTTGGAATCATGATTGTTTCGCTGTTCCCGGCGCATATGATATCCTCGTTCATTCCATCGATTTTTTTCGGCGTGCCCGAAAGCGGCACAGTCGTCGCCGTGCTTCCGGGCCAGCGCATGGTGCTCCGCGGGGAAGGCGTGAAGGCGCTATGCACCGTCCTGCTTTCCTGCGTCCTGTCCGCCCTTCTCGCATGCGCCCTGTTCCACCCAACGCTAAGCATCTTCCCACCAGTATACGAGGCGATAAGGCCGCATATGAGGTTCATCCTTCTCGGGATTTCGATTGTGCTGCTCCTCCGAACGAAGGCGCCCGTCCTTTCGGCAGCGGTTTTCGCGCTCTCTGGCATACTCGGCTATTTCTCACTCAACAGCGGCATGCCAGACCCGTTCCTCCCGCTTTTTTCAGGGATGTTCGCGATGGCCGCTATGGAGAGGTGGAAGAAGGGCGCGGCTCCGCCCCAGAAGGATTTGCCGGCGGCTAAGGGAATCATGCTGTTCGCGACCATCGGTGTCGTCCTCGGGTTCGCAGCGGACCTTATCCCTGGCGTGGGCTCCCCGTCGCAGATGGCTGTGTTCGCAACGATGCTGATGCCGATGGATACCTCGGCGTACCTTGCGACAATCAGCTCCATATCAGTCAGCCAGGCCGTATTCTCGCTCTCGACTTCGGCATCTATTGGAAAGAGCAGGGTCGGCGCGACTGCATGGCTTTCCGAGAGCATGGATATCGGAGCCAGCCTTCCGATGCTGCTCGCACTTTTCATCGTAAGTCTGGCGCTAGCAGCAGCACTTGCATATGCCTTGCGCCTCCATGCAGCAAGGCTCGCATCGCTCGATTTTTCATCGCTTCGGATTGTCCTTGCGGCCTATATCGTGGCAATCACGCTCATCATAGACGGCTGGCCAGGGCTCGCGGTGCTTGCCATATCCACGGGCCTCGGGAAGCTGACGCTCGAGTTCGGGGTTGAGCGGACGAACCTCATGGGCGCGATTATCGTCCCGACGCTGATGCTGCTTTTCCGTATATTTCCGTGATACGGTTCATCCGCCCTTGGCCTTCTCCACCACATATGGCATGACGGACTTAATCAGCTGGAGGTATAAGTCGAAATCAGAAAGATAGGGATTGCCTGAAATCGCCGGGCTAGCATAGCCGTCGCTGAATATCGTGTCTAGGTGCGCCTTCTTGCAGAAAGGCTCGAATAGGGGTCTGAAAAAAGAGGGGGCAGTCCGACGGGCCGAGCCTGTCTTCCCCAAATGTGAAAACGACTCCCGTTCGATGAACAGGTTCATGTAGTAATCATAGGTGCCAACCGGCTTTCCTTCCGCTTTGTCCCGTTTGGCGTAGTATTCGAGGTAGCTGCGGGGCGAGTTGCCGACCAAGGAATCCGCCTGGTCGCCGAAAAGCTGGAGGTAGGTTGCGACTGCGATTTCCATCTGCGTCAAGCCCTCCTGCGTGCAGGTGGGGCAGGCGGTTGCGATCGCCTCCAGGACATGGGACCGGAGGGAGTATGAGAGTATCTGCCCTTCGGGCGTCAGCGCGAACGCAGTCCCTCCCGTTTTCCACGCCTCTGCGAGGATGACGTCGTCCTCCTGCCCGGATGAGCCGGCGCGCCATATTTCCTTGAAGTCGACAATGAATCCCGCACGGGCATACGAATCGAGCGCATCCAGCCAGTAATCATGGAGCAGTTCCTCGCCGACCGATTCCGCGATACCCTTCAGTGCCACCATCTGGGGCGGCGTCAGGGCATCGATGCTGCCGGCTTCTGGAAAGAAGGAGTCCTTGTTGTTGATTGCTATGAGGTCGCGGATGACGCACGGGCCCTTCCTGCAGTCGGAAACCGTATGCCCGTTTGAATCGAGGACTTGGAACTCGTAAACAGCGGGCAGGTCCTTTGCGAAAACGGCATTCGGCCATGCGTTGGGGTCGGTCATGAAGACGAGGACGTCGTTTCCCAGCATGGAAGACGCTGATGAGGATGAGAAATCGAAGGTTTCTGCAAGCTGGCGGAAGACAAGCTGGGTAAGGCGGGATTCGCGCTCGGAAAATTGCGGCGGGACGTCGGTGAAGCGGCCGTAATAGACGCTGACGCCATAGAGGTCGGTTGTATCCATGCCGGCAAACCTGGGGCTGACTGCGACTTCGGCACCCGTGGCATCAAACGTATATGCGGGAACCCAGTTGGCCCTCTCATCGCCGGCTATCTTTCCGCTGCAGGACTGGAGTGTTGAGGCGGATGTGCCTGCGAGCATTATCGATGCGGCGAGCGCCGTCCGCTTTGAGAATGCGAAGGCCCCCGTGCCGGACTTCGTTGGCTCAGTCAGGCGGCACGCGTTCTGACTTTTATACATGTGGGAGAATATGAATGTGAATGTTTTTAATGGGCGTACTCGTCCGCACGCCGGATATCCAGCTCCTTTTTCTTCAAAACTAGGACCGCCTTCAGGAGCTCCTTGGCCGTGCTGACGTTGGTGATGCAGGGAATGCCGCTCCGTATGCTCGAGCGCCGGATTTTATAGCCGTCAGTATGTGCGCCCCCGCCTTTTGTCGGCGTGTTGATGACAAGCGTGATTGTGCCGGATTCGATCAGCTCAACGACATCCGGGTGCCCGTTCCCTATTTTCGGTATCGGGATTGCTCCTTCCACGCCGCCGACGGTCCCGAGCGTGCCGTAGATGCCAAAGCCCAGCTTCTTTAGGTTCTCCGAAAGCTCGAGGACTTGCGCCTTGTCCTCGTCGCGAAGGCTGATGAACGCGTTAGGCGCCTCGTTGCCATCAAGCCTGATGCCTGCTGCAAGCAGGGCCTTGTAATAGGCCACTTCGAATGTCTTTCCTATCCCCATGGTCTCCCCGGTGCTGCGCATCTCGGGGCCGAGCTTGATGTCCGTGCCGATGAGTTTGAGGAAAGGGAAAACAACGCTTTTCACAGCGTAGTGGTTGAGCTTGGGGTGTATTTTCGGGAGCTTTTTCCCAATCATCGCAGCCACTGCGAGTTTCGTCAGCTGAACATCTATCGCCTTGCTGACAAACGGCACGGTGCGGCTTGCCCGGGGGTTGGCCTCAAGGATGTAGATGGTCCCTTCCTTGACCACGAACTGGATGTTGACCAGGCCTATGATTCCGAGGGCTTTCGAGATTTTTTGCGTGAAATCAATGAGCGTCTTCTTCTCCTTGTCGCTGAGCCTTATCGAAGGCAGGACGATGTTCGCATCGCCCGAATGCACGCCCGCAGGCTCGATGTGCTCCATCAGCCCGCCTATGAAGACTGTCTCCCCGTCCGACACGGCATCCACTTCGCATTCAATCGCATTGTCGATGTATTTGTCGATGAGGACCGGGCGTTTCTCGCTTAAGTCGACGGCCTCGTGGATGTACCTCCGCAGCTCAGAATCGTTCCGAACAATCTCCATGCCGCGGCCCGCTATCACGTAGCTCGGGCGGACGACGACCGGATACCCGATTGCGGATGCTGCTTCCAGCGCCTCCCCCTCGCTTGTCGCCGTGTCGTTCTGCGGCTGCGGTATGCCCAGCTTGTTTGCAAGCTCCCGGAAGCGCTCGCGGTCTTCTGCTATGTCTATGCCGTCGGTCGGGGTGCCTAGGACGCGGGCACCGGCCTTTTCGAGCTTGTCGGCGAGGTTGATGCTGGTCTGGCCTCCGAGCTGGACTATGACGCCCTCGGGCGATTCATTGTCGATGATGTTCATGACGTCTTCGAAGGTGAGGGGCTCGAAATACAGCCTGTCGCTCGTGTCGAAATCCGTGCTGACGGTCTCGGGGTTGTTGTTCACCATGATGCTCTTGTATCCGAGTTCGCGCAATGCGAAAGCCGCGTGCGTGCAGCAGTAGTCGAACTCGATGCCCTGCCCTATGCGGATGGGACCTGAGCCGATGACCACCACCTTCTTTCCAGCCAGCGGCGCGGCCTCGTTCTCGTCCTCATACACGGAGTAGAAATATGGTGTCAGCGCCTCGAACTCCCCTGCGCATGAATCGACAATCTTGTACGTAGGCAGTATGCCCAGTGATTTCCTGTGCTTCCGGACAGAGAGCTCATCGCTGCCAATCAGTGCGGCGATCTGTGTGTCAGAGAACCCCGACCGCTTGGCCTCGAGCATCAGCTCTTTTGGCAGCGGTCCTTGCGCTTTCTTGCCTGCACCCTCGCCCGCGATTCGCTTTTCTAGCGCCACGATGTCCGCAATCCTGCGTAAAAACCAGCGGTTGATTTTCGTGATATTATGAAGCTCCTCCACGCCCTTCCCGCGCCGCAAAGCCTCAAGCAAGGCGAAGATGCGCAGGTCTGTCGGGGGGAACAGGTGCTCCTCGAACTTCAGGTCCTTTGGCACTTTTACTTCGAGGCTCCGGATTGCCTTGTTCAGGGCCTCCTGGAACGTCCTGCCTATGGACATGACCTCGCCCGTGCTCTTCATCTGCGTCCCTATCACGCGCGAGGTATTTGGGAACTTGTCGAAGGGCCAGCGGGGAATCTTTATCACCACGTAATCGAGCGCGGGCTCGAATGTGGCCGAGGTCCCGGTGATTGCGTTCTTGATTTCCGGGAGGCTGTAGCCCAGGGCGATTTTCGTCGCGACGCGGGCAATCGGATAGCCGGTCGCTTTCGATGCTAGGGCCGATGAACGGGAAAGGCGCGGGTTGACCTCGATGACAGTGAACTGCCCGGTCTCCTGGTTCATGGCGAATTGGACGTTGCATCCGCCCTCTATGCCGATTTCCTCAGCTATCCTGAGCGCGGCATCGCGGAGCATCTGATGGTCGGGATCGCTAAGCGTCTGCGATGGTGCGATGACTATGCTTTCGCCGGTATGCACGCCCATCGGGTCGATGTTCTCCATGTTGCAGATGATTTCCGCGTTTCCGAAGGAATCGCGCACGACCTCGTACTCGAACTCGCCCCAGCCTATCGCGCTTTTTTCGACAAGCGCCTCGCCGGTCATGCTCATCCGAATCGCAAGCTCAAGAAGCGAGCGCAAATCCGCCTCATTGTAAACTGTGCCGCCCCCGGTGCCGCCCAATGTGAATGAAGGGCGCACGATTATCGGGTATCCAATCGCGTTTGCGGCTTTCACACCGCTTTCGATGTCGTTGACGACCTTTCCTGGAAGAATCGGCATCCCGAGCTTGTTCATCAATGCGTTGAAGCGCTCGCGCGATTCGGCCATGTCTATCGCTTCGGCGCCGGTCCCGATGAAGCGCACATCGTGCTTTTTAAGGATTCCATTACGGTGCAGCTCCATGGCAAGATTCAGCGCGGTCTGCCCGCCCATCGTCGCTATGAGCGCCTCGGGCTTCTCGCGCTCGATGATTCTCTCAAGGACGCCTGCGGTCAGCGGTTCGATATAGACGAAATCAGCCGTGTCCTTGTCGGTCTGGATTGTGGCCGGATTAGAATTCGCGAGCACCACCTGCACGCCCTCCTCCCGAAACGCCCGGCACGCCTGCGCGCCGGAGTAGTCGAACTCGGCCGACTGGCCTATGACTATAGGGCCTGAGCCTATCACGAGGACTTTTTTCGGCTTTTTCAAATGGTTCACTCCTTCTTCGCCGCCTGCTGGGTGCTGGATGCCGGAGGCTCCTGCGGGGGCTGCTGCATGCGCTGCACCATGTGCCACATGAAGCTCGCGCCCTCGAAGAACGCGGCCTGCGCAAGCTCCTGCCTCGACATCTCCTTGAGCTTCTTCTTCTCGGCCTCCCAGAGCTGCATGAACGCCCGTGCGGTCATGTCGTTCATGAACTTTTCGAAGTTCTCCTGCATTTTTTCAGGAGGGATGCAGATGTGCGTCTTGTCCCGCACGTTCTCAGGGACCACCCCGCCCATCTTCTGGTTGCAGTCATAGCACATGTGCTCGAAATCCGCGGATTTTGACATGTCCGCGCGGCACTGCTCGCAGGATGTGTCGTTCCCGCAGAAACTGCACTTCACGTTCTTTTCCGTCTGCTCGCCCTTGGGGGCGGCGTTTTCTCCATTTGCCATATCATCACATCATTTTCATGAATTCATCGAACAGGTAAAACGAATCGTGCGGCCCGGGGCTCGCTTCGGGGTGGTATTGCACGCTGAATATGCGCTTTTTCGCATCGGCCATGCCTTCGACGCTCTTGTCGTTGACGTTGATGTGCGTCAGCTCGAAGCCTTCGGGCATCTTCCCGACCGCAAACCCATGGTTCTGAGTCGTAATCATGACCTTCCTGCTGCGCGTGTCCAAGATGGCATGGTTCGAACCGCGGTGGCCGAATTTCAGCTTGTACGTGTCACCGCCAAACGCGTGCGCAAGAAGCTGGTGACCAAGGCAGATGCCGAAAATCGGCCGATAGCCTTCAAGCTCGCGGATGGTCTTGTGAGCGCCGGCAAGTATCGCCGGGTCGCCAGGCCCGTTTGAGAGAAGTAAGCCGTCGGGTTCGAGGGCGCGGATTTCGGCTGCCGATGATGAACTTGGGAGGACATGCACCTCGCATTTCCGTTTCAGGAGCTCGCGTACGATGCCCATCTTCACGCCGTAATCAATAAGCGCTACGCGCCTCTTCCCGCCTTTGCCGAATAGTTTGGGCTCTTTGGTACTCACTTTCGAGACGAAATCTATCGACGAGTAGTCGAATTCCAGCTTTGACAGGAGCTTCTTTGGGTCCAGGTCGGCTTCTGAATCGGATGTGGCAAGTATCGCGGGCATCACACCCTTGTCGCGGATGCGGCGCACTATCATGCGCGTGTCGATGCCGCAGATGCCCGGGACGCCCATGTCTTTCAGGAACGAGTGGATGCTGCCTTCAGAGTTCCGGTGTTCTGCATCCGGGCTGATTTCGCGTATGACAAAGCCGGCCGGGTGGATTTTATCGCTCTCCTGCTCATGCGCGTTCGTGCCGTAATTCCCTATGAGCGGATATGTCATGAGGAGAATCTGCCCGGCGTAGCTCGGGTCGGTCAGCGCTTCCTGGTATCCCATCATGGACGTGTTGAAGACGAGCTCGCCCATAATCTCGGCCTTGGCGCCAAAGCCCTGACCCTGAAGCACGGTCCCGTCCTTTAACACTAAGGCTGCCCTGAGTCTCTCGCCGCTCATGAAGAATCAGAATCTTATAACGCACGGGGGAGTTTATAATGATATATGGAAAATCCGCGAACGCAGAGCGGGAACCTCAGTCAACCTTGTGCCTTTCGAATTCGGATTTGCGCATGTCGAGAGGCTCGTAGACGTAGCAGGTCAGCGTGACAAGCTCGCCTGCCTCCTTTCCGCGGCTGCCTTCGATCTCGAATTTCAGCCGGACGCCCAGGCGTTTTTCCATCCCATCAATTCTTTCCCGTATCGATGAGAATATCCTGTTCTTGTGAGCGGTTACCTTGATTTTGCCGTGGAACCGGCCCAGGGTCGACACCGCATCCGGATTAGCGGAAACAAAGGCAGTGACCGGGGCTTGATGAAGCAGCAGCAACCGTGAGGATCCGTTTCCCTCTACTGATAGCGACGGTCGGCGCGCTCTGGAATTCTCGAATTCGATTAGCCTGGCGCACATGAAACCACAAAAGTATATTATATACGATAAATTAATAACCTTCCAGTTTTACCATTTGCTCTGGAACGGGCCGGCTATGCGCAACTTCTGGTTGCTCGCGTCCACTACGAGCATTATCTCGCCTTTCTCATAGGCGATAGGCTGGCCGAGGGTGAGGTCGTTATCGGTCATATGGCCTTCGACGAACTGCATGTTGGAGTACGCGTGTATCTTGCCCTTCAGTTCATCCCTGAAGAACGGCGTCTTCGAGAAGCGGCCGTTCACGATGTTGCCGACCTCGAATTCATTCCTCATCGGAACGAGCATGCCGCGCTCGAACGGGTCCCCTTTGAACGCCATCGAGAAGCGCGCGCCGGCGGGAGCTTCGGCGACTTCCTTGCCATCCACCTGGACGCTCCGCACTTCGATCTCTTTCTTTTCCGGAAGCACGAAAAGCTTGTCGTGTGGCTTAAGCGAGCCAGCCCGGATAACTCCATGTGCGACGTTCCCTACGGATTTGACATTCTCCATCTGATCCACAAGCGCCACGAATTCCTGCCGGTATTCCGGCTGCGGGAGGGCAACGAGCTTTGCCTTTGCAGCCTCCATATCAGCCGCCTTGTCGAACTTCTCCAGGCTGGTGCCTGCGAGGGGGAGCGGGCTGGCTGAGACGATGATGCCCTTGTCCATCTTCAGGCAATTGACGGCGACTATTATCTCGCCTAACTTCGGCGTGACCCCGTCTGCCAGTACAACGACGTAATCCGCCATCGAAAGGGAATAGAGAAGAGGCTGGACCTTCTCTGGGAAAAGGACCGGGTCGATCAGCGTGAGCGGCTTGCCGCCAGCATCCGCGGAATAGAACGCGAGCTCGGCCTTGCTGGTTTCCACCCCGGCCATCTTGCAGAATTTCTCGCGCAGCTCAGGCTTATCGGATAAAACGGCAACGAACATCCAACCCACCTCGTAAGGTATGGGATTGAAAAGTAATAAAAACCTCTGGAACGGGAGGTTGGCGCAGGAAAAGCGGCCGGGGGCCTACTTCAGGAGGGTTATGAGAAGCGCCATCTGCGCCCACATGCGGTTCTCCGCCTGTTCGAACGCCAGCGAGCGCGGTCCGCGCAGCGCGTACTCGTCAATCTCGTATCCGATGTGCGCAGGCATGTCATGCATCGAGAACGCTTCCGGGCCCGCCATCTCAAGGAGCGAGCGGTTCAGCTGGTATGGCATGAAGACCTTTTCCCGCCTCGCCTTTTCCGATGCGAATTTCGGGTCGTTGAAATACTCCATATTCACCCAGGTGTCTGTGTAGAGGATATCGGCGTTCTTCACCGCTTCCTCCATGTCCGGATTCTCCTGGTAGTGTCCGGAAGCGTTCAGCTTCTCAAGCTGTGATTCATCGATGCTGTCCGGGTCCTTCTCCGGCACGCAGAGGGTGAAGTCGGCGCCGGTCATGGCGCATGCCCATGAGAGCGAGTTGCTGACGTTGTTGCCGATGCCCACATAGACCACCTTGACGCCTTTGAGCCTGCCCTTTTTCTCTTTTATCGTGAGGACGTCTGCAAGAGCCTGGCAAGGGTGATACCTCTCGCATAGGCCGTTGATGACCGGGACGCGAGAGTATTTCGCGAACTCGGCAACGGTACCATGCTTGAGCGGCCGGACCATGATGGCATCAACGTACCGGGAGATGACCTTGGCCTCGTCACCGACGGCGCCTAGCCCGATTTGCGTGGTGCGCCAGTCTATGAATATGCCGTGGCCCCCGAGCTTCGTCATACCGGTCTCGAATGAGAGCCTTGTACGCGTGGATGATTTCTGGAACACCATCGCGAGCGTCTTCTGCTTGAGCGCATCGGAATACTTGTCCGGATGCTTCTTGATGCCGATGGCCAAATCAACTACGGACTCTATCCACTTCCCGTCGAATTCCTTCAAAGACAAGACATGCTGCATATTACCGCCTCTTTTCCCCGGAGAGAAGGGTTTCAGCAACTTTAAATACCTTTGTCAATACTATAAACCTGCAAATTTTTTGCTCACCAGAGGCATACTTATGACAAAGGTAAGAATCAAGCTCAGCGGGGAGGATCCGAAGGCCCTCGATAATGTCGTAGAGCAGATTAAAACGCTCTCATCAACGCTCAGCATGACCTTCATCGGCCCGGTCAGGCTGCCGAGGCGCAAGCTCGAGATATCCTGCAGGCGCACGCCCTGCGGCGATGGCACGGACACCTACGAACACTGGGAGAAGAGGGTTCACAAGAGGCTCTGCGACGTCGAGGGCGACGAAAAGATGATAAAGCAGATTCTCAGGATCAAGGTCCCGACGAACGTGTTCGTCAAGATAAACCTGAGCTAGAAATGAAGCTTCTTTTCGACGAGATGCTGAAACATCTTGCATCATGGTGCAGGCTGCTAGGCATCGACAGCGCTTTCTACACCGGCAGGAGCGACAGCCAGCTGCTCCACGCCGCGATGAAGGAGACGCGCATTCTCGTTACACGCGACATGCCCCTTTCCCTCAGATGCGAAAAGTACGACGTCAAATTTATATTCATCAAGAGCGACAGGATTGAGGAGCAGATAGCCCAGGTTCTCAAGGAGACCGGAATAAGCGTCGAATTCCCGAATTTCAAAAGATGCGCCTCGTGCAATGGCGAACTTGAAGAGGCCTCAAAGGAGGCGGCAAACGGCAAGGTGCCCCAGAACACGCTGGAGCACAATGAACGGTTCTGGCGATGCAAATCCTGCGGCAAGTTCTTCTGGGAAGGGGGCCACTGGAAGAACATCATGCGCGTATATGAGAAAGCTAAGGCGCTTGCCGCTCTCTAGACTCTGCTCGCTATACCTTCACTAAGCCTTCTTTATCCGGCCCAGCGCGTAGTTCCCGGATTCGGGCTTCGACTCCTTTTTTGCGAAAATCCAGTTGTCCATCAATGCGTATATGATATACCATATCCCCAATAGGGCGGCAAGGAAACCGATGAGCGCAATCAGGCCCATGACACCCAGCCCGGTGAGGAATCCGGCTAGGAGGAGCGGCGAGCCGGCCGTGAAGAAGAACAGCACGATTGCGCCCCCTGCAAGCAGCAGGAAAAGCATGGCCGCAAGCGACGCGGCCGCAAGAAAGATATCCTTCTGCCCCATGCCTCAGCCCTTGGGTATGTACTGCAGAAGCTTCTGCGCGACGCTGGAGGCAGGCATGCTCTGTAGCCATATCTTGCCTGGCCCCTCGAGGGTGGCAAGGAAAAGGCCTTCGCCCCCGAACAGCATGTTCTTCACGCCCTTGACCATCTCGACCTCGTATTTGACCGATGGCTCGAACATGGCGATGGATCCAGTGTCGACTTTGAGCTTTTCGCCGGCTTTCAGCTCCATCTTGAATACCTCGCCGTCTATTTCAACGAATGCCATGCCCTTGCCGGAGAGCCTCTGTAGAAGGAAACCTTCGCCGCCGAACAGCCCCACGCCGAGCTTCTTTTTGAATTCGACCTTGAGTTCCACGCTCTCTTCAGCGGCTAAAAACGCATCATTCTGGCAGATCATCTCCTTGCCAGGCGCGATGTCGAGCGCGATAATCTTGCCCGGGAACGAAGGGGCGAACGATACGATGCCCTTGCCCCCGGTGGTCTTGAACTGCACCATGAAAAGCGACTCGCCGGTGAACATCCTCCCGATGCCGGCGCCAAGCCCGCCCCGCATATAGGATTCCATTGAGATGTTTGCGCTCATCCACGCCATGGCCCCCGATTCGGAGAACACCTGCTCGCCCTCTCCCAGTTCTATCGTAAGAATCTGCATCGTTTCTCCTTCTATCTTGTGCTCCATACAAATCACACTCCGTTAATCCGATTATCCGCTGATATTGAAATGCCTCTAGAAAGATATTTAAGACAAACTATTGATTAACAAGTCCAAGTCTACGATTTATCTGTAATTATCAGTTAGATGAACTCATGGGTGCAAAACCGCGAAAATGGAAATCTTCTCGAACTTCGTTCGAGTCCTTCTATTTTCTCATGAGTTCTTTATGAGGTTTGTTTATGGGTGCGAAACCGCGAAAATGGAAGAAAAAAAACCGCATGCGCTGGAAATGGGTAAAGAAGAAGCGCAAGCGGTTGAAGAGAAGGATGAAGAGGCGCGTCGGCGAGCTCTGAAGCCTCTTTTTTCTTTCAAAACCTATTTTTAAATTACCTGCCACACTAATTCCCAGTGATAGCCATGGCTTGCGACGGGAGAAAACTGGTGGATTTCAACAGCGCCTACGCAAAGCGCCATGGCCATACCCCCAGGCCTCTCCAGCGCCAGGCACTGGAAACGCAAATCGAGACGATAATCAAATCCGGCGGGAGGACATCCGGGAAAGTCCTTGCAGAGCTGGACCTTGAGTCTGAACCGGGTTATGATATAGTGAAGAACATCCGGCGCGGCGACACCATAATCGCCAGGGCCGGGCGGGGCGTCTTCCAGCTCACGTTCACGCACATCGATGATTTCGGCATGCTGGTCGCGATGGCTTTCTCGAACGGCAGGTACGAGTTCGAGCACCATATCGCCGAAGGCGGAGAGGAGAAGGTCTGGGGCGGGATGCTCATGGATTTCCGGGGTTTCCAGGTCGTGGCCGAGAGGCTCCCCCTGCACCAGGACGGAAACGGCGTGCTCGCGTGCGTCAGGATAACCGCAGTTACGGATGCGTCACTCGGACCGTTCTCGTTCGAGGGACTCTGAAACCGGATGCAGACCCGGGCTGAAGAATCCGTCAGGGCGCCGGATGGCGTCCGAGGTAAAGGTTTTTAAAAACAGGGGAACATACCCATTATCACCCGTTAAACTACTCTGGAGAGTAGGAGGGCTTGTTTATGGACAGGAAGAAACTAGCAGAGGCCATCAAGAAGGCCCTGGAAGACAAAGGGAAGAAGAAATTCAAGCAGAGCGTGGAGCTTATCATCAACATCAGAGGCATCGATTTTGCCAAGAGCGAAAACAGGCTCAACCTCGACATAGTCCTTCCGAAAGGGAAGGGCGGAAAGGAGCTGAAATCCGCGGTCTTCGCAGAAGGCAACATGGCAGACGAAGCGCGGAGGGCTGGTGCAGACCTCGTGATACAGCCCAACGATATTGCAGGCTGGGCAGCACCGGCCAAGGTCAAGGAGCTTGCGAACAAGTATTTCCTGCTGGCGCAGCCGAACCTGATGGGTGCGGTCGCCAAATCCCTCGGTCAGACGCTTGGTAAGCGCGGTAAGTTGCCCAAGCCGATTACAGGGAATATAAAGGATATAATCGAACGCTCGAAGAAATCCGTCAGGATTGTTTCCAAGGGGAAATACCTCCCGGTGGCGCAGGCGCTCGTGGGAACCGAAGTGATGGAGACTGAGGACCTTCTCGACAACGCCGAGACGGTGTATGATGCCGTGAAGAACAAGGTCAACGAGGGCAACATCAAGTCGGTTTTCGTGAAGCTGACGATGGGCAAGCCCGTGAAGGTCGCATGAAAGGTGCTAACAATGGCTTACAAGATTGACATTAACAAGAAGGAAGTGAAGAGGAAATCCGAGCAGGTCAAGAGCACGATAGCCGACATGAAGAAATTCAAGACGGTCGCGCTCCTGGACCTTCGCAAGCTGCCCGACGCGCTCCTGCAATCGCTCCGGCAGAGGATAAGGGAGAAGGGCGGGAAGGTAATGGTGCTCAAGAAGCCGGTTATCAGCCGCGTCCTGGCGGCCAACCCGAAGCTTGCCGCGCGCGTGAATGAGTGCGACAAGCCCATGGCATTGATACTTACGAACCAGACGCCGTTCGAGCTGAACTCGTTCTTCAAGCAGCACAAGAAGAAGAGGGCGGCCAAGATAGGCGACGTGGCTGTGTCGGACATCGTGGTACCAGAAGGCGAAACAGACCTGCCCCCGGGACCTGCGCTCTCCGAGCTGAAAGCCGGCGGCGTGAATGTCCAGATAAAGGCGGGCAAGATAATCGTTTCAAAGGAAAGCACGGTCGCAAAAGCCGGCGAGAAGCTCACGGTGCCCAAGGTGAAGGCGCTCCAGAGCCTCGGCGTCCAGCCATTCGAGATGATGGCGAGCCTGGTGTTCGGTTTCGACGGCGAGTACATTTACTCGAAGGGCATCCTGGATTTGGGCGAGACGGTGAACGCGGACATGGCCGCGTCGTTCGCCCAGGCGATGAACCTGTCCCTCAACATCCATTACCCAACGGAGCAGAACATAAACCTTCTGCTTGGCGACGCGATGAGGCAGGCGGTGAACGTGTCATTGAACGCGAACGTATACTCATCAAGCTCCATAGGGCAGCTTCTCTCCTCTGCCATGCGGCAGGGGACGGCTCTTGGTAAGCTTGGGTAGACATGAAAGAAAACTGAGGTGTATGTAAATGACTAAAGTAGACCCATATTTGCATGCCGTGCTTGTTCTGCACGGGGCTGGAAAGGAAGTTAGCAAGGAAGGAATAGTAGCCGTAGTCAAGGCAAGCGGTGCGGACGTCGATGAGGCCCGCGCGAAAGTGCTCGCCGAAGCGGTGAAGGGAGTCAACTTCGAGGACCTCCTCAAGCAGTCGGCCATGGTCGCTGCGGCTCCGGCGGCAGCTGCCCCTGCAGCGGCTCACGGTGAATCCAAGAAGGAGGAGAAGAAGGAAGACGAAGGCAAGAAAGAGGAGCAGGCCGCTGAAGGTCTTGCTTCGCTGTTCGGCTGAAAGCCTGAATCTGGCCGTAGTTAAGCCTTTTTTTCTTATTTCCTTTTTCCAATTTTTATTTTCCTACTTTTATTCAACCAGCAATAGTAAAAGAGTCGCCTCGCAATCCAACATTGGACGTTTATCGAGCTGATTTCGAATAACAATTCAAGGAAATTGAGGATTGTGTGTTCGGGGGGAGGGTCAGAATGAGGCCTAAAAATGGGGAGGGGGCGCTCCCCCTCCGCGTTTTTGGCAGTGAAACATATTTATTTGTAGCATCTGTTACTTGCTTGTATGCACGCGTCCGTCAAGGCGACAATCAGGGACATCAAATCTCTCAAAATCCAGGGTGCGAGGAATGTCGCGAAATGCGCCATAGAGGCGCTTGCGCTTTCAGTTCGGCAGTCGAAGGCGAAAACGCCCGCGTCGCTGAAAAAGGAGCTTGCTATCACGGCAGACGCGCTTTCCCAGAGCAGGCCGACAGAGCCTATGATGAGGAACCTCCTGGATGAGGCGGTGCGGCATGCGGACATGCTTGCGAAATCCAAGGGCGTGAAATCTGTTTCGGAGCTAAAGAGGATGATTGCCGCCCATGAAGCGGAGGTCCTGGGAACGGTCGATGAGGGGGCGAAGAAGCTCGCGGAATACGGGGGGAAGCTGATTCCGGACGACGCGCTCGTGCTGACGCACTGCCACTCCTCGACATCCACAAGCTGCATGATTGCTGCGAAAAAAATGAGGAAAAGATTCTCAGTCATCTGCTTCGAGACCCGCCCGAGGTGGCAGGGGAGGAAGACGGCGCTGGAGCTCGCCAGGGCCGGCATCGACGTCACGATTTCTGTCGACGGGGGGATGAACCTGTTCATGAAGAAGGCGGATATCGTGATTGTCGGGGCGGATTCGGTCACGTCGAGGGGGGACCTCATCAACAAGATAGGCACTTCGACGCTGGCGCACATAGCCCGCATGAACGACGTCTCGTTCTACAGCGCGGCCGAGCTCTACAAGTATAGCCCAATGACGATATTCGGGACGCGCGAGAAAATCGAGGAGCGCGACCCGCGCGAGGTCTGGGAAAAACCTCCAAAGGGCGTGAAAATCAGGAATCCGGCCTTCGAGGCGACGGCGGCCAAGTATATCAGCGGGTATATCACCGAGTCAGGCGTGGTGCCGCCACAGTCCTTCTTCGCGATGGCCACAGGGAAGCTCGGCATCAGATTATATGAATAAAAAACGGGGTTTTTGCAATGGTTGACTACGTGGAAAAAGAGGCAAAAGCAGTAAAGGTCGATGTCTGGAAAATAAAGAAATATGTCTGTAAGGTCAAACCCATCGACATCTACACCGGGAGGAACATCATAGTCCTCAACAAGATGGAAGCGCAGGAGCACGACATCTATTCGGGCTACCGCACCGAGCTCCGCCATGACGGCAAGAGCATCATCGCGATTGTCGATGTCAGCGAGGAGATAGTGGAGCCCGGCGAAATAGGCGTCTTCCGCGACCTTGCGAGCTGGCACAAGCTGAAGAAGGGCGAGTTTATCGAGGTCGTCCACATGGACCAGCCCGAATCCATAAAGTTCATAAAAAAGAAGCTGGATAAGGGTTCCCTCAACAGCTACGAGATACGGACCATCGTCAAGGAAATCATGCAGGACAAACTCAGCGAGATAGAGACCTCATCGTGGATAACTGCCGCGTACATCAACGGCTTCAGCGACGAGGAGGTCATAGCCCTGGCCGAGGCCACGGTGGAATCCGGCGAGCAGCTGAACCTGGGAAAGAAGCCTATCCTGGACAAGCACTGCATCGGCGGCGTCGCGGGGAACAGGACTACGATGGTAATCGTCCCTATAATCGCGGCCGCGGGGGCGTACATCCCAAAGACGTCCTCGCGCTCGATAACTTCAGCTTCAGGCACCGCAGACACGATGGAAGTGCTCGCAGACGTCACGTTCAATATGGACGAGATGCGTTCGGTTGTCCTGAAAGCGAAGGGGGCCATAGTCTGGGGCGGGGGCATGAAGCTTGCGCCTGTCGATGACAAGCTAATCCGCATCAGGCATCCGCTTAGTCTCGACCCGGAGGGCATGCTGCTTGCAAGCATCCTGGGGAAGAAGAAGAGTGTCGGGGCAGAATATGTTTTGATAGATATCCCCGTCGGCCGGGGCGTGAAGGTGCCGTACGTGGAGCGGGGCAATGAGCTGGCCAAGCACTTCATCCGGGTCGGAGAAAAGCTCAATATGAAGATTGAGGCGCTGATAACAGACGGCGCGGAACCGGTCGGAAACGGCGTCGGCCCGGCCCTCGAGTGCATCGATGTGCTAGAAGTCCTGGAGGGGAGAGGCCCTGATGATTTGCGCCATAAAAGCCTGATAATGGCCGGGAAGCTCCTTGAGCTGTGCGGCAAAGTCGAATCAGGACGGGGCTACTCTGCGGCAGAGGGCCTGGTCAACAGCGGCAAGGCGCTTGCGAAATTCAGGGAGATAATCGGGCTCCAGGGCGGGAATCCGAAGGTCAAGACCTCGGACATCCAGGCCGGCCAGTACACCCACACCGTCACGTCTGATGTATCAGGCAGCATATTCCATATCGACAACAAGGTGATGTCGAAGATGGCAAGAATCGCCGGCGCGCCGCGCGACAAGGGCGCGGGGGTCCTTATTCACAGGATAAGGGGCGACCGCGTGGAGAAAGGCGACAAGATGTTCACGATATTCTCCGAGAGCGAGGCGAAACTCGATTTCGCATTGAAGGCGCTCAAGGAGCTCGAACCCATAGAGATGAGGAAGATGCTCCTGGGAAGCATTCAGTAGGATGCAAGACCATAACCGCCCGCATGGGGGATGGGGAGGCGCATTATGCGCCGCTACCACTTGCCGAACGAGATGAATGTCCGCGTTTCGGCGACCTCTTTCACTTTTCGTATTAGGTCTATCTTCCGGTCTATGTCTTCCACGGATGAGCCCTCGAGAATGACGCAGCCGTCGTATTCGCCGGATATCTCGTAGGCATCCCGGTGGGCCTTGAGGGCGATGATTTCCGACATCATCTTTTTCGTCTCGCCCTTGGCCTTGATCATAAGAATGGCGAATGTGGATGCGTCCCCGGATAGTTCCACGGTGAAGCGCCGGATGATTCCGGTTTCCATCATCCTTTTTATGCGCCAGCGAACAGCGCCTTCGGTTAGCCCAAGCGATTTTGCGATGGAAACGTTGCTCGCACGCGAATCGGATTTCAGCGTCTCAAGTATCCGCTCGTCGACGGAATCAACCTTCATGCCTTGCTAAACCCTGACAAGGATAATAAAGATAGGTGATTACCTACGATATTCGTAGCTAATTATAGTTAAGCATTGCGTTATTCGAAATTAATTTACGATATATTTATAAATTGTTTGAAGAGCGTATATGCTACCAAGAGGCTCAGACCAAGCCATAGGGCAGGATTGACATGATATTGCAGGCAACACACGAGAAAACCGGTTCGGTGGGCGCGGCGTGGCCGCCGAGGTACGATGCGCACAACAACAGGATTAAGGGATTCTGCACCAGGCCCATCGGTTCCATGGAGGATGCCCGGATTATGTTCCGCGAGGTGCAGGATGCGCAACGGGCAGCTCCGCAGGCGACAAGGACCACGGTCCGCGCTTTTGTGGAAAGCGGACTTGTTGAGGGCCTGCGGAGGGAAACCCCCATGGCCATGGAAGCCAGCTTCGATGCTGGAAACGCTGTCGAGGGGCATTCGGTTGCATATTTCGGAAGCACATCGCCTTCACGGGTGCCGCCTGCGGAAGTGACCGAGCGCGAGCTTGTGAGTGTCAAAGCAATCCAGAAGCTGAAGAAAACGGACTGGTTCCAGGCAGCCACGAGGATTACAGCCGGAGGGTATGGGATAAATCGATTGAATGGTGATGG